>DATDAX010000031.1:0-2952 GCA_036525175.1 Terrimicrobiaceae bacterium | reverse complement strand
TAGCGACCTACGCAGCGATATTCGCGTTTGACGAGCCATGGGCCCGTTCGAAGCAATCGTTGTTCTGATAATTGTCGGCTTTCTCATGGTCGCGGCAGAGGTGTTCGTGCCGGGCATGGTGCTGGGATTGCTGGGAGGACTGTGCCTTACGGGTGCTGTGATCGTGGCCTTCGTATATTATGACGCGGTGACCGGGTCGCTCGTCTTCGCGGGCGTGTGCACATTGACCTTTGCGGGCTTTCTTACGTGGCTGGCGATGTTTCCACGCACCGCGATTGGAAGGAGAATCATGCTCCAGAAAAGCCTTGTGAAAGGCGTCGGAGAGCGGGCTGCGCCTTCCGAATTGATGGGAGCGCAGGGACTTTCTCTCACGCCGTTGCGCCCGGCTGGGACGGCGTCGATAGGGGGCAGGAGGGTGGACGTCGTCGCGGAAAGCGATTTCATTGGGCGTGATGAACCGATTGTCGTGGTTCGTGAGGAAGGGTTGCGGATTGTCGTCCGAAAAAAGGTATAGCCTGACCGACGCTAATGCATAAGCTGTGCCGCCAAATTAACTCGACCCAATGAATCTCATCGTTCTCATCCTCATCGGCATTGCTGCGGTCATCGGCATTGTGCTGGTGCTCATACTTGCCAACTTCTTCGGTGTGTGGCTTCGTGCCAAAATTGCAGATGCCCCGGTGGCGTTTGCAAAGCTCATCGGAATGCGCCTGCGCCGGGTCCCGGTCGGACTCATCGTCGATAGCCGAGTCACGGCAGTAAAGGCGGGATTGCCACTGGAGACGGATTCCTTGGAAGCGCACTACTTGTCGGGAGGCAACGTCAGCCATGTCGTGCTGGCTCTCATTGCCGCTGACAAGGCGGGCATCACCCTCGATTTCAATCGCGCCTGCGCAATCGATCTCGCAATCAAGGGCACGAGCAAGACGGTGCTGGAGGCCGTGCGCACCAGCATCAATCCCAAAGTGATCGACTGTCCGAATCCTCAGCAGTCGGCCGGGAGGACGACAATCGACGCCGTGGCTCGCGATGGTATTGGCGTGAAGGTCCGCGCCCGGGTTACAGTGCGCTCGAACCTTGATCGTTTCGTTGGCGGTGCCACCGAGGAGACCATCATAGCACGCGTTGGCGAGGGCATCGTCACTTCGATCGGTTCCGCGGTTTCTTACAAGGATGTCCTTGAGAATCCCGATCGCATCTCAAAAGTGGTCCTCCAGAAGGGCCTCGACAGCGGCACCGCATTCGAAATCCTTTCCGTAGACATCGCCGACGTCGACATTGGTGACAACGTGGGGGCGAAGCTGCAGGCCGAGCAGGCGGAGGCTGATAAGGTGGTCGCGCAGGCCAAGGCGGAAATGCGGCGCGCGGCGGCAGTGGCAAGCGAGCAAGAAATGAAGGCGCGCACTCAGGAGATGCGGGCAAAGGTCGTTGAGGCCGAAGCCCTGGTGCCTCAGGCTATGGCCGAAGCTTTCCGCAGCGGTAACCTCGGCGTCATGGATTACCTCAAGATTAAGAACATTCAGTCGGACACTGACATGCGCGAGTCTATTGCAGGAACTGAAAAACCCAGCCACGGAGCTTGATGGGGACAGGCAGGAGCTAGACGAACCATGGAGCAATTCATCATCCTCCTGCTGATCGCATTGATCAGCATCATTAACTGGCTCGTCCAGAAATCCAAAGAGAGACGCGAAGCGCGCAAGCTGGAGAAACACGCCGACAGGACCGGCGAGAGCGCGAAAGTGGAGGAGCAAGCAGAGCCCCCCGAGGCCGAAGGGGAGATTACCATGCGTCGATTGAGGGAAGCGCTTGGGCTTCCAGAGGACGCCGCCCCGCCCGCGCTGCCCAAAAGGGTTGAGCCGCCACCGGAGCGACCGTTACCGCCCCCGCTCCCCCGGCCCGCGAGAAAGCCGGTCGTCTTGCACGTTCCGGCTGTCCGCCACAGAGAAGAGCGTCGTGCATTTGAAGTGCCTCACAGGCTCGGCGAGTCCCTCGAGCGGGCAGCGGCCCCCAGACCGCCCTCACGCATCCGCGAACTCCTCGGATCGGCCGGAGGCCTGCGCGATGCCGTCGTGCTCTCCGAGATTCTCGGTTCGCCGAAAGGCTTTCGCCAGAGCCAGTTTCCTCCATGAGCCCCGCATTTTCTGAACTGCGCGATGCCCTGCGCCAACGACTAAGCGTCGTTGCCGACCATGAGCTCCGCGATCGCGACCCTCAAGCACACCTCGAACGCCTTAAATCCGCAGCCGCCCGGTTGGATGCCGCCATCGCTCAGCTCCCTCCCCACTGCGATAAAGACTTGCGGCACTATCTCGAACGGCAAAGTTATCTTAAGGCGCTGGCTCGGCTTGAAGAAGCCGACAAAGCACCAGAGTGATAACACGGGCGGCTGTAATTTACCAGATTTCAGGTCCTTCTCGAAGCGCTGGAGGCCCGGCGGGTACAGGTGTCTTAGCCGGTTCGAAACGGTCGAGGTTGCAGGAAATTTGATCTTGCCATGCATTGGCCGGTAAGTGATACAAGGCTTCCCATGAAGATCGCCGCTGCCTCCCTCCTGCTCCTTCTTGCCGCTCTCAGCGCCCAGGCGGGTTCCTTCGCCGGACCTCCCCCATTTACGAACGGTTCACCTCTCGTATCGGGAGTGGACGGTATGTACAAAGCGACCGCAAGAGGGAAGAATCTCACCGGCGTATTCCGGTTTACCTACGTCAACGGAAGCCAAACAAGCAATCCTCAGCTGCCGACAGGGGATGAGGTGAGTAATCTATTGACGGATCCCTACAACGACTACGTTTTCTTTGTCGAAGGGCTTGTTTATCGCGGCCTTGTTCAAGCGAACATCAATACCAGCAGCATCGCCGGTGTCTTGGATAATGGCTCGGCAAACGTTGCGGTGTTCGGTGGTACTGAGGGTGGGGGGTTAGGCGTCACGGCCTTTACGAGCGGATTTTT
>DATDAX010000030.1:0-8268 GCA_036525175.1 Terrimicrobiaceae bacterium | reverse complement strand
ACCCAACCGACGCATTTTCGAACCGCAATGGGTCAACAGGGACTTCTGCAACTTGCCGAAGATTTTCCGCACATGAGTGCCCAGCAAGTTTGGCAAAGCTTCAACGACGGTTGGACACCGTCTGAAATTGTGTAATGTCGGCCGATGCGCGTTATCGATTGCAAAATTCTCTTTCACTGCAATGGCTGAGTCCCTCCCTCAGGCGATGGACGCTTTGTGCGAGGCTGCAGAAGCATATGACGCTTCCGATCTGCTCTTGCACGAAGACCGCCCGCCGCTCCTTAGAATTTCAGGAAGCCTCACGACACTTGAGTTTGCCCCGCTGGATCGCGCATTCTTCGCGGCTCTATGGAAAGCATGCGGCGCCGCAGAAGACACTCAGGATCATGATTCGAGTCTGACCTCTCGCGATGGTGTCCGCTTTCGCGTGAACTTGCTAAGGCAGTTGGGAAAATATGCGGCAGTGCTTCGCCGGATTCGCAGCGATATCCCGGATCTCGAGACACTTGGCGTCCCGGCTGATGTGCTTCGTGACTGGATCGCCAGAAAATCCGGGCTGGTCATTGTCTGCGGTCCGACCGGCTCCGGAAAGAGCACGACTCTCGCGGCTTGCCTCGAGTGGATGAATCAAACAATTTCCCGCCACGTCGTTACAATTGAAGACCCTATTGAATATCTTTTCTCCAATGGCAGATGTCTTTTCACGCAGCGCGAGGTGGGCATCGATACGCCCAGCTTCGCCGAGGGGCTGCGCCGATCATTGCGGCAAAGTCCGGATGTCATCCTCCTGGGCGAAATTCGGGATGCCGAAACCGCAGGGACTGCCACTCAGGCCTCTGAAACAGGACACCTTGTGCTGGCTACGTTGCATTCCTCAAGTTGCACGGACGCCATCGAACGCCTTCAGTTTCTGTTTCCTTCGACCTCCCGTGATTCTGTTCGTCGTGCACTGTCTGGACAGCTCCTTGGGATCCTCTGCCAGCGGCTGCTGCCCGCCGTGCAAGGAGGAATGGCCCTGGCCGCGGAATACTTTTGCAACATCGGTGCCATGCGAAAATACATCGCCGATGGAAAACTGACGGACTTGGCCGATGCCATGGCGCGCTCGAACCCGCAGAGCGCCCAAAATTTCGTGACCTCCATCTCAAAGCTTGTTGCTGCACAGTTGGTATCAGAGGATGTGGCGGCAGCCGCATCAGACAACCCTCAGGAATTGATCCGGGCCCTGCGTGGTATCAGTTCGTCCTCGCAAGCCACACGGCGATGATCTCCGATGAATGAAGTCGATTTGGTTCAATTGCTGACGAGTGTCGTTAATCTGGGCGCATCCGATCTCCATCTCACCGTCGATGCACCGCCGCTTGTCCGCCTAAACGGAGATCTTACCCCTCTGGGTGAGACCCCGATGGGCTTGGATGCCTGCAGGAATATCGTTCTAGGCGCGCTTACTGAAAGTCAGCGCTCGCGGCTTGAACACGAATGGGAGCTTGACTTTGCGCTTCAGGTGGACGGAGTGGGCCGGTTTCGGGGCAACGCTCACTATTGCCGCGGTGCTCTGGAAGCGACATTTCGGTACATTCCTCATCACATTCCGGAGTTGGCTGGGCTCGGGCACGGCGCGGCGATCCATAGAATTTGCGAACTTCAACGCGGTTTGGTGCTCGTTACCGGCGTGACAGGATCTGGCAAGAGCACGACTTTGGCGTCAATGGTCAAATATATCAGCGAGCGTCTTGCGGGTGTGATCATCACCATAGAGGATCCGGTCGAGTTCGTGTTTACCAACGCTCGGAGCATCATCAAGCAGCGCGAAGTTGGCAGCGACACGCGTTCGTTCGCAGAGGCGCTGCGACATGCTTTGCGACAGGATCCCGACGTTATTCTGGTCGGGGAACTGCGCGACCCGGAAACCATTAGCGCGACCGTCACTGCCGCGGAAACCGGACACCTCGTACTCGGAACGCTTCATACTATCGACGCGCCGAAGGCCATCGATCGGATCGTTGATGCCTTCTCGCCGGAACAACAGCCGCAAATTATCGCCCAGCTCGCGAATGCCTTGGAAGCGATCGTCTCCCAGCGCCTTCTTCCCGGGGAGTCGGGTGGCAGGCGCGTCCTGGCCACGGAGATTCTTGTGGCCAATACTGCCGTGCGCGCAACCATACGCGAACGGCGCTGGGAGCAAATTGTCGGGCTTATCGAAATCGGCGCGAAGGATGGGATGCGTACGTTTGACGAGTCGCTCGCTGAGCTTTACCTTGGCCGCCAGATCAGCAAGGAGCAAGCGATTGCCAATGCGCGGGACAAGACGCGCTTTGAGAGTCTGCTCCGGATGCAGAGCGACAAGAAGCGAGGTCTGCTCTGGTGAATCATGCCTCCCGCATTGTATTGCTCGTCATTTCGTTGCCGGCGTTCGGATGGGCTTCAGACCTTCGGAGACCCCCGGCCGCGGCTGATCGTGCGATGGCTCTCGCCGGTGGATGGATTGCTTCGCGCGACGCTCTCGCAACCGCGCTGATCGCCGCCTACCAACCCGGCGGGCGACTCCGGCCCGGAAGCACGGGCGTAACCGCCTATCGCGGATGGATGCATCTATGGAAGTGGTGCGAATTGCTGTCGCGTAACCAGAAGAGCGAAGTCGCTGGCCATCTGGCGGATCATCTCCGGCTATCACCTCAGGACCAAAAGCTGATTTTCTTCGGACCGGGATATGTCACGCCTCTCAACTATGAGACAATCGATGCTGAGCAGGTGAGACAGATTCTTTTCGACCATCCTGCCTCAACGGAATTCCTTCGCCGGCTGCTTCCCGCCGACCTCGCCAACCCGCAAGACAAAGCAGTCGGCGAAGACTTGGACCCGGGAATCATTCTCGAATGGATGAATGACGAAGAGCTGACTCGCTTGCTCTTTGAGAACCTTTCGGACAGAGACTATCTGCCTGGAGTGCTGTTACGTCTTCAGGAGGTCCGCATGGCAAATGCGCACAAGTTCAAGGAGTATCGCGCTCTGGTCGTCGCTCTTGCGTTGGTTTATGATCAGGCGTTCCCGGATTTCTGGCCGCATCGCCAGGTCAACCCTGAGCAAGTCCCGATTGCGGAAATGTCCGTGGCTCAACGATTCAATTTCTGGATCGAAAGCAACGAATCGCGCGCCCTACTGTTCGATTTACGGATGCTTAGTCCGGGCCAAATCAAATATGTCGTGGACGCTCCGCTCAAGGCGTCGGAGTTCCAATGGGCGAGAAAGCACGCGCGATATCAGAGATCCGAGTTTGGCAAAGCGTTCGACGCCGTCAGCTATTCATTCGAGCGAATCAGATCGGGCAGTTTTGACTGGACGCAAGGGGAATACACTCTGCAGAATATTCGCCAGCACAATGGGATCTGCGTCGATCAGGCCTATTATGCAATGGTTGTGGGCAAGGCGCGCGGGTTGCCTACGCTCTTTTTCACCGGGCAAGGGTCGCAGGGAGGCCACGCATGGTTCGGATATATGAAGTCAGAGGACCGCTGGGAGCTCGATTGCGGTCGCTACAAGAACCAAAACTACGCCATAGGAGAGGCTCTGGATCCTCAAACCTGGCTTCCTGTAAGCGATCATAAGTTTCAATCTCACGCCCAAGGACTTCGCGAGGGCCTTGAGTATTTCTCGTCGCGCGATGATATCCTTATCGGGCGGATGTGCGAATCCGCAGGCGATAGTGTGAAGGCACTAAAGGCCTACGAGAGCGCCATTCAGGTATGTCCCCAGAATGAAGCTGGGTGGGCTGCAAAGGCGGATTACCTTCGTCGAACCGCAGCCTCTCCAAGTGTCCTAAGAGCTCATCACGAGGCGGCGCTTCAACAATTTCTTACGAATCGCGATATGCGCGTTGCCCAGCAGATTGCTCTGGCAAAGATCGCCAGGCAGCAGGGTGCCATCGATGAAGCCGAACGCCTGGAACGCCTGATCATCGTACAGAACAAGCGGAGCCGCTCCGACTTGAGTGTAAGCGTGGCTGCTCAGAAGATCATCGCGCTCGTGGCAGCGAAGCAGTTTGATCAGGCCTTTGCGGAATACCGCCGGCAGCTTGCGAGTCTTGGAAAGACCGGCGGAGGAAACTTCTTCTATGACATCGTGCAACCGCTTGTGGAAGCTTTGCTGGCCGCCGGGGATGAGCGTAAGGCCAGGGAAGTGCTCGCCTTGGCGCGCAAGGCGCTCAAGCCCGGGATTGGCGGCACAATTGATGGCGATCTTAGGGACCTCGAAATGTCGGTCGGAAACGGCTTCAGCGGATGATGATTTAGTCGCTCTTGGAAGCGCGGACCTTTTCCTTCTTGCTTTCTCGCTTCTCTTCCAGCCGTGCGATCTCCGTGGAGAGTTGTTTGCGAAGTTGCGCCTCGGCCGCAGGGTCTCCCGCTGCCTTCCGAATCTGCTCCTCCAGGAAAAGCTTTTGCTCAGCGATCTTCGCGTTGATCTCTGTGTCCACCTCCGCGAGTTTTGATTTTTGATCATCAGTGAGCTTCTGTGTCGGCGACTCATTTTCGAGCCGGCTCATGGCAAGTTCGAATGCGGATTTCATTGACCCAACTATATGCAACTTGAGCAAATTTCCGAAACGATTTTTCAGGAACTCATGCCGGCGACCGCTCCCAGCCCCGCGCACGCAGAAAAGTTGCCGGCTCATCGAAGATGTGTAGCGTGAACGACGATGTCACACGTTCGACTGCTAAGTACCGATTTCGACGGCACCCTGATTGCGATGGGGTCCAGGGGTCGTTGTCCACCGGATTTCGCCGCCGCCATCGAAGTGCACAGCCGCGATGGCGGAGTGTGGGCGATCAACACCGGCCGAAGCCTGGACCATGCCGTCGAGGGCCTCAAGCTCTTCGACGCGCCGGTGACGCCTGATTTCCTTCTGACAAATGAGCGGGACATCTACCGGCCAACTGCCGACGGCCGCTGGGTGGCTCATGGTGACTGGAACTCGGTGTCACGTCGCAGGCATGAGGAACTCTTCGAACAAGCGCTCGAAATGTTTGCCTTTGTCGAACGTCTCGCACAGGAGTCGGATCACGTTACAATTCTTTACGAGGAAAAGGTTCCCGCCGGATTGGTGACGACCTCTGAGGACGAGATGGAAGTGGTCGCGTGCCGCATCCAAGAGGAGGGGGCACGCCTTCCCGATTTTAGTTTTCAACGGAACAGCATCTACCTCCGCTTCTGCCACAGGGACTATCATAAGGGCTCGGCACTCGGCGAACTGTGCCGTCTGGAGGGCATTCCGGCGCATGAAGTGCTGGCGGCAGGTGATCATTTCAACGATTTCTCGATGCTCGACGGCTCATACGCTAAGATGACAGCATGCCCCGCAAATGCTATCGAGCCAATAAAGGAGCTCGTTCGGCGCACCCAAGGATACATCGCACAAAAGTGCTGGGCCAACGGGGTGGCGGAGGCGATAGCCTTCTATGGCAACAACGCTCGGAGTGAGACACTCCAGCTTGGTTCAGGGGGGCAGGTCGCGCTTATGCGCCCGGCTTGAGCCGATAGCGTCCTGCTCCGACACGTTGAATCGTGCCAAGTTTCTTGCCCGTGCTGCTGAACCACACATGAACGTTTTGATTCTTAACACCGAGTTTGGCAGAGAGCTCCTTGACAGCAACACCCTTGTCGCCGGCTGTTCGCAGCGCGGCAAGAATTCGTGCCTTCAACGCGCCGCGCCTACCACCTGCCTGTGCTTCGGAAAGCTTCGCAACCTTGGATGGCGCCGCGGGTGCGGAGCGGCGTCGCCCCTTGCCCTTTTTGCGCCTGACAGAAGGTTCGGACTTTCTGCCGGAATAGGCGCCAGCGATTGCAGCTTCAATTCTCTTGAGCTCGTCCAGAATCATGTCACGCTTCTTCGTGAGCTTGACAAGTGCCTCAAGAGTTGAGGTAGTGATTTTTGAAAGGTCCATAAGGTGTATTACTTTAGCTAACACCTATGCCATAGTGCAAGCAAATAATTAGGTATGGATCCATTTTTAGCGTTTGAATGGATTGATTACGAGGGTGGAGAATTAGAGCTTCCCGCGCGGGGGGTGCATATTTGGCTGATTCGGCCGTCGCCTATTCTTCTGCGATACTTAAATTCAGCGGAGCTGTGGCGTTATGAAAGGATCGTGAACGAAGACGTGAGGATCAGTTACGGATCTGCTCAGGGTGGTCTTCGGAGGATTGTCGGGGTATATATGCGTGTGCGTCCTGAGGAAGTGGCGATGCGTCGCGAGGAGCGAGGCAAGCCTTATGTTGCTGGCGCTCCGGAGTTCAATCTATCGCATACTTCGGGAAGGATGATTGCGGCGTTTTCCGCAGGGCCGGTTGGTATTGATGTTGAGTCAGCCTCCCGCGCGGTGCAGGCCGGAGACCTGGCAAGAAAGTTTTTCTTTGAGGACGAGCTCGACGGCGTTATGAAACTTGATGGTTCGGACAGAGATCTAACGTTTCTTCGCTATTGGGTTTGCAAAGAAGCGATCGTGAAGTTGAGTGGGGATGGTATTTATTACGGCCTCAGACATGCGCGAGTGGATCTGGCGGCGGATGGGCGGTCGCACGGGGGTTATCAAGGGCGGGAAATCTCTTTGAGAGAGTTTCGACCGGCGCCGGATCTTGTGGCCGCCTTGGCAACGTGGGAGCCGGTCGAAGCAAAAGGCTTCTTTCGAATTTAGGAGCTGATAATTGGGAAAGTGAGTTATGTCGTTTCAAAATCTAGGTTTGTCGGATCCAGTGATTCATGGTGTGCAAAGAATGGGCTACGTGGACCCATCGCCGATTCAACTTCGGGCGATCCCGATGATTCTTTCGGGACAAGATGTTATTGCGTCCGCACAGACGGGGACCGGAAAGACCGCGGCATTTGGTCTGCCATTGCTTTCCCTCCTGGATTCACCGCGCAAACTTACGCGCTGTATGATTTTGGAGCCGACACGCGAGCTTGCTATGCAAGTTGAGACTGCGTTTCGGGACTTTGCGAGATTCATGCATATTCAGGTGGCATTGATCCATGGGGGAGTTGGCTACGGGAAGCAGACAGAGGCTTTGAGCAGGGGGTGTGATGTGATCGTGGCGACACCCGGCAGGTTGCTCGATCACATGCAGAAGGGCGCTGTAAATCTCTCGGGCTTGGAATTTCTGGTCCTTGACGAGGTTGATCGCATGTTGGACATGGGGTTTCTTCCGGACGTGCGGAGGATCGTGGAAGAGTGTCCGAAGAGAAGGCAGACGCTCCTTTTTTCGGCGACGATACCCGAAGAGATCGAGCGCCTTGCAGCATGGTGCCTGCGCGATCCCATCAAGGTCGAGATAGGCGTGAGACGTTCCCCCGCGGAAACGGTCAGCCACGCGATTTATCCCGTGGCCGCTGCGCAGAAGTTCGAGCTCCTGACGGCCCTGCTGGCCCGCACGCAATACGATAGCGTTTTGATCTTCTGTCGCACCAAGGAAGGGGCGGATCGCATCGCCAGACAATTAAAGACTGAGAATCACTCACTGGCCGTTCTCCATTCCAACCGCACGCAGCAGGAACGTGTCGAGGCACTGGAAGGCTTCAAGAACGGACGCTACGAGGTGATGGTTGCCACGGATATTGCGGCACGCGGAATCGACGTGGCGGGAGTCAGCCACGTCATCAACTATGACGTCCCCCAGCATCCCGAAGACTATGTGCATCGGATAGGACGCACCGGGCGGGCGCAGAATGTAGGCGACGCATTTACGATCATGACGGCCGAGGAGCTCCCTCATGTCAAAGATATCGAGCATTTCATCGGCCAAAAGATTCCGAGACTGAAGCTTGAAAACTTTACTTACATTTATTCGGCGATCTTCAATGAGGATACGGTCGAAGCAGCATTGCGCGGCGCGAAGGGCGTGCGAACGCACCGCGGAACGTCCTTTGGATCCCGACGCCGGCGCCGCTAAGAGGGAAGCAACGCCTTCCAAACTCGGCAAGGCCCCGCCTAAGTCAGTGGTAGATTCGGGCCAATCTGTTCGGAAAATGTTTTTAACCGCCCCTGGCGAATTCGTAGGCAGACCGCAGTTCCGAATCCGAAATATCCCGGAGGATTTCATTGTGGCCGGCCCGCGGGATGCGCCAAAGCTTTTTTGGGCCTGAGTAGGATTCAAAGAGCCTGAGCGTAGAGTCCGCCGGAATGACATCGTCTTCCTCAGCCATGATTACCGCAAGCGGTCCAGCGAATCCTTGCAAGGCGCGCGAGGAGTGATAGCGATCCTTTAGAATGAGGCCGG
>DATDAX010000029.1:0-4025 GCA_036525175.1 Terrimicrobiaceae bacterium | reverse complement strand
TGTGGCGGAGATGGTCGCGCCGATGTTCTGCTCCGTATCGCCGGCTACGTCGCGGCTGAAGAAGGGTCCTATGGCAAAATCCGGCGCAACATCGAGCCGGGCGGCTGTGAGTTCTCGCGCTGAGCGTTCCAGCTCGCGCCGCCGGATTTTTAGCAACGGATTGTTCTCCTGCGCGGCAAGAACGAGCCGGTTGGCATCGAGGCGATTGTGCGGAGGCGTCAGCGGGTCACGAATACGCAAGAACATGCTCTGCGGCAGGCCGAGAAGCGCATTGAGTTTCGTACGGGTATCCTCGCGGCGCTGTGCCGCCTCCTTTATTGCCACAGCGAGTTCCACGAGGCTGGCCTGGATCAGCCGGATTTCAATCTGCTGCCGCGCTCCAAAACCAACCTGCGGAGCCAATCGCAAGCTTAGTTCATTGCTTTGGCGATAGACGGACTCCGTCGCTTCGGCCTCCGACACGGCCGCCAAGTGTTCGTACGCCAAAAGGCGCACCTGTCCAGCCAACGCTAGACGGAATTGTTCGAGGCCGAGTTCAGCGATTTCGACATTCTTGTTCGCGATGGCTTTTCGCAGCGTGCCCTTGCCCGGGAATTCGAAGGTCTGCGTGACTGCTATGCTGAAGGTCGTGCCGTTACCCTGCAGCACGTTCTCCGAATCACGCACTTCGCGCCCGCCGATTTCGGTGGAAACTTCGGGGTTCTTGAAGAAGCCTGCCTGCGTCCGCTTGCCTTTTGCTGCGGCAGCCTCGGCCTCCAGGGCACGCAGTTCTGCATTGGTGGACAGCGCATGCCTGACCAGCCCGTCTATGGTTCTCGAGACGAGCCCTGCATTTTCCTGCGCTGCGAGAGGCCCGCCAATGGCAAGACTGACGCAGCCTGCAATCACTGCTCGATACATGGATATTTCCGGCGCGATAACGAAATGACCAAGGCGCTCGAAGTGGCTCAGGAGCTCGTTCCGCGATGCGCGCCACCGTGATAAATGACACGAATTCTTGCCGCCTGATGCGCGTCACTTAGAAGAAAGCTCGCGACGTAGGAGTGGCGTCCGCTGCGCGACCAGCCTGCGCGCGTGTGCACGGGGCCAATGTTGTCTTGCTTCTCAGCAATGACGTCTCCACCAGGTCCGATCAACTGCACGTCCACATGCGTCGTCGATTTCAAGAAAGGCGATGTTGCGGTTCCGGTGATATAGAGTCGGTCGGACGTCTCGTGGGCACGAAAGCTCATGATCTGTCCAGACCCACCGTGGATGACTTCCAAGGGAAGTGATGAGTTTGCTTGCCTGAGGAAGGAGCTCGGCGAGACACATGCTTGGAGGGCCGCAAGCAGCGCGAGGGTGAGGGCGATTTTCGGCGGGCGATCGAGCCCGACGCGTGATGAGATAATTGAGAACTTCATGTTTTGTCCTGTTCTGACCTGCCGGAGGTCAAAGCCTCTGCAGCAGGCCCGCGGAGTCAGAGCGTTGTGCTCTAGGACCCGGGCGAAGCGCCCAGGTCAGTTGGAGTTGCGCGCGGATCGCGGGCACAGTGGGCCCGCGATCTTCTCAGGACAATTGAGGTGGATGGTCGATCTCGCGAATCGAGCCGTTGGGCAAGATGGAATTCAATTTCAACGCAAGCCCGGTCGGCATACTTGCAAGCGAGATACCAAGGGAATTGACACCCATTGCGGTGTCAGAGTGCATACAACACTCCTGCTGCGAACCTTCTTGCTGTTCGGAATCTGCGGAACTCTGGTGTTCCTCTATATGAATGCTACAGAGAAGAATACCCCTGCGCTCTGCAAAGCAGAACATCGACTGCGCAAGAAATACAAAAACTGTGCCAACGGACAGCGCGAGGAGGCGATTTTTCCAAGCCATTCAGTGTCTGCTTCACCTATCTCAGGGCCCGATTCTTGTCAACTGCGTGATCTGATCGTCGTTCACTGCGCGTGGGGCGAACCGGCTGGGGAGCGCCCCGCAACCAAGCCAGGAAAGCAACAACATAGGACGAGTCTTCGCCAAGTTCTGGAAAGCAGCCGCGGCGTAACAGGCAATGTTTAAAGTGATCTATGCAAATACCCAAACAACTTATCAACTGTCTGAACGAGAGCGGAGTCGCCTACGAAATCTTGCAGCATCCTGAAGCTGTCACGGCACAACGAGTCGCAGAAGTCGAGCATATCAAGGCCAGGCATCAAGCGAAGGTCGTGATGGTGAAGTCCAACGGGAATCACGTAATGGCTGTGGTTCCGGCGGATCGTCGGATCGATCTGCAAAAGGTCGAGAAGATTACCGGCAAGCCGGCGTCGCTGGAAAGCGAAGTAGACTTCAAGTCGATCTTTTCAGACTGCGCAGTCGGCGCGATGCCGCCGTTTGGCAACTTGTATGGGTTGCCGACCTACGTGGATGAGAGATTGGCACGAGAAGACTACATCGTCTTCGAGGCAGGCACCCATACTGACGCCATCAAGCTCAAGTATACCGATTACCAGAAGATAGTTAAACCCGAGGTCGCCGATCTGACGATGTAGGCCGTATAAGGGAAGGAAGGGAGACCCGGCCTCCCTGTTGCGGCCAAGCGTAATCGTTCGGACTCGCAAACCTGACGCATTGTGGCGTTGGTTTGCGGCAGTACGACGGGACCGGTTAAACTCTTTACAGATTCAACGACATGCTCGGGAGAGGAGTCTTCTTAAGTCTACGAGGCCACGGGTATTCACGACGTTCTCGTTCTCGATCCACCCACGCCGAGCCTGGTTCACACCGAACCGCATGAAATCGAGATCGCTCGCCCGGTGCGCGTCGGTTGAGATGACAAGCTTAACGCCAAGTTCCTTCGCGAGCTTGCAGTGGATGTCTGAGAGGTCGAGACGGTCGGGTTGGGCGTTGACTTCGAGGAAGCAGGCGCGGTCGGCGGCTGCACGCATAATGCGCTCGATATCAATTTCCGATGCATGGCGCTGGTTGATGAGTCGTCCCGTCGGATGGCCGAGGATACGAAAAAAGGGATTGTCCATCGCGCGGAGAATGCGCTCGGTTTGTTGCTCAAGCGGAAGGTTTAGTTTGTAGTGGATCGAGCAAACCGTGAGGTCCAGTTCCTTGAGAATGTCGTTCGGCAGATCGAGCGATCCGTTGTCGAGAATATCTACCTCGCAAGACTTAAGCAGCGTGAATCCGCGGACCTTGGCATTCAGGTGGTCGATTTGCTCAATCTGTTCCGCCAGGCGCTTTGCATCGAGCCCGTGGGCCATGGCGACGCGCTTTGAGTGATCGCAGATTGCCAGGTATTCGTAGCCGCGTGCCTGGGCCGCTTCCGCCATCTCCTTGAGAGTGTTTTTCCCATCACTCTCTGTTGTGTGGCAATGCAGGTCACCGCGGATTTGATCGAGTGTCAAAAGCTTAGGCAGCCGGTTCTGCTGCGCGGCCTGAATTTCGCCGTTGTCTTCGCGTAGTTCCGGCTCAATATAAGTCAGACCGACCCGGGCATAGACCTCCGCCTCCGTGGCCCCGGCGACCCGGCGCCTGCCTTTGAAGACGCCGTATTCGTTGATCTTGAGTTCTCGCTCCAGGCCCATCTTTCGAATGGCGATATTGTGCGCCTTCGACCCGGTGAAGTAATGAAGCGCCGCGCCAAGGCTCTTGGCTGGCACCACCCGGATATCGACCTGCAAGCCCGAACGCAGGCGGAGCATGCATTTCGTCGGGCCGCGCCCCAGGACTTCGGCCACCTCATCGAACGCCACGCAATGGTCCATGCAAGGCACCTTGCTTGCGCACGTTACAAGAACGTCGAGGTCGCCAACGGTTTCCTTCCTCCGGCGAAAGCTGCCAGCGATCTCGACGGTCTCGATGCCTTTCAAGGCCATGAGATGCGCAACGAGAGTGCGGGCGATCTCTTCTGCGACGGCCCATTTCACACGGATCTCCGCGCCCTTAAGCCGACGGACCTCCGCAAGGATCTTCCTTTCGGACCTTTCACCGAAACCCTTATGCTGCCGAATCAGCCCTCGTTCTGCGGCTGCTTTCAAGTCGGCCAC
>DATDAX010000028.1:0-14577 GCA_036525175.1 Terrimicrobiaceae bacterium | reverse complement strand
GCTTTGCCTCGTGGCAAGGCGTCCCTTGATCACAGGGCATTCGTCACCACACCGATGACGTTTGTGTTGTTGTATTGTTTGGGCAGCAGGATGGCGCCATCTCCAGCTTTTCTAAAAACAATGAAGCCCTTGTCGCCGTATGGCTTGCCAGCCGAAGTCAATGCCGACCCATTGGTCCAGTTTGCGGAAGAAAGAAATACTGTGTCGCCCGTGCTATTTTCAGCGACAGCGTAAGCGATGACGGCGCTCGGCGTCTTGGCGGTAAGCGCGGTCGAGCTCGGACGGGCAAGGCCTGCAGCGCTTAACAATTTGGAGAAGTCATTCTGGCTCAAATAACTGGGAACGAGATTCGTTGCCCAGTTTCCCCAGTCCGCCGGGGTCATATCGCCCGGCCAGCCGAGTGTGGCATCGCCGGTCGTAGTCCCGTCCAGTGCCATCTGCTGCGTGGCAAGATGCAGCTGCTTCATGTTGCTGAGAGTCTGCGTCATCTGCCCCTTGACAAGGGCATTAAAGAGGGCGGGCAAGGAAAGGGCGGCGAGGATTCCAATGATCGAGATGACGACGAGAAGCTCGATGAGAGTAAACGCGCGAGAGCTCTTTTTCATAAGCGATATGGGGGGTGCAGACAATGTCATATCCTTTCGTTTCTCTTGTCAAACTTTTTTACGAACAAAGCGTCCTATTTTGTACTTCAAGGGCAAATTTCCTACGGTGCTCGCATTTTGGAAGCGGAGAACATTCGCACCCGTATAGCCAGGCCAGGCGCCGCGGTATACTAAGCTGGTTTTGTGGCAGGCCGATCTATCGCACGGCCGCCCAAACGCGGTGGACGTCCTCATGATCCTCGAGCGCCTGCAGGAAATCTCCCACATCCGCAGCGTCTTCATCGGAGAGGAAGGGATATTGTCTGGCGCGATAGCCGAGCTCGCTCATGACGACATGCCAGCCGTTCGCCGAGAGCCATTTTGATACTGCGGCGGTGGAGGTGCGCTCTGTGAGAAAGCGCGCGCCCTTCGCGCTCTCGGGGATGTCATCATTCTGCCGGTGGGAGAGTGGCTCTACATCATTGGCTCCTGCTTCGATTGCCGCTGCTTCGATGTCCGAATCCGGGTCCGTATGGTAGGCTTCGACAAGGCCGATATGATCGAAAAGGAACTTGTTGCTGCCGGAGTTCCCGAGATGACCCTTGCGGAAGAGTGAGCGTATCTCGGGCGCTGTGCGATTATGATTGTCGGTGTAGACCTCGACAATCACGGGAATCTTGTGCGGCGCGTAACCTTCGAAAACGAGGTGTTCCATGGCCATTTTTTCCTCGCCGGTTCCTGCGCCTTTTCTGATCGCCCGCTCGATCACGTCGCGCGCGACGGACTCCTTGCGCGCCTTCTCGACCGCCGCGGCAAGGCGTGGATTGGACGGGAGATCCGGGCCGCCCACCTTTGCCGCGACCATGATTTCCTTGACCAGTTTGCCGGTCGTTCGCGATTTTTTCAACGACGCGACCGCGCGCTTTGCGTGAAGCCATTGGCGACCCATCGAGTAGTGTGCTTGGCGCCGTTAAATCAGGATCCCGCTTCGCGTGCAACCGCCGTCCTGCCAAATCCTTGCCGAGAAGAGTGTGTTTCGTACTGGAATACAACTCCCGCGTGGTGTAAAAGCTCCGCAAGACCTCCACGACTGCAATTCGCTGCGCGGAGATGCAGCAACACAAGAACTACAAAACAATCTTTTCATCATGGGTGACAACAAACGATTTCGGGCCGGAGTTCTCTTCGGCGATGAAGTGAAGGAACTTCTCGACTACGCCAAGGCCAACGAATTTGCGCTTCCTGCGGTCAACTGCATTGGCACGAGCTCGGTCAATGGGTCGCTGGCGGCGGCTCGCGAGGTTAATTCCCCGACGATGATCCAGTTTTCCAATGGCGGAGCGCAGTTCTTTATTGGGAAGGGCGTCAGCAAGGAGAATCAACTTGGGCCGATCCTCGGTGGTATCGCAGGGGCGCACTACGTCGACCAGGCCGCCAAGGCTTATGGAGTGCCGGTGATCCTGAACACAGACCATTGCGCCAAGAAGCTGCTTCCCTGGGTGGACGGCCTGCTCGCGGCCAGCGAAGAGCAGTTCGCCAAGACCGGAAAGCCGCTTTACAGCTCGCACATGCTTGACCTTTCCGAAGAGCCGCTCGACGAGAACATCGAGACATGCGCAAAGTACCTTGCGCGAATGACCAAGCTCGGAATCACCCTCGAAATTGAGCTCGGAGTTACTGGCGGCGAAGAGGATGGTGTAGACAATACCGGCGTGGACGAATCGCGCCTCTACACTCAGCCGGAGGAGGTTGCCAAAGCGTATTCGGCGCTCAAGCCAATTAGCCCGAACTTCACAGTGGCTGCCGCCTTCGGAAATGTCCATGGCGTCTACAAACCCGGAAACGTTAAGCTGAAGCCCTCAATCCTGAAAAACTCGCAGGAATATATAGAGAAAACCCTCGGCACGGGCCCGAAACCGGTCAATTTTGTCTTCCATGGTGGCTCCGGTTCATCCCGTGCGGAAATCCGGGAGGCCATTAGCTACGGTGCAATCAAGATGAACCTGGACACCGATCTTCAGTGGGCGTTCTGGGACGGTATCCGCGCCTACGAAGCCAAAAACCATGGCTATTTGCAGGGACAAATCGGCAACCCGGAAGGACCCGATTCGCCCAATAAGAAATATTACGACCCGCGTATTTGGCTCGGCGCCGGCGAAGCTGCGCTCACCAAACGGCTGATCGGATCCTTCGAAGATCTCAATTGTATCAACCGGAACGTCTAGCGGAGCGCTACGTCCACAGGGAGGCGCTACGCATGCGCGTTGTAGGATGCGCGGCGAACGAATGCGGGGCGGGGTTCGTTGCCCTTGATCGTCGAGAGGCTCGACAACGAGGCGCAGCTTGCCTAAACGGGGAACCTGCATCCCGACTCTCCCATGATCGACAACATCACATCTCTGCTCGGCGACAAGGCCGAATACCTTCTCAAGCACACCTGCCAAACCGTCCCGACCAAGCTCCTGCACCTGCCGGGGCCGGACTGGGTGGACCGTATTTTCGCCCCGACCAATCGCAATCAGCGGGTCTTGAACAACCTGAACTGGATGTATCACTGCGGCCGTCTGGCAGGTACCGGTTACCTTTCCATCCTGCCCGTCGACCAGGGCATTGAGCACTCCGCCGGCGCAAGCTTTGCAAAAAATCCGCTGTATTTCGATCCGGAGAACATCGTAAAGCTTGCCTTGGAAGGGGGCTGCAATGCCGTGGCATCGACGTTCGGTGTTCTAGGAGCCGTCTCGCGCAAATACGCGCACAAGATCCCCTTTTTGGTCAAAATCAACCACAACGAACTGCTCACATACCCTAACCAGCACAAAGAAATCCTCTTCGGCACGGTGAAGGATGCCTATAACATGGGTGCGGCGGCGGTGGGAGCGACCATCTATTTTGGTTCGGAGGATGCCTCGCGCGAAATCATCGAGATATCGGACGCCTTCGCCTTGGCGCACGAGTTGGGCATGGCAACCGTGCTCTGGTGTTACCTTCGAAACAACGCCTTCAAGAAGGACAAGGATTACCACGTTTCGGCCGATCTGACCGGTCAGGCGAATCACCTCGGTTGCACGATTCAGGCGGACATCATCAAGCAAAAACTCCCGGAGAATAACGGTGGCTACAAGGCGCTCAACACCGGCGGGTCCAGCTACGGCAAGCTCGACGAGCGCATCTATACCGAGCTGACGAGCGACCATCCCATCGACCTGTGCCGCTACCAGGTTGCCAATTGCTACCTGGGCCGCGCAGGTCTCATCAATTCCGGCGGCGCGAGTGGCGAACACGATTTTGCTGACGCTGCATTTACCGCTGTCGTCAATAAGCGCGCGGGAGGGACGGGGCTTATCTCTGGTCGCAAGGCGTTCCAGCGCCCCATGGAAGACGGAATAAAGCTCCTCAATACCATTCAGGACGTTTACCTCTGCAAAGATGTCACCATCGCCTGATTGGGTGGTCGGCGTCTCTCCGGTTTGCGAATGCCCGGCGCTTGCGGCCTGAGATTCGCGCCGAAACGATGGGCGCCTCCCCCCTCGCCGAATTGTAATCCGTGTTGCAAGGAGGCGGATTTGCTCTTATCTGGCAGGACATGTCTTTGGAACGTTCTCTGCTTGCGGCGCAGGGGTACATCGAGTTGGACATGCCCGATGAAGCGTTGCGGGAAATCGATGCCCTGTCGCAGAAGGACCAGCTCCGCGATGAAGTGCTGCAGATGCGACTCTTCATCGTCATGCGTGCAAAGCGCTGGGAGCAAGCGCTCGCGGTCTGCGCGCGGCTGCGCGGCATCAGTCCCGAATGCGCTACGGGATACATTCACGGAGCTTTCTGCCTGCACGAAATGGGTCGCACGCTCGAGGCGAAGCAACTGCTCCTGAAAGGGCCTCCGTCTCTGTTGGGTGAACCCACCTACCATTACAATCTTGGCTGCTACGATGCCGTGCTTGGCAATCTCAACGAAGCGGCTCAACACCTCGCGACCAGCTTTCAAATGGACAGAAAGTTTCGGGAAATCGCAAAATACGATCCCGACCTGAAGGCCGTTCACGGATTTCTGGGCAAATGACCGCAGACGAATCGGCGGCGGCCCGCGTTCAAGAAATCTTCGAATGCAATTTCGTGCGGGGCGTCGAAGTCGGTGCTTCCGTAGCGGTCTGGCAGCACGGAAAGCAAGCATTCTGCTTTTGCCAGGGCTGGAGGGATGGTGAACGGCAATTGCCATGGACTGCCGAAACAATGGTCCTTGTATGGTCGGCTACAAAAGGGCTCGCGAGCGCGTGTCTGCTGCATGCGCTCGAACGCGCGGGCCTCGACTTGTCGACACGCATGGCGGAGTTCTGGCCGGCGTTCGCGCAGAACGGCAAGGACCGCCTCACCGTCGGCGAGGTCGTTTCCCACCGCGCAGGCCTCTCGGCGCTCACAGACAAGACGGCCAAGATTACCGATCACGAAGCGGTGATTCGCGCCATCGAGTCGCAGGCTCCGCTCTGGGATGACCGCGGAGAACATGGCTATTCTCCGAGAATATACGGCTACATCGCCGACGAATCCGTCCGCAAACTCGCAGGAATCCCGCTCGGTGATTACTGGAGGAAAAATTTTGGCGATCCGATGGAGCTCAACCTCTGGATCGGGCTTCCGGAATCGCTCCACCACCGGGCAGCTCTAATGATCGCCGCTCGTGCAGGCTGCGGGGACGTCGAAGATGATTTTTCACAAGCCATGGCGACACCGGGCTCGCTGACCCGAGAAGCGTTCTCCACACCCTCAGGCGCGATTTCGCCCTCGGCGATGAATTCGCCCACATTGCGATCCGCTAGCCTCCCTTCACTGGGAGCAATCGGAAGCGCCGATTCCCTCGCAAAGTTCTACGCAATGCTCTCCCTCGAAGGAGAATGGGCCGGGCAGAAGTACTTTTCGCCGGAAGCGATCCGGTGGATGACCACGCGCCTCGCCCAGGGCAATGACAAAACGCTGCGCACGGAAACGGCCTTCTCCGCCGGCTTCATGCTCGATCCTCTCGACTCGTCCGGCCGAAAAAGACGCTATACCCTTGGCCCCGAGCTCTCCGCCTTCGGCCACCCAGGAGCCGGAGGAAGCCTCGCGTTCGCCGATCCGATAAACCACCTCGGCTTCGCCTACGTCATGAACCAGATGGAATCCGGCGTCCTGCCAAAGTCCCGAGCCGTGGCGCTCGTCCACGCGCTCTACAATTTTCCATGATTTTGAATTGACACCTCTCGATGCAGAATTAGCATCTTCATCCCGCTTTGATTCGGGATTTATGGCATACGCAGAAGTCATTCTCACGGAAAACATCCCCAATCTCGGAGCGGAGGCAGACTTGGTAAAGGTCCGCCGCGGCTACGCACGAAACTTTCTGATTCCGCACGGCAAGGCGCTGGAAGTGACGCCGGCATCGCTGCGCAAGATCAACCATCTCAAGGCAAAACGCGCCGAGCGCGAAGGCCGTGAACTGACCGCCGCCGAGCAACTGGCGGGCAGAATCAACAAGCTGGTCCTTGAGTTCTCCCTGGAGACTGGTGAGACGGGAAAGGCGTTTGGCTCGGTAACGGCAAAGGATATTCACGACCGTCTTGCTACGGAGCTCGGCAACGTCGAACTGCCCAGGCACGCGGTAGCACTCGACAAGGCATTCAAGGAGAGTGGCGATCACGAGGTGGAGGTACGGCTTCACGCGGACGTAGCTGCCAAGCTTCACGTCAAGATTTCCACTCCCAAGCGCGCAGCGGCTGAAGAGGAAGCGGAGTCTTCCAAGAAACCCACCCGTAGAAAAACCGCACCGAAAACCTAACAGTACTCAGCATGGCCACCGATTCTCCGGCAGCGTCCGTAGAGAATCCCGTGAAATCCGGGTTTGGTCAGGGCAGGGTTCGCGAAGGGGGGCGTTCTTACTCCCAAAAGAGCGGAGCTTATTTACCTGATATTCACAGGTCCCTTCCGCAAAGCGGTGACGCGGAGAAGGGGCTTCTTGGCTCCGTCCTGCTTGCTCCCGGGCGCGTGCTTGACGAATGCATCCAGCAACAGGTCGGGGAGAAGTACTTTCATCATCCCGCCCACGCAAAGATCTTCACGGTGCTGGTCGACATGCGGGAGACGAACAAGCCGATCGATCTCATCTCTCTGACCCAACTCCTCGAAGACCGCCACCTTCTCGAAGAGGTGGGCGGGGCGGCCGCGGTCACTGACTTGTTCACATTCGTTCCGACGGCGAGCAATGCCGCATACTATCTGGAGATCCTTCGCGAAAAGTACCTCTTGCGCGAGATCATCGGAGCCTGCACGGAATACGGAGCCCGGGCCTACGAGGAGCAGGGAGACGTTCAGATTCTGCTCGATGAGGTCGAGCAAAAGGTCCTGGCCATTGGGGACGATCGCTTTCGTGCGAAGGTTCCTGAGATGAAGGACCTTGCCATGGCGGCGCTGGACAGCATCGAAAAGCTTTTCCAGAATCGTGGCGCGCTCACAGGTTTGCCCACGGGTTTCAGAGGGATCGACGCCATGACCAATGGAATGCATGCGGGCGAGATGATTGTCATCGCGGCGCGTCCCTCGATGGGAAAAACAGCCCTCGCCATGAACATTGCAGAACACGTTGCCATTGAAGCCGGCAAGCCCGTCGCTGTGTACAGCCTGGAAATGAGTACCCAACAGCTCATGCAACGCCTGCTCTGTTCCTATGCGCGCGTGGACCTCAAGAAGATCAGGGACGGGTTTATTGGCAAACATGACATGACCAATCTTATCCAGGCCACGACCAGACTCTCCGAATCGAAAATGTTCATCGATGATACGCCGGGACTTAGCATTCTTGAGCTTCGTGCACGCGCCCGGCGCCTTAAGGACCGGCACGACGTCTGCTTGATCGTCGTCGATTATCTCCAACTTCTTCGGTCACCGAGCCGCCGCGGACTCGATAACCGTCAGGTGGAAGTCGCCGAAATTTCGTCCGGCATCAAGGCCCTGGCAAAGGAGTTGAGCATCCCGATCGTGGTTCTCGCTCAGCTGAATCGCAACCCGGAGGCTCGCACGGGCGATAGCAAGGGCAAACCGCGCCTGAGCGATTTGCGCGAGTCCGGCTCGATAGAGCAGGATGCAGATCTCGTCGGCCTTCTCTGGCGGGAAGAATACTATGCGGACGACGATGAGGAGAAGAAGGAGATCGAGGGCAAAGCGGAACTCGTCATCGCCAAGCAGCGAAACGGCCCCGTGGGCGGAGTGCCACTGACGTTTCTCAAAAGCATTACCCGATTCGAGGACCGGGCATCCGATCGCGAAGAACCTGCCCGCTAGCCGGGCCTATCCGCGGGCTCTCCTCCAACGTGGTCAGGAAATTCTCCCTCAAGGCCGCCATGACACGTTCCACGGGCAGCCCTATCACGTTGCTCATGGACCCCTCGATGTGCTCGATCATGCGTCCGTGGTCCTCCTGGGCGGCGTAGCCGCCGGCCTTATCGAGGGGATGGATGCTTCGCAAATAGTCGTCGAGATCGACGTTCCGCTGCGCTCGAAATTTCACCCTTGTGGACTCCACGAAGCGGCAAAGCTTCCCCACGCTCTTGTGCACCAGACAAACGCCTGTCAGCACTTCGTGGATGTGACCGCAGAGCCGTTCGAGCATGCGGCGCGCCTCAGAAAGATCTGCCGGTTTTCCAAAGATTCGCCCTTCAAAAGAAACCACGGTATCCGCGCCAAGGACGACGCAGTGCGGAAATCTCGAAGCAACTTCAACGGCCTTGAGTTCTGCATTCAAGAGGCATAGATCCCGCGCCGTCAGCTCCCCCCCGGCCACCTCGTCGATTCGCGCGACCTCGACTTGAAACTCGACCCCCGCGTCACAGAGCAGCTCGCGCCGTCGCGCGGAGGCCGAGGCCAATAGCAGCGTATCGCGAGCTTGAAGAGGTTCATCCTTCACGACACGTGCTGCCGAACACGGCGATCCGCGTCGGCTTCAGTGAAGAGAGGCAAGCTCGAGCTCAGTATGCGCCATCGCCGTTCGAGAGACCGGTGCCCTCGCGTATGCTGGCGAGCTGCCTGCGAATGCGTCTCGATGAATCGGGGCGATTGTTAAAGTTTGCGATGATTCCGGCCACGAAAGGCAGGATTGTTGCCGCTCCCGCTCCGATAAAAGCAACCGCGGTGCGTTGGCGCACCGTCTGATCGAGCTTACCGGCAATCAGCAAGCCAACACCGAAACCTACGGCGGCTTGGGAGAGCGCGATAATGCCCGTCATGGGGAGATTGTCGCCAAATTTACCGTATGAAATGGAAGACATGTTATTGCGCAACGTAGGTTTGTGGTGTGGGATTTTCAACTGGAAATGGAAATCAGACGTGTTCTCGGTATCGATCCCGGCGAGGCCCGCGTGGGAGTGGCCGTTAGCGACGATCTCGGCATGCTGGCGCACCCGCTGGAGACCATAGAGGTCTCGAAACGCGACCCCTGTGATCGCATCGTCGAGCTGGCCACTCAAAAGCAAGCAATTGCAGTCGTCGTCGGGGTGGCGCGCAACATGGATGGCTCGTTCGGTCCGGCCGCAGAGAAAGCACGGTCCCTGATCGAACGCCTTAGAGAGCGCCTTGATTGCAAAGTTATCCCGTGGGACGAGCGCCTGACAACGGTTTCGGCTCAGCGCGCGCTGCGAGAAGCCGGACGAAAGGCAAAAAGTCAGCGCTCAGTGATCGATCAGGCGGCCGCCCAAATTCTCCTCCAGAGCTGGATTGACTCACAGGCATGAGGCTGCGGCTCATCATCGCCTACGACGGCGCGCCTTACGCCGGATGGCAAAGCCAGGCTTCATCAAACACCGTGCAAGACACCTTGGAGGAGACTTTTCAGAAAATCATCGGAACGCGCGTCGCCGTTCACGGCTCAGGCCGAACGGATGCGGGCGTTCATGCCCTCGGCCAATGCGCGCATGCGGATGTCTCGGGCACCATGAATCCGGGTGATTGGCAACGCGCGTTGAACGCGAATCTACCCCCAACCGTTCGCATCCTGAATTCGTCCTGCGCCGATCCGCATTTTCACGCGCGCTTTTCAGCACGGGGAAAAGTTTATCGCTACCTCATTCGCAACGGCCCGATCCTCCCGCCGCACGAACTTTGTCGCGTTTGGCACGTTCCGCAACCGCTCGAGATCGAGTCCTTCCAGCGGGCAGTGGCAGCGCTGACCGGACGCCATGACTTCACCGCCTTCTGCGCCAACCGCGGCAAGGCTGTTCGCGACACCGTGAGGACGATTCGAAAGATTGCGCTCTCGCGTCGCGGCGGACTGATCGCGCTTACATTCGAGGGAGACGGATTCCTCTACAAGATGGTTCGCATGTTGACGGCCGCTATCGTTCGCGTCGCGCAAGGACGTGAAGACGTCGGGAGCCTGCAGGCGCGACTACGAGCCGGAACTCCCAAGTGGAGCCACCTCGCCCCACCCGACGGACTTTACCTTGTGCGGGTGTTGTATTGAAAACGTCCGCTGCATCCCACGCAAAGCCGCTATTCGGCAGACTTGCCTTCGGAAGAGCCGATTGCCGACCTGATCTTGACGGCATGAGCGTCATAGCTGAACCGGAGATTGGACGCGTCCCCAATGTATCTCAACACTTCTGACGCCGGCACGTTCCGGAGATTCAACGTAACACGCGTGTTGTCGGTTCTTTCCGGGGGGACCATCCAGACCACGTTCATAGGCTGCTTTCCCCCGCTCAACTCGTTGACCTTTTGTGAAACAAATGCCACCGCTTCGCGAACCGTCACGTCGCGAAAATCGACCGCCGGGATGTTGATATTTCTCAGGGCAGATTCGAGACTCGCTCCACTGCCCTCGCGTAGCGAGATCGCACGCAAGTAGTTTCGCGCCGCAGGATTCTTGGGATCGATCGCCAGAAGGGATTCAAAAAGTGATTTTGCGGTCGCGTAGTCGCCCGCTTGAAATGCACGCACAGCCTCGGATCGAATCTCATCCTGCTGAGCGGCAAGAGACGAGAACGCCAGAAGAAGCAGCGCCACGAGCCTTTTCATTTTCTATTCTACACGGAGGCATTGTGCACTTCAATCGGCCAACGACTTGAACAAGGCAAGTCATCTGTTAGCGTCCGCGGAGAGATGCGGAAGAGGCTTATTCTTGTGTTAATCCTTCTAGCCTCGTTCTCCGCCGAACCCCCAGTGCTTCGGGCCCAGTTGAGCGAAGAGCAGAAGAAGAAACTCTTCCTCAAGGCCCGTGAAGACATTCGTCCCGTTCCCGCGCCGAGCGTCACTCCACGCCCTAAGCCAAAGGTTGCCGCGACGCCCACGCCCACCGCGCGTCCAACCCCGAAGGCAACGCCGGAGCCCGAAGAGAGGAAGCCGACGCCCCGCCCCAGACCGACGCCGGAGCCTGAGGAAACGAGGCCGACACCCCGTCCCAAGGCGACTGAATCCCCCCGGGAAGCTCCAACGCCGGATGTGATCCCGTTGGAGTCCCCGCCTTCAACCCCCTCGCCGACTCCCCCTCAAGTTCCCAAGGGAACGACGCCACGCGGCGAACGCCTCGACGCCCCGATCTTGATCGAGAAATCAGGTCTGGAGGAAGATCAAGGTCTCGAGCCGGCCACGAAAGGTTCGGGCGGCTGGTTCAAGCGCTGGCGATACCTTACTCCCGGGGTGCGCAGGGCGATCGACCGCGCAAGAGTCAAAAAAGGCAGATGGAAGTATATCATCATTCACAACAGCGGCACCCGGCAGGGCAACGCCCGCATTTTCGACACTTATCATCGCCGAGTTCGCAAGATGAAGCATGGAATGGCCTACCATTTTGTCATCGGCAACGGAAGATCGTCTGGTAATGGTGAAATCGAAATAGGTCCGCGCTGGACAAAACAGCTCAACGGCGGGCATGTGGCCAGCGACTACCTCAACAATATCGCGATCGGCATCTGCCTCGTAGGGGACCTGAATCGCGATCAGCCGACCAAAGCCCAGCTTGGTGCCCTCGACGAACTTATCACATATCTGCGAGGTCGGGTTGGAAAGGTCAAAGGAAAGAGGACAATCGTAGTGCCGCATAAGAAGATCAATCCGAAGCCCACAGATTGTCCGGGTGACCGTTTTCCCTATGGCTGGCTACGAAGAAGATTTGGGTCGTAAATTGAGTATATGAAAGTCGGTATTACCGGAGCTACGGGATTCATCGGTTCGCGCGTCGCGGCGCATTGTGGCGCGAGAGCATACGAAGTTGTTGCATTTTCACGTCGCCCACAGGCCGGCGCGCGGCTGTTTCATCTCGGCTCAGCTCCCGACCTCGAGGGCTTGGACGCCATTGTGAACCTCGCGGGAGAGTCCATTCTTGGCCTGTGGACTGCGAAGAAAAAGCAGCGCATTCGCGACAGCAGGGTCCTCGGCACCAGGCGAATCGTTGAAGCGATCGAGAAAATGGCTACGCGACCGCGCGTGCTGGTCAATGCTTCCGCAATCGGGTTTTACGGTGATACGGGGGAGAATCTGGTCGACGAGTTTTCGGGACCGGGACAGGGTTTCCTCGCCGAGGTGTGCCAGGAATGGGAAGGGGAAGCCGCACGCGCCGCGTCCTACGGCGTTCGCGTGGTATTTGTGCGCATCGGCTTCGTCATTGGCAAAGGCGGTGCCCTCAAGCTCATTGCCCCTTTGTTCAAACTTGGCCTCGGCGGAAAGCTTGGAAACGGTCGCCAGTGGATGAGCGGAGTGCACGTCGAAGATGTTGCAGGGATCATTGTCTGGGCGCTCGCAAACGAGACCGTCAGCGGACCGGTAAACGCCGTAATGTCCGCGCCATTCCGCAACGTGGATTTCACCCGAGAGCTTGCCCGGTGCGTAGCGCGTCCGGCAATACTCCCTGCTCCGGCCCTTGCCCTCCGCCTGGCACTCGGCCAGCTTTCGCATCTCATGCTCGACAGCACCCGCGTCGCGCCCAAAGCGGCCACCAAGGCAGGGTACGAATTCCAATTTCCCACCCTGCCAGCCGCGCTTGCAAACGCAGTGCGATAAGACCCCCTCACTTTTCCTGGCGGCTGACTTGTTCCGACTTGTGGATAGCCTCTTGCTCCAGGGGTCCGGCCGGATAGCCCACCTCCAGGCATTCGTGAAGATAGTTTCCGAGAAATTCCGCGAAGCCTCCGAGGCGTTCGTATTGCGCTGTGTGGACACATTCGTGCGCGATGATCCGGCGATCCTGCCAGAAATCCGATCGAATGAAGATCCCGTAGCGCAAAGCCATGCCCGCCGTATCCCGAGAAAAGAGTCTTGTGAGCAGCGCAGCGTGACGCAACACCCTTCCTGCCGGAAGCGGAACCTGAGCAACCTTCAGTAATCGAATCCTTTCAGGATGCGCTACACCCATCAGGCGAGCGTCAGAGAAATACGGCTCCGACAACGGTACTCCGGCAACCAAGATCTTCTGCTCCTGTTGCGACGCCCATTTGACGGCGAACGGCAGAAAGAACGGCATTGCTTTCAATAGTAGTGTCATGTCGCGAGAGTAGATTGTCTGCCCGGAACGACAGGAGAGCCCGATCTGCACGGACATGTGTAGTCACCGATAGGCTTTTCGGGCTTCGGCCTACTCAGTGATCTCGATTCTGTTGCCGTCAGGATCCAAGAAAGCGCATTCGTAGTATCCATCACCTGTCTGTCGAGGACCGTCGAGAATTCGAAATCCATCGCCTCGAAGCCACTCGGTCATGCGATCAACTTCGGTTCTTGAACCAAGTGAGAACGCGATATGAATAATGCCCGTTGCTTGTGCTATCGGATCATTAAGGGAATCAGGAACCGATTCCATTTGCATGAGTTCCAGCCTAGCCCCGTCCGAAAATGACAGAAAGTAAGAACGAAATCCTTTTCTGGGATTCACATAAAGATCGTTTGAAGTGGCCCCAAAATACTTCGAGTAAAACGCTCTCAGGGCCTCGAGGTCCTTGGTGTAGATCGCAACGTGTTCAATTTTCACAAATGTAGAAAAGCTTGCAACGCTCCGCGCTGACAATGTCCAAAAGACGGGCTTGCGGAATCAAGACAGCATTCCCCCACGACTACGCGCCTAAAGGCCGTCATTACGACCGCTTCGGTCATGCGCGCAACAAGTGGTCTTGAAATCACTTCTCCTGCCAGCGGACTTCATAGACTTGGACGGAGTAATCAAAACCTTTGAGCGTGATAGAGCCCGCGCTCGCAAACTGCGACCTCTCTCTCGTAGAATGCTCGGCCACTTCTTCGGTTGCCAGGATCTGATCGGGTTCCGCATGCGCACAGAGTCGAGCCGCCAATTGCACAGTAATCCCGAACAAATCGTTATTGTCTTCCACTGGCTCGCCCGCGCTGAGACCAATCCTCAGGTGCAACGGGATCTCGACATTTTGGGCATTATACGCCGCGAACGCTTTTTGAATCGCTATCGCGCATCCCAAGGCATTTTCAATCGAAGCAAAGGACGCCATAATCCCATCGCCCAAGTGCTTAACCTCCCGGCCAGAATGTTCCCGAAGCGCATTTCGCGTCAACGCATTGTGCACATGCAACAAATGCAGCGCCTTCGCATCACCCAAACGCGTGGTCATGGCCGTCGAATCCTTGAGATCGGTAAACATGATGACGCGTAAGCCTGCATCAACTCGCGCGCGACTCTCACCCTCTGTTATCGGCGGATCGCCAACTCTTCCCAAAAACGCTTCGACGACCGCCGGATCCACTTCGATGATTTCACTGGGAACGTTCCCATGGGCATCGTCATGAGCTTTCCGGATCGCTTCTTTATTTGGAGCATCCACCAGGCAGAAAGCCGTGGAGCGCGCCTCATCAAACCAATACGTGAGGAAGCGCACGCCATATTTGGCCTGAGTTGCCAAATCCTTTTCGTGCGCATGGACAAGGGTTCGGCGGGTGGCTCCTTCCAGGTAGTGGCGGTCCATGTAAATGGGCATTGGGATTCGTCTCCTAGTGTCGGCGCAGCCGGCGCTTCAATTCGCAGAGC
>DATDAX010000027.1:0-3100 GCA_036525175.1 Terrimicrobiaceae bacterium | reverse complement strand
CTAAAGCCTTTGGGCCACCAGGGTGCGACCATCCAGCCATTCTCGCGTTGCCAGAGAACGATATCGGGCAGGTTGAGCGTGCCGCAAAGAAGGAAAACCGGGATGACGGACAGCCCGAGGGCGAGTTCGTAGGAGATCATTTGCGAGCTGGAGCGAATGCCTCCCAGGAACGGATACTTCGAATTAGATGCCCAGCCGGCAAGGACGATTCCGTAAACCCCCAACGAGGAGACGGCAAAGACGTAGAGAACGCCAACATCGATATCGGCGATGACCATCGGGACTCCAAAGAGCGAGGATCCAAAAGGCAGTACCGCGAGCACGAGGATCGGCGGGATCATCGTGAGCTTTGGCGCAATGTAATAGTAGAACTTGTTGACGCTGTTCGGGATGAAATTTTCCTTAAGCAAAAGCTTAAGGGCGTCTGCTATGGGCTGCCCGAGGCCGAGCAGAGGGATGTCCTTCTTGAACCCGAGCAAGGTTAACGGAATGCCAACGCGGTTGGGACCGACCCGGTCCTGAATAAATGCGCAGACCTTTCGCTCCGCGTAGACCGTGTAGGAGACAAAGCCCAAAATAATGGCCAGCAAGGCCAGCGTCTTGAGCAGCGAAGTCCAAACCAGGAAAACCTCAGGCTGGAAAGCGTAAGAAGTAAGGTCGCTCACGGTCGGTGGGTCGCGGAATCGCGGGTAACGTGAGCTTCTCGTCGGGCGCAATTTCCTCGCGCGATCGTCGGTTCACGAATCTCGCACAATTGCCGCGTCATGTATTGGCCACCTCGAGTTTGCCGGACAGATCGAGCCCGAGGTCACCGATGCGGCTCAGGGAAAGTCCTTCCAGGGCGTGGAATTCCGCGGCGATCTGCTTGAAGAGTTCATCGATCGAATAGGTGCCATTCGAGCCGCTGACCGTCTGGATGAGATCGTGAAGGATTTCCCAATCGTCGCGGGCTTTGCCAGGGGACGAGATTGCCCGGTTGAGGCGTTGGAGGCGGCCTTTGACGTTTATCATCGACCCTCGCTTTTCCGCCCAGCTCGCCGCTGGAAGCAATACAGTGGCGTTGGCAGTGGTTTTGTCAGGCAATATGGCTGTGACCACCAGCGAATCGAGTTTCTTGAGATCATCCTCAGAGATCCCGCATTCCAGGGCATCTTCACCGAGCACGAGAAGAGACTTGATCGTGCCGCCAGCGACTCCGGCGGCGATTTCCTGCAACTTCCCGGTGGCGAGTCCGATCAGTTTGGCCCCCAGGGTGTTGGGATTTCCATCGTCGGAAATCAGGAATCCATCGCCTTTCTGCGGGCGGGGCAAGACATCGAAGAGTTCGACTCCGAGAGCGATCGCGAGCCGCCGCGCGAGGAAGAGCTCTTCGTTGGTCATCCTGGCGGAGGCGATCATCGCTGTCGCTTGCGGATCAGCCGTGAGCTGCTCGGCCGCCGCCCGGATGGCATGCGGCCAGCTCGCGGGCAGATCGTTCCCCTTTATTATTGGCTCTTTAAGCCGCTCGCTGCTGTTGACGTAGTGAAAATTCAGTCTGTGGCTGTCGGGCATCCAGCAAGAGTTGACGAAATCGTTATCGCGCGGGGTAATGCGATAAATAACGTTCTCGCGGCTCCCGATGAGGATGTTCGTCCCGTTTCCGCAGTTGACGTCGATGCTCTTGGTCTCCCTCAGGAACCATACCCGCATGCCGAATCGGAAATCCTTGGAAGTCAGTGCGCCTACCGGGCAGATATCTACTGTGTTGAGAGAATAGTTACTGTCGAGCCTCTTGCCCGGGTAGATCGTGAGAGTGGTATGGCTCCCGCGGTTGATGAGGCCCAGAACGTCGTCGTGGGCGATCTCCTGCATAAAGCGAATGCAGCGTGAACACATGATGCAGCGCTCATCGTCGAGCACGATGCGCGGACCGATATCAACGCGCTTCGGTTTCTTGACCTTCTCCTCGACGAATCGCGATTCCCCGTTACCGAACTCAACAGAAAACTCCTGAAGACGGCATTCACCGGCCTGGTCGCAAATCGGACAATCCAGAGGGTGGTTTATCAGGAGAAATTCCATGACACCCTTTCGGCATTCCTCGACGAGCGGAGATTCTGTGCGTACTGCCATTCCCTCGGTGATTTCGGTGGCACAGGAAATCGCCGGCCGCGGGCTCCAGGCGATTTCAGGGCGCCCATCCGCGCCCAACACCGGCTTGCGCTCGGGGGTCATTTTCGGCATGCCCAACTCGACGAGGCACATACGGCAATTCCCCGGTGAGCTAAGTTTGGGATGGTAGCAATAGTGCGGTATGAAGTGCCCACTCTTCATGCAGGCTTCAATGAGCCGCGTGCCTTTGGGGAAGCGCTTCCATTCCCCGTCCACCTGCACATTCAACATGGGAACTTCGGCTGCCGTTGCGCTCATCGTCGTGCTTCTTCCTCTCTCTTTAGCAGCCCGTCGTCAAGTGATGCGTGACGATAGTGATCGCAACGCGGCACGATCGGCCCCCTGGGTTCCGCTTCCGAAGAACCGCGAGGCGCTCTGTTAAGTCTCCAGGTGGAAATGGCGCAGCGGTTCATTCTTCGACTCCGAAGTAGTGGGATACCTTGGGGCGATCCGGCCCCTGATGCAACTCAAGAGCGATGGCTTCGAGCTCCTTGTCGGCCATTGTGGTCCTCTCATGTTGTCGCAGATGCTCACCCCAGGAATCCAGCCTGAACAATTCAAGATATCTACCGGGCAGTTGCGCGTCGTGATACAGGCGCCATCTTCTCGCGCCGTCTCGCAGCCGCCGCTCTCGAAGTTGGCGCATCACCAAATGAAAGCGCTCGGCATTTTCCGGAGCCACAAGATATTCGACGGTGACGAGGACCGGACCATCGTCGAGGTCCGCCTGAAGATTCGCGTGCGCCTCAGGCCAATGAGTGGAAGGCCTCAGGTCAATGGTCTCGTCGATGATCAGTGGGAAGAATCGGATAAGGATCAGGCCGGCGATGAGACCGACTCCGGCGACGGCAAAGCATTCCGGCGTGCCGATGACTCCCGCCAGCCAGCCCCATAGCGCGCCGTCAAGCGCAAGCACACCCTGAAAGGCCAGGAGATAAAACGCGAGCGC
>DATDAX010000026.1:0-2647 GCA_036525175.1 Terrimicrobiaceae bacterium | reverse complement strand
TGGTATCGGCGTGGTCACCCTCCAAGACTTCAGCCTGGACAATGGCTCCGCTTTCCAAGTCGGTCACATGCTCGGGCTTGTAAATCATGTCGCAGGCTCCGTCCTTGGTGCGCCCGACCTTGGCTTGCGGATCATGCGGGTTTTTCCATTCTTGATTGCTTGTCTTGCGTCCGGGCCGCTTCTTATCGAAGCGGCGCACCGCTCCTTCATCCTGTGGGTCGACGCCCTCCTTTTGCGCCAATTCCTTCACATACTCCCAATAGGCCTTCTCGGTATTACGATGCACCAGAGTGCGCAGACTCGCATTGGCTTCGATCACGCTTGAATCGATCCCCAAATGCCGACCCTTCAGAAGCCCGTGCGCCTTAAGCGCCCAGAGGACCACCTCAAAGACCCCTTGGTAAATCTCCGGCCCAAGCCGATGCCGAATGACGCTCAGGCTGCTGTGATCGGGCGTGCTCTCTTCGAGCCCGTAACCCAGAAACCCCCGCACCGACAGGCTGTCCTCACAGCGCGCCGCGATCGCACGTTCGCTGCGTAGGTTTTCGAAAAAACCTACCATGAGCATCTTGAAATAGACCACGGGATCAATCCCAGGCCGCCCGCCCCGGCTCTCTTCTCGATACGCCGGCTCGCATAACGCCCAGACCTGCCGCGCAAAATCCATCGCGCCCAAATGTTCGTTCAGCTTGCTGTAAAAATCCTGGCTCTTGGGCTTGGACACTCGCGCGCGCTCGATCCAAAACTCCCCCTGCTTCTCTTCACCCTCCCGCTTAGAAAACATCTCCGCTTCTATCTCAATGCCGCCAGAATGGCCAGTTTTTCAACAGTCTGTTAGCGGCTTGTTGACACCTCAAAAGTGATCTATTCGTCTCTGCTCCGTCAAGGGCGGCGAAATTCGCGTCCCTGGCGTCGATTAAACCAAGAGCGAAGATCCATGTTGAAGCGTCGTTTCTTTGAGCGTGACCCGCTGAGTTGCGCGCGGGAACTAATCGGATGCACGCTGAAGTGGGGCCCGCTCAGCGGAATCGTGGTCGAAACGGAAGCCTATGATGTGGACGGCGACGAAGCGTGTCATACGGCCGTTCGCCCAAGTGCGAGGGTCTTTGTCACGAGTCACCGGGCCGGGGCAGCCTATGTTTACTTCAGCTATGGGGCGCACTGGATGCTGAACGTTCTCGTTAAGGGAAAGCGAATGGGTTTCGTGCTGATCCGCGCGCTGGAACCGGTCGAAGGCATCGAGCAAATGAAGAAATCGCGAGGAACGCGAGAACCGTTGAAGCTTTGCTCCGGCCCCGGAAAGCTTACGATGGCGCTCGGCGTCACCGGCGGACACCACGGCCGGGACTTGTGCGCGGATCCGGCGTTCTCCTTCTCCATGGGCCGAAGGAGTCAAGAAGTTGCGACTTCGCCGCGCGTGGGCATTTCGCGCGCTGCCGGGCTTCCCTGGAGGTTTTATGCGGCCGGCAATCCGCATGTGAGCCGCTCCAACTTTATGTAGGTCGGGCGGGATGCGCCTCCCGCCCGACCCCGAAACTGAGTTATTTGGACATTCCCACGCTGGGCGGCGGCGGTGGTGCCGCCTGCGACTTGCTTGCGCACGCTCCAAGGCTCAAACTGGCCGCCGCAAGTGCGAGTGCAGCGAAGACTTTGACGAGTTTCACGATAATTTCCCCTCCTTTCGTAGCAGGTTGCTGAGGGGGACTTTGGCAAAACCGAACCGTCTGACAACAACAACCTCAAAAAATCATGCTTCCTGCAGCCAATCGTATTCGATCGTTTTGAGTCGTTTTTCCTTCGAGCCGAGCCTGGGAACGCAGGAAATGAGCGCCTTGGTGTAGGGATGCTGCGGATTTCTAAGGACGCTTTCGGACTCGCCGTATTCCACGATCTCGCCGCGGAACATCACGGCGAGCCGATCGCAAAGGCCGGTGATAATCGCGATGTTGTGCGTGATGAGGATGAGGGCCATGCCGAACTCGCCGCGCAGGCGTTTCAACTCGTTCAAGATTTGTGCTTGAATCGTCACGTCGAGTGCGGTGGTGGGCTCGTCGGCAACCAGAAGAGCAGGCCTGCAGCTTAGTGCCATCGCGATCATCGCGCGCTGCTGCATGCCCCCGCTTAGCTGATGAGGGTAGTCCCGCATGCGCCGTTCCGGGTTAACGATGCCGACGGCGGTCAGGCATCGAACGATCTCTGCATCCACATCCTCAATCTCGGGGCGATGCAGCTGGATGGCTTCGGCGATCTGGCTGCGGATGGAGTAGACCGGATTCAGTGAAGTCGAGGGCTCCTGAAAGATGTAGGCGATGCCCCCGCCCCGGATGGCGCGCAGTCGTTGAAGGTTCATGCTGAGAACGTGTTCCCCTTGGAAGACGATGTCTCCTTGGACGATTTCTGCCGGAGGTTCGGGAAGAAGCCGGGTAAGGGAAAGCGCCGTCACGCTCTTGCCGCTTCCGCTCTCTCCCACAATGGCCAGGGACGCCCCTTCCTTGAGAGAAAAGGAGACGTTCTTGACGGCATCGACCAGCCCCTCGTCGGTGCGAAATCTGATGGAGAGCTGATGGATTTCGAGCAGGTTTGGCGTGGTCATTTCTTTTCTGAGCGGGTTTCGGACGCCTGGCGCAGGGCGTCACCGGCGAGATAA
>DATDAX010000025.1:0-12695 GCA_036525175.1 Terrimicrobiaceae bacterium | reverse complement strand
GTTCGATCGCATCCAACCGTGCGGTCAGTTTTCCGCCCATCCTAAGCGAGTTGCGGGCCGTGCGGAGTTTCTCACCCAGCGCCGCAGCGGATGCGGCGTCCGTTACCGTCGGAAGCGACTTTTCAATGTCTGCGACCAGATCGCAATCGAGGGAATAGTCTGTGGCCAGCGGCTTGAGATCTTCCATCCAATCTTCAGACGCGGGGATTTTTGCACTGAGGAAGGAACGGAGGATCGGGCTGGCATTGCCGGCGTCGCCGATTTCCCAATCGTGCAAGCCGAAACAAAGAAGACCAAACGCTTCGAAGCTAGCGTTCGAATAATTCATTGTAATCGAGGAGGGGATGCGGTTCGCGGGTTTTGCGAGCTGTTTGCTTGCCTCGGAAAAGAAGCTTGCGAGCAGCCGGTGATCCTCCTCGGTGGAATAGATCTCATCCTTTGCGATAGCATCGAAGCGTTTTGCCGCCTCCTCGCTCTTGCCGGCCACCAACGCAGCGAGCGCCCCATTCATTCGAATCCAGTTCTTCATCGGCTGGGAGTCTCCGGCGAGGGTTGCAAGGCGGTCAAACTCGGAGAGAGCGTTCTCGGCCTTTCGATTTCCCAGCAATTGGACGGCACCTCGAAACTCGCGGTTCAGCTCTGCGGGGGAATACGAGGCGACCTCAGGCATCTTCCCTGAACTGCCGAAGATCCTTTCGCGGAAGACGTACATCACACAGGCGGCGACCAATATGCTGAGCAAGCCGAGGCTGAGAAGACCGGAGATATTCTTGGCAGCCTGCGTTTCGATGACCACGCGCTCTTTCGGCTTGTGCGGCTGCCTGCTTCGCTCGACCAGCTTGGTGCGAGCGTAAGAGAGATGCTCGATGAGTTCTGGATAGGAGCGGTAACGCTCGTCGGGATTCTTTGCGAGCATGCGGTTAATGACGTAAGCAGTTTCGCTCGATACGTCCGGGGCGAATGTCTGAAGGCTCACCGGCTGGCTCATGAGTTGCTTAAGAGCGACCGTCGATGCTGTGTCGGCATCGTAGGGAGGTCGCCCCGCCAGGGCATGGAAAAGCGTTCCGCCAAGGCTGTAAATATCACTGCGAAAATCCTCGGGTTGATTATCCAGCTTCTCCGGGGCGATGTAATAGGGTGTGCCCCAGATCTCGCCACGCGCATGTGCCGCCTCATCCATCACGATGGCGAGCCCGAAATCCACAAGCTTCGCCGTCTGAGAATCGGAGAAAAGGATGTTGCCCGGCTTAATATCGCGGTGGATGAGGTTGCGTTCGAGGGCCGCATCGAGCCCTTCTGCGATTTGAATGCCGACCTGAAGCACCTGGGCCTCCGACAACCGGTTCTGTATACCCATGAGATTGTCGAGCGAGCCTTTTTCTGCCAGTTCCATTGCAAGGTAAAACTGGCCGTGGTCTTCACCGAATGAGAAGACCTTCACGACATGCGGATGGTTGATCGAGGCGGTGATCCGGGCTTCCTCTTCGAGTTTCGCGCGCTCTTCCGCATTCGCGCTGCATTCCTTCTTGAGGATCTTGAGGGCAACATCCCGACTGAGAGTGAGGTCGACCGCTTTGTAGACCGACCCCATCCCCCCTTCGCCGAGCAGTTCCACAAGCCGATAGTTGTTGAACTGCCGGTGGGCACGCAGCCTCCGGTCGCAATTCGGACAGAAAACCTGCGACAATGGAGCCTGATCTGTCACATCCATCAGCGTCTCGCAGACTGGACATGCCTCGATCAGGCGTCCCGCCGCGCCGACCTCCGCAGCGGCTTCTTCGGAGATCGGTGAGGTTTCAATCAGGTCATCGTCGGACATCAAATTTCCCGAGCGCTCTTGGATCTCTTCGCCTTGGTTCTCCCCGGCCCGGTCTTTGCGCTCGCCGGAACTTTCCTCTTTTAACATTGTCCAAGAGATGGATGAGTAAGCGGATACTATCCAGTGGTGATGATTTTTTCGCAAAGAAATTCGCCCGCATCCGGGACCGGAGAATGCGTGTTCAGCGTTTCTTCCGAGTTGGCAGGGATCCGGCTCGACCGTTGCCTTGCGGGATGTCTCCCCGCCATTTCCCGCTCTCGGATTCAGGCGGTGATCCGCTCGGGCGGAGTGCTTCTCAATGGCGCGCCCGGAAAGGCCTCCGACATCGTGCGCGTCGATGATGAGATTGTTTGGCGCGAACCGGCAGCCGTCGAGTGCGAGTCGGTACGGGCTCAGGAGATGCCACTGGAGATTCTCTTCGAGGACGAAGTTCTTGCGGTGCTCAACAAGCCGGCAGGAATGGTTGTTCATCCCGCTCCGGGGCACGAAGACGGGACTTTGGTTTCCGGGCTGCTCCATCACTTTGGCAGTCTTTCGCAGATCGGAGGCGTCAAACGCCCGGGCATCGTGCACCGGCTGGACAAGGAAACGAGCGGTTGCCTTGTGGTTGCGAAATCCGATGCGGCTCACCAACTGCTTGCAGCGCAATTTGCCGGCCGTGAAGTAACCAAAGTCTATCTGGCACTTGTTTCGGGATCACCACGCTTTCGCAGCGGCGTCGTGGACGCCCCGATTGCACGGCATCCTGTGCACCGCAAGAAAATGGCCGTTCGCGCGACTGCGCGCGGTCGCGAAGCGGTAACGGAGTATCGTGTGCTCGAGTCCAAAGGGGGCATGAGCCTGATCGAATGCCGACCGCGCACAGGCCGTACCCATCAGATTCGCGTCCATCTCAAGTATCTGGGCTGTCCGGTTCTTGGCGATCCGCTTTACGGGCGTCGCGGCAGTTTTGCGCGCCATATGCTGCACGCGTGGAAACTTGAGTTTCGCCATCCGGTCACTGGCCAGCGCCTGGCCTTTGAGGCTGTGCCTCCGCCAGAGTTTCGAATCACTTGAACCCATGACCGAGTTCCCTACTCTAGCGGGTTTCATGAAGTTTCTTAAGCTAGTTCGAGCGACCACACAAGGGCTGCCGCTTCGTGCTCCGGCAAGTTCCCTTCCTCTACCTGGCCATGGCGCCGTCCGACCATGGGATGCAGCCCTTGCTGTCACGCATGGAGCGCAGTACAAATAGAGAATGAGTGGCCTCTTTGAAATTGCGGGACGCAAATTCTCCTCGCGTCTACTGCTAGGCACGGGGAAGTTTTCTTCCAACGAGGTCATGCGCGACGCACTTGTCGCCAGCGGGACAGAGATAGTCACGGTGGCCCTGCGACGGGCCGACATTAGCGGGAAACGTGACCCGTTTGCCAATATCCTGGATTTCATTGATCCGAAAAGGTATCTGCTCCTGCCCAACACAAGTGGCGCGATGGATGCAGATGAAGCCGTCCGCCTCGCCCGGCTTGCAGCTGCGGCCGGCCTTCCCCGATGGGTGAAGCTTGAGATTCACCCAGATCCACAATATTTGCTACCCGATCCCATCGAAACCTTAAAGGCTGCAGAAGTCCTTGTAAATGAAGGATTTGTTGTCCTTCCGTACATCAACGCCGATCCGGTTTTGGCCAAGCGTCTGCAAGACGTCGGCACGGCGACGGTAATGCCGTTGGGTTCGCCCATCGGTAGCAACCGCGGGCTGGAGACGCGCGCTCAGATCGAGATCATCATTAAGCAGGCTGCAGTTCCCGTTGTGGTCGACGCAGGCATTGGCGCGCCGAGTCATGCCGCAGAGGCGCTTGAAATGGGAGCGGACGCTGTCCTTGTGAATACGGCGATCGCGGCCGCGCGCGACCCCGTGCGAATGGCAAAGGCGTTCAAGGGGGCCGTCGAGGGTGCGCGGGAGGCGTTCGAGGCAGGTCTTCCTTCGCAGCTTGATCACGCTGAAGCTACCAGTCCGCTGGCGGCCTTTCTAAAGCAGTCCGCAGGGCTCGGCGAACCATCAGGCCATCAGGGCTGATGAATAGAATGGGCACGGCGGTTATCCGTCCCGGGTGTCTAAGTTTCGCGGGAGGTTTCTGTGTCCGCTGATTCGCAGACCCCCATGATGAAGCAATATCATGCCATTCGGCGTGAGTTGCCTCCTCACACGCTGCTGCTTTTCCGGCTCGGAGATTTTTATGAAATGTTCGGCGACGATGCCAAGGAGGCCTCGGCGATCCTGAATGTGGCGCTTACCCGGCGAGGGGAGACGCCCATGTGCGGAGTGCCGTATCACTCTGCGCGAGGCTATATTCAAAAGCTCATCGCCGCGGGATGGCGCGCGGCGATATGTGACCAGATCGGCGAGGTGCAGGCTGGAAAGCTCGTTCGACGCGAAGTCAGTCAGATTTTGAGTGCCGGGACGCTCGACGACTTCGGGCTCGATGATCGGCGTCCGAACTACCTTGCTGCGGTTTATCGCCGTGATGAAACCATTGGTCTGGCATTCTGTGAACTCACCACGGGGGAGTTTCGCCTCACCGAGGTTGCCAGCATCCTTCTCCTGGCCGACGAGCTTGCGCGCATCCTGCCGGCGGAGACAATCGCGTCCGAGCAGCAGAGGGATTTTTTTGCGAGCCTCGGGAACGCCAACTTTCTTGACGGTTACATTTTTGAGTTTGCGCAGGCCGCCGAACTCCTGCGTGATCATTTCAGGGTTCATTCGCTGGGTGGTTTTGGCTGTGACGACATGCCCGCAGCGGTGGGTGCGGCTGGGGCACTCGTGCACTACCTGACCCGTCAGATGCGGAGAAATGCTTCGCACCTTCGACGACTTCAACCATACCGCTCCAGCGAGTTTCTTATCTTCGACGCTGCAACGCAGAGCCATTTGGAGCTTGTCCAGTCGCGCGCCGGAAAGGCGATGACGCTTCTGGGCGTGCTTGACAGCACGGTTACACCGATGGGGGCGCGCCTTCTGCGCCATTGGGTGCTTCATCCTCTGCGGGACGCCGGAGAAATCCGCCTTAGGCAGAATGCTGTCGCTCGCCTGCTCGAGGATTCGCTGCTTCTTGGCACGCTGCGCGAGCACCTTGCCGATATCCGCGATCTTGAGCGAGCTGTGGCCCGTCTGAACGGCTCGTCGGGTAATGCGCGCGACCTTGCGGCGCTCGCAGGCTCGCTCGCACTCGTGCCGGGCGTGAGGGATTGCGCGACTTCGCTCGCCGCGGATGGCTCCGCAGTACTTTTCGGCAGGCTTGCCGACCAGCTTCACCCTTTTCCCGATCTCGTCGAAACGCTTTCCAGGGCCGTCGTCGATGAGCCGCCCGCAGTTCTGCGCGACGGAGGACTGATCCGCGACGGCTATGATGCTGCGCTGGATGAGCTTCGGGCGGCATCGCGCGAAGGAAAGGACTGGATCGCCAATCTTCAAGAACGGGAAATTGCCCGCACGGGAATCAAATCGCTGAAAGTTCGATTTACATCTGTCTTCGGTTATTTCATCGAGGTTACACGGGCAAATCTGTCTGCGGTTCCCCAGGATTATGTTCGCAAGCAGACGACGGTGGGCAGCGAGCGGTTTATTACGCCGGAACTCAAAGATATCGAAGGAAAGATCCTTGGCTCCGACGAACGTGCCAAGGCTCGTGAGATTGAAATTTTTCAGAACTTGCGCTGTATGGCGCTCGCAGAGATTTCTGCCATTCAGACAACGGCCGGCGCCATTGCGGCGCTTGACGCGCTTGCTTCCCTCGCCGAAACCGCCCGACGCCGTCATTATTGCCGTCCGGAGGTTGACGATTCCGGAGTGATCGAGATTTCCGAGGGGCGTCATCCTGTTTTGGACCAACAGGCGGGAGCGGAAAGGTTCGTTCCCAATGATACCGCACTCGACAGCGCAGACCGGCGTTTCGCGATCATCACAGGTCCGAATATGGCGGGAAAATCCACGTACATCCGCCAGGTGGCTCTGCTCACGCTGATGGGTCAAATAGGGAGCTACGTGCCGGCTGCTTCGGCGCACATCGGAGTGGCGGATCGCATCTTCACCCGGGTCGGAGCGAGCGACGATCTCTCCAAGGGGCAATCAACCTTTATGGTCGAAATGAATGAGACGGCGAACATACTGAACAACGCGACCGCGGCTAGCCTGGTCATTCTGGATGAGATCGGCCGGGGGACATCGACTTTTGACGGACTCAGTATTGCCTGGAGTGTTGCCGAGCATCTCCATGACGCGATAGGCTGCCGCACGCTCTTCGCAACGCACTATCACGAAATCACCGATCTTGAACGGACAAGGTCCGGCGTGATAAATCTCAACGTGGCCGTGCGTGAGTGGAACGATCAAGTCATCTTCCTTCGCAAAATTCTGCCCGGTCGTGCCGACCAGAGCTACGGGATTCAGGTTGCGCGGCTCGCAGGCCTTCCCGACAGTGTTCTCAATCGGGCCAAGGAGATCCTCAACAACCTCGAAAAGGCCGAGCTCAATGCCGAAGGTGTGCCAAGCTTAGCCGGCCACGATGGTGCGGCGCTCTTTGCAAAGGCGCGCCGGAAAAAGATCGCCATCAGACAGGGCCTTGGCCAGATGGATCTGCTATAGTTCTTTTCTATGAGCGAAACTGTCTTGATCACCGGCAGCAGCGGTGGAATCGGATTGGCTCTGGTGGAGGAATTCGCCCGCGCGGGCTGGAACGTATTTGCTAGCGCACGATCGCCGCATCGCTCTGAACTTACGGCTCTCGCGCAAAAATGGGCTAATGTCACGCCCCTGGCATTGGATGTTTGCGACGAATCTAACATCGTCCGAGCAGCTAAAAGTCTCGAAGGCGTGTCGCTCGACGTGCTGGTGAATAACGCCGCGGTATTTCCCGGCGAGGGGCATGAGCCCTTTGAGAGCCTTGATATGGGGTGGTTTCATCAGGCGTTCGACGCCAACGTGGTGGGTGTCGCGCGTGTCACGCGGGAATTCCTGCCTCACCTGCGGAGAGCGGCTCGTGCGCGTGTTGCGAACATATCGTCGGGCGCGGGATCGATCAGCGAGAAGGACGACTTTGACTATTATCCCTATTCGGTTTCCAAAGCGGCATTGAATATGCTAACCCGCGCGCTCGCCGCGGAGTTTCGCTCGGCGGGCATCATTGTCACGGCAATCAGCCCGGGCTGGGTGAAAACCCGAATGGGCGGGCCGAACGCTCCGCTAACGCCCCAGGAGTCGGCGCGAGCGCTCTTCAAGACAATCACCGGTTTGACGTTGGAGCAGAGCGGAGAGTTTCTGGGCCGCGATGGCGAGCCATACGCCTGGTAGCAGGCTTTACCAGGCTGGGTCTGCCGGCGACGGTGATCAAATCCGAGCAAATCACGCATGGTGCGTGCGACGGGCTTGCGCGGTTGACACAATGATGCTCGCAACGTCTAACAGGAAGCGATGACGCTGAACTTGCGAAGAAATATTCTTCAACTGGCCGGTACAGCCACGATTGGATTGGTCGCTGGGCTTGTGGCAGTCGCCTTCCATGGGACGATGATTCTGCTCGCGAAGGGGTTCGTTGAAGCTCCCTCCGAGTTGCCCATTGTTGCCTTTGCGCTGTTCATGATGGCGGCGATGGGCGCGGCGGCATTGATTACTGGCTGGTTGATGAAGCGCTTCGCTCCCGACGCTCCGGGAAGCGGCATCCCGCAGGTGAAAGTCGCATACCATCGAGGAGAGCTCGACTTCTCCTGGAATCTTATTTGGGTTAAATTTGTCGGTGGTGCGCTTTCGATTGGAACAGGATCCAGTCTTGGACGTGAGGGCCCGACGATTCATATCGGCGCCGCACTCGCAAGCAAGATCGGGAAGATCTTTGGAGAGACATCAACGACACGCGCGAACGCGGTGTGTGCGGGTTCGGCTGCTGGACTTGCCGCCGCCTTCGGAAGTCCGCTCGCCGGCGTGACTCTTGTTCTCGAGGAGATTGCCGGCGGGAAGAACGAAGAGAATTTTGCAGGGCGCTCCCTCTTGTCTGCAGCCCTGGCATCCAGCGTGGTATTTGCAATGTCAGGCGGGGTGGCAAGTCTGCCGGTTCAATCAAATCTCGAGCTGAGTTGGCGCGCGCTCTGGATGGCGCCGGTCGTTGCGGTGGTGGCAGGATCAGCCGGTCTCGCTTTTCAGTCTTTGACTCTTGCCATCCGCGGCCTATGCAAGCGTTCTTCGCTATCGGGACCATGGAAGCTCGTGATCGGTACGTTGGCAGGTGGAGCATTCTCGTGGTTGGCATTCGCCTTCACCGGCCGGCTTGGCGCGTTCGGACTTGGTGATCATGATTTGATCGAATCGCTCAGCGGCGGTGTTGTTTGGTCAGTGGCACTATGCCTTCTTGTTGCAAAGCTGATAGCAACCGCCTTCTGTTATGGCGCCGGAGGCTGCGGAGGAATTTTTGCGCCGCTGCTGTTCTTCGGCGCCATGGCCGGAGTGCTCGTTACCGGGCTTGCGTCCACGGCGCTTGGGCTTACGAGCCAGGATCAGACTCTGCTCGCCCTAACTGGAATGACCGCGTGTCTGGGCGCCGTTGTGCGGGCGCCAATTACCTCCGTATTGATCGTGATGGAGATGACGCGGCAGATCTATGCCCTTCCGGCTTTGATGGTGGCAGCCGTTGTCTCAGTCTACATGAACCGTTTGTGCTTCCGCGGGAACTTCTATGACGAAGCTCTGCGCCAGGATGGCATCCGCCTCGACCCTGCCTGAGATATTCGGCCAATTTTTTTTGCGCCTTCCGACTTCCGAAATCGGGCTGCCAGCCTATTCTTATGGGGTGAGCTATCGTGTCTTTGCGCGGAAATACAGACCACAGACATTTGAAGAGGTTGTGGGGCAGGAGCACATCACACGTACTCTGCAGAACGCCATCAAATCCGGGCGGGTTGCGCAGGCGTATCTTTTCGTCGGCCCACGCGGAATTGGCAAGACCTCGACGGCTCGAATCCTTGCAAAGGCGTTGAACTGTGTCGAAGGACCGACCGCCACTCCATGCGGCAAATGCGATGCCTGTCTGGAGATTGCCGAAGGTCGCAGCTTGGACGTCCTCGAAATTGACGGCGCCAGCAACAATGGAGTCGAGAACATTCGGGAGTTGAGGGACAACGCCGCGTATTCGCCGGCACGTGGACCTTACAAGATCTACCTGATCGACGAGGTGCATATGCTGAGCGCGGGCGCTTTCAACGCGCTTCTGAAGACGCTCGAAGAGCCGCCGGAGCACGTGAAGTTTATCTTTGCCACGACGGAGGCCCAGAAGGTTCCCGCTACGATCACGAGCCGCTGCCAGCGGTTCGATCTGAGGAGAATTGCCCCCGAGGCCATTGCCAAGCATCTGCTTGCGATCGCAGAAAAGGAAAACATCTCCTTGGATACGGCCGCTGCCGAAGCCATTGCGCGTGGCGCCGAGGGAGGCCTGCGGGACGCAGAGAGCATGCTCGATCAGTCCGTCGCCTTCTGCGGAGACAAGATCAGAAGTCAGGATGTCCTCGCGGTTTTTGGATTTACATCGCGCGAGGCGATCGCCGCGCTCATCGAACGGATCCTTCAACGCGATGCGGCGGGCAGCCTGAAGATCGTCGCGGAACAGGCTGAATCCGGAAAGGATCTGTCGCGCCTGCTTGGCGACCTGATCGGTCAGGTCCGTGACCTCCTTGTCGCGGGCGTCACCAACCGGGCGTCCGCGCCGCGAGAAAAACTCCTCATCCTACTTGACCATTTGGCGGAGACGGAGTCCCGGATGAAATGGGCCGCCGACAAGAAGCTTCAGCTCGATGTTGCCGTGATCAAGGCTGCCCACCTGCTTGGCCAGGCCAGCCTTGACGAGGTCATCGAAACACTCGCTGCTCTCCAAGGCGGTGGGAGCCTTCCATCTCGAACGGAAAGGACGTTGGAAAACGAGCCGCCTCGCGTCCGCGCTGAGCCTGCTTCGGCGGTCGCGCAGTCGCCAGAGACGGGAGTGATCGATGCCGCCGTCGCGTGGGATCGTGTCGCCGCCTCATACGAGTCGAGCATTAAATTTCGATGGCTGACCAAGGGGGTCCTTGCGGAGACGTCCGAGGGCAGCGTGCTGGTAAAGATTCCTCCCTCATCGGCGATCGAACTTCGGTCTGTGGTCGGTGAGGATGGGCGCAAGAACGCCGAAGCGAAGCTGTGCGCAGCGCTCGGGAGGAATGTGAAGCTTCGCTTGGAAGTCGACGAAGGGCTTGCGGAGTCGCTTCCCGAGGACCTCGGTGCGCAACCCGCAGCGCCCGTCGAGCGGGCCGTCGAATCCTCTCCCGTAAGACCAGGGGACCCGGCGGACGAGTTCAAAAATGATCCCTTGATCAAGAAAGCCCTAGAAATCTTCGCCGGCGAAATCCAGACTGCCACGAAATGAACATCCAGAAAATGCTCCAGCAGGCCCAGCGCATGCAGGCGAAACTCGCCGAGAAACAGGCCGAACTCTCTCAAAAGACGATCGAAGCGAGCGCGGGCGGCGGCAAAGTGACTGTCACGGCCAACGGAGCCGGTGACGTCCTTTCCATCAAGATCGATCCGGCTGTGGTGGATCCGGATGATGTAGAAATGCTCGAGGATCTTGTGCTTGCCGGCGTGAAACAGGCCATCGAGGATGGACGCGCCATGGCTGCGGAGGAGATGAAGAAGGTCACTGGCGGAATGAATATCCCCGGAATGCCATTCTAAGGGATGAGCGTTTGTTCGGATGCGTGGATCCGTCGCATGGCAACGGAGAACCGGATGATCGAGCCGTTCGTCGACACACAGACCAAGGCGTCGAAGGATGGGTCGCGCGTCATCAGTTACGGACTCTCCAGCTATGGATATGACCTCAGAGTCTCCCGCGAATTCAAGGTCTTTACGAACGTCTTCAATACTGTCGTCGATCCGAAATGCTTCGATGCTAAATCGATGGTCGATATGGAGACCGACGTCTGTATCGTGCCGCCGAATTCTTTCGCGCTTGCCCGCAGTGTCGAGTATTTCCGCATCCCCCGTAACGTCCTTACCATTTGCGTGGGAAAGTCCACGTATGCACGTTGCGGTATCATCGTGAACGTCACTCCTTTTGAGCCCGAATGGGAAGGTCACGTCACACTTGAGATTTCAAATACCACGCCGCTCCCCGCCAAAATTTATGCCGATGAGGGCCTTGCTCAGGTCGTGTTTTTTCTTGCCGAAGAGGTGTGCGAGACCAGTTACGCGGACCGCGCCGGCAAATACATGAAACAAACCGGCATAACGATTCCCAGAATGTGAAGCTCTACGCGGCTGTCATGATCGGGGGCGCAATCGGCAGCGCCATGCGATATGCGATGTCCACCTGGATTGCGGAGGCTAGTCACAGCACGTTTCCCTGGGGCACGCTTTGCGTGAATGTGATCGGCTCGTTCATAATCGGCTTCTTTACGGGGCTTACCGGCCCGGACGGACCTCTCCTCGTTTCCCCAGTCGTCAGAGCCTTTGTAACCATCGGAATCCTCGGCGGATTTACCACGTTTTCCTCGTTCAGTCTCCAGACGATGCTTCTCGCGGAGGACGGACAGTGGTTCTCTGCGGCAGGAAACGTGATCTCCTCTGTCGCCTTATGCCTCGTGGCGGCAGGTGCCGGAATTGCCTCGGTAAACGTACTTCCTGGAAGGACTTGAACTATGGAGCTTGCTGAACAATGTCTACGGCTACGAGTGTATGCGGGTGAAAGTGACCAGTGGGAGCACCGCCCGCTCTACGAGGCGATCGTGCTCAAAGCCCGCAAGGAGGGGCTCGCGGGAGCGACTGTTTTTCGGAGCCCAATGGGATTTGGCGCCACAAGCCGCATCCATACCGCAAAGATAATCAATTTGTCTACCGACCTCCCTATCGTCGTCGAAATCGTCGACATGGCACCGAAGGTCGAAGCGTTTATTGCCAGCCTCGGGGAAATGATTGAGGGCGGCATGGTAACGGTCGAGCCAGTCCGGGTCGTGCACTACAAGCACGAAAAGAAGGAATAACGGCGAACCCATCGACCGCAGGGGCCTTGCCGCGCAGCGCCGTGCGGAAGGTGCCGGTTGGAACCCTCTCATCGGTTCGCTCGCGGTTCAATCGAGGTTCATTTACCTTTCATCCCCGAAACGCCTCGGGGAATTCTAGCGGCACAAAACGCTTCAGCTTGTTGGTTTCGGGATGGCGCGGCAATTCGGCGACGACCTCGACGGTGACTTTCGCTCCAGGCAGGCCGGCTTCGGCAAGCGCTTGCGTGAGTGCACGCGCTACACGATCGGGCGACAATGAATCGTCGGCGATCGCCAACACGCGAGCGCCGTGCTGCGTTTGCTGCACCTGATACTCCGTGATCTGCTGGTCCTGGCCGAGGACGTCGCGAAAGCTCATCGGATGAATCCTGATATTGCCGGGATAAACAAACCAGGCATCCGAGCGGCCGGTGATTTCACGGATGCGGCGGCAGCCCGGCGCATCCGCATTAGGACTCGCATCGAGGATCAGCGAATCGGTCAATTCGTATCGAATCAGCGGCATGACAGTTCCATACAGCTTGGTGACGAGGACTTTCTCGGCGCGCGCAAGATCGGCAACGGGGTGGTTGCCGGAATCAACAGCTTCAAAAATTAGAAAGTCCTCCGCGAGCGATGGGCCGTCGAAGGATTCCCCCTCCGAGGCAGCAAGACCAATCTCAACCGATCCCCAAGAATTGTGGATGTTGATTCCCCAGGCTTCGAGTGCCATGGCTCGCGCCTCGTCCAGTAATGGTTCTGAGTTTGTCGAAATGCGCCGCGGCGAGATCTTCAATCGCCGAGCGCATGCCTCGGCACAGAGCTCGTGAATGACTGAAGCGTA
>DATDAX010000024.1:0-3025 GCA_036525175.1 Terrimicrobiaceae bacterium | reverse complement strand
GCCGATAGCGTGCTCGTGCTCAACAGCGACGGCTCGGTAAACTATCTTTTTCTTAAGCCTGACGGGGAATTCGAGCTTCGCCAGACCTTCACCCCGTTCGAAGACGCTGACGATCCCGCCATCTCCGTCATGGGTTTCTTGATGGGGGACGTCTCGATTGTGTTCGGGAGTGTGGATGGGAGAAATCGGGTGTTCAGCCTCTATATTCCCGAGGGCGAAAGCCGCCGGTTGTTTGGAATGCGCCACGAGTTTCCGAAGCTTCCGGGAAGTCCGAAGTTCATCACGAGCAGCCTGCGCAACAAGGCGTTTCTCATTGGGGGAGGTGACACGGCCTCGCTCCGCTACATGACGACCGACGCGACACGGTGGGAAAGCGCTCTGCCTTTCGCGCCAACCAAAGCGGTAATAAACGGAAAATACAGCCGCATGGTCTTCCTGGACGCGAAGAATACCTTGCACGCCTTTTCCTTGGATGATCCCCATCCTGAGGCGGGCTGGCGGGCGTTTTTCGGCAAACTTTACTACGAGGGAGCTGCCGAAAAGAAATTTGACTGGCAGAGCACTGGAGGCAGCGACGACTTTGAACCCAAGCTTTCACTGATACCGCTCCTCTTCGGCACGCTCAAGGGAACGCTCTACGCCATGGTGTTTGCTGTGCCCATCGCGATCCTCGCTGCGATGTACACCTCGCAATTCATGGAGCCGAATTTTCGCCAGATCATCAAGCCGACAATGGAGATCATGGCTTCCCTGCCATCGGTCGTTCTTGGATTCCTCGCAGCCATCTACATCGCGCCATTGATCGAGACCCGAATCCCTTCGTTGCTCCTCGTCTGTGCCGGCGTTCCGCTAGCCTCTCTCTTGCTGGGCTGGTTCTGGAGTGCGCTGCCGATAACGATCCGCAAACACATCAAGCCGGGCTACGAAGCATTCGCTTTCCTTCCGATCATTGTTGCCCTGATCGTCATTCTTTGGAGCCTGGGACCCGCTTTTGAACGGTTTGCATTCGTCGTAACGGACGTCGATGGCAAGAAGATCGCCGATTTTCGCTATTGGTGGCCGGCCGTAACGGGAGCTTCCTTTGAGCAGCGCAACTCGCTCGTCGTCGGTTTCATGATGGGGTTTGCTGTCATTCCGATCATCTTCACGATCACCGACGATTCCCTTTCCAACGTGCCGCCAGCATTGCGGACGGCGTCCCTCGCCTGCGGTGCGAGTCGCTGGCAGACCGCGGTTCGCGTCGTCCTGCCGACGGCCTCGGCCGGAATCTTTTCCGCCGTGATGATCGGCCTCGGTCGGGCGGTCGGCGAGACAATGATCGTTGTGATGGCCACCGGAAACACCCCGGTTATGGAGTGGAACATCTTCTCGGGGATGCGCACGCTCTCGGCAAATATTGCGGTCGAATTGCCAGAGGCTCCGCAATTCAGCACGCTTTATCGCACCCTCTTCCTTGGCGCGCTCTGCCTTTTTATTCTGACCTTTGCTGTTAATACGATCGCTGAGATACTGCGGCAGCACCTTCGCCAGAGATACAAGACGATCTAGCGAATGCACGCTCCAAGAAAGGACTTCAAAGATCTCCTAAAGGTCCATGCCGCTCCCGGTGAGCCATATGTGTGGCTGACCTCGATGGGTCTTGGCATTGGCCTCCTGATGGTGGCCGGATTGCTCGCAGTCATCTTAATGAACGGACTTCCCGTCTTCTGGCCGGGCAGGGTGGTTGTCGTGAAACTCAAGGAAGGCGTCACAGGTCCTGTGCCAAACAGTCCCGAAATTGTGGGCGAAATCGTCCAAGAGAGGACGAAGTCGGTCAAGGTGCTCGGGGCCGACGGCAAGCCCGCCGCTGACCAGAAGGAAATCCAACTCTTCGTGGGAAACAAGGATACCTATGGATTCAGCTTTGTTTTCCTCGATTCAAGCAACATCGCGTCCATCGGACAGCCAGCAAACCTGCTGGTTTTGGAAAGAGTCGAATATGGTGACGCCTTTGGGATGCCAACAGCTCTCCAACATTCGGACGGTCAGCGTATCGACGCAGGGTCACCGGAGTTCGACGCCTCCCTTCGAGGGCTCGTTCGGGAGGGCAACGCGCGTCGGGCAAAGATCGAGGAAATCGAAAGGACCGAGATCGGGCGCATCAACGCTCAGATGACTGAGCTGCGTGTCAAAGGAAGAGATTCCGCCGAATCGCAAAAGCAGATCCGGGCGCTTGACGAGAAGTATAACATCCTGGCCGCAGAGGCGAAGGCCCTCCGACTTAAGCAGGATGAGAATCAGATCGTCTTGAAGCTCCCAAACGGCGTCGAAAAATCCATCGCGATTGGGAATATCATTTTCGCATACTACCCAAATGAGCTGGGCTTCATGTCCAGACTGGGGATCTTTCTCCACAATATCTGGGGCTTCGTGACACTGGATCCTCGCGAGGCAAACACCGAGGGCGGTGTCTTTCCCGCCATCTTCGGCACCTTTGTTATGACTCTTCTGATGAGTATTGCAGTAATGCCTTTCGGCGTAGTCGCAGCCATTTATCTCCGTGAGTATGCGCAAGAGGGGCTATTCGTGCGTTCCGTTCGAATCGCAGTCAACAATCTGGCCGGAGTGCCCTCCATTGTTTTTGGCGTCTTTGGCCTTGGCTTCTTCGTCTACTTTACGGGAGGGACCATCGATCAGCTTTTCTTTGGAGACTATTTGCCAACGCCGACCTTCGGCACAGGCGGTATCCTCTGGGCCTCCCTGACCCTGGCGCTCATGACCGTGCCAGTAGTCATCGTCGCGACGGAGGAGTCCATAGCCTCCGTGCCGCGCGGAATGAAGGAGGGTTCGCTGGCCTGCGGTGCGTCCAAATGGCAGACCATTCAGCGCATCATTCTTCCTGCCTCGGCGCCGGGAATCCTCACTGGTCTCATTCTGGCAATGGCACGCGGAGCCGGCGAAGTCGCCCCGCTCATGCTGGTGGGTGTGGTGAAACTCGCCCCGAGTCTGCCACTCGACGCCGAGGCGCCCTTCCTGCACCTTGAGA
>DATDAX010000023.1:0-2750 GCA_036525175.1 Terrimicrobiaceae bacterium | reverse complement strand
GAGGAATGGCAGGCGGATTTCAAGCGAGTGCGCCATTGTATTCTTGTCCTGCCGAATGATGCACCAGTCCTGAAGCCATTCGTCCCATTGGATTTTGAGCAGCCGATCGAGAAAGCAGCCTGAGTTGTCGCGCACGGGAGGAATCCAGTTGTCGGTCGCGATTTGCTTGAATTTGGGCGTATAGGCGGCCGCGCGAGCTTCCCTCGGCCAAAGAGTCTTCAGCGCGACGTAATTCTCGAAGAGATTCCGTCGTCCGTAGCCACCCATGAAATCCACAAGCCTCGCCTTTCCCTGCTCGCCGAGCTTGGCGGGGAAGATGAAGAACTTGTTGAGAAAGTCCACCGGCAATCCCCGCAGGACGGGCATTGCGACTCGTTCATGCAAAAATCCCGGAACTCGTTGGTGGTACCACTCAGCGATTTGAATGACGTTCTGAAACGAATAGCCCGCGAAGATCTCGTCGGCTCCTTCGCCGCTGATGATCACTTTGAGATCGCGCGCCGCTCCCTCCGCAAGCTTGTAGAACGCCATGATCAGGGCGTCGCCGACAGGCCTGTCCATGTGCCAGACGACCCTGGGAAGCAAGTCAAAGTCCTGCGGAGCACACTGAATCTCATGATGGACCGTGCCGAGGAGCCGGGCGGTTTCCGCTGCATCGTGCGTCTCGTCAACCGGGGAGTTGAACCCAATGGAATACGTATTGACCTTGTCGCTCGACTCGGTCATCAGCGCCACCAGGAGAGAGGAATCCACCCCAGCGCTAAGATATCCTCCGACCGGAACGTCACTGCGCATGGTGAGGCTCACCGCGTTTCGAAGCATGGCCTCGGTCTCATCGAGCAGCTCGGATTCGGAAGAATACGCCCCATGAAAAATGGGGACGTCCCAGTATCGCTCGATCGCCACAGAACCGTCTTTCTTCAAGAGCAAGGAATGCGCCGCTGGCAATGTGAATATTCCTTCGAACATCGTGCGCGGCTCGGGAACGTAGCGCAGAGCGAGGTAGGCGTCGATCGCGGGGACATTGCAGGCGCGAGGTACTTGGGCGCATTCAAGGATCGCTTTCACCTCCGAAGCAAAGACAAAGCGGCCGTTGCTTTGGTGATAGTAGAACGGCTTCTGACCGCATCGGTCACGCGAGAAAAATGTCTCCCCGGTGCGAGAATCGTGCAGGGCGAATGCGAACATTCCGTTGAATTGCTTGACACAGTCTTTTCCCCATTCTTCGTAGGCGTGAACGATGACTTCGGTATCCGACCGTGTTCGGAAGATGTGACCTTTCACGACCAATTGGTCGTGAAGCTCGATGTAGTTGTAGATCTCTCCGTTGAAGCAAACCGCCAGAGAGCGGTCTTCGTTGTAGATCGGCTGCCATCCCCCCTCCAGGTCGATGATGGAAAGCCGCCGCATTCCCATAAAAAAGCGATGCGGTTCATCCTCGTAAGAACCCCTGCCATCGGGTCCGCGATGAGCGAGGCTACCTCCCATGCGGGACAAGAGCCCTTTCTCAACAAAACCGGAGAAACCAAATATTCCGCACATCCGAAAGCGATGCGCCTACGCTCTGAGGGCGCACGCGTCAAACAAATTGACGGCATAGGGCGACGCGAATAGAGGCTTGCGGATCACAACGTGATGAAACTGGATAGGCCATAGATGATGGCAGAGGAGAGGAGTTCTTCTTCGCACATCGTGCGAGCTGTATTGGGCGCCAGCGTCATCGCGGTTGTGATTGCGCTGATGGTCGCTCAAAAGTCTTGGAAAATCGGGCCGTCTGACGCAACCAACCGAGACCTGGAACAATGCATCCGCCTTTCGCTCTGGTGGGCAGGTGTGCTCGCCTTGCCCCTGCTGACAATGTTGGCGTTGACCGCACGGCGCTGGACGGCACGGGGACAGGAACTCCAACTCGTCCTCGTTAAATGCAGGATACCCCGGCCGTTCTGGCCGCTCATCGCTATCATTACGATTCTCTATGTGATGACCGCCGCGGCGCGCCTGCAACAGAGCCTTTGGGACGACGAAGTCTATACCGTCAGAAAGATCGTCTTGGGAAGCGAGCGCATCCAGAGCGACGGCTCCGTGAAGATCAGGCAACTGCCGTGGTCGCGCACCCTTTGGCACTACGAAGTGCCGACCAATCACGGCTTTCAAAGTATCCTCTGCCGGCTCTCATTGGCAGTCTATCGAGCGATCGTTCGACCCGACGGGCTGCAATTCAGCGAAACGGCACTTCGTCTGCCGAGTTTCATCGCAGGAGCACTCGCCATCCCGGCGCTGGCTCTCCTGGTCGCATGGCTTGGCTTTCCGTGGGCCGGCGTCGTCGCCGCCGCGCTGCTTGCGCTTCATCCATGGCACCTTAAATTGGCCACGGAGGCGAGAGGCTATGGATTCATTTTTCTCTTTGTTCCTCTGAGCGTCCTCTGTGCGGTACGGGCCGCGTCCAGCGGGAATTGGAGGTGGCTGGTTGCGTTTGCAACCCTCGAGCTTGCATTGCTCTATACGTGGCCCGGCACTTTATTGACGGTAATTTTTCTGAACGCAGCGATGCTGGCGCTGATTTTTCGATTCGCGGTGAGCCGCGAGGCCGCATGGACGGCTGTCTTCCACTGGCTTGCAGCAGGCACATTCGTGATGCTCGCCCTCCTTCCTCTGGTCGCCCCCTGGATCCCACAGTTCCTCCTATGGGCGGAGAATACGATGCGTAACCCGCTTCATCCGGTGTGGTTCAAGAACACTGGGACGCTCCT
>DATDAX010000022.1:0-8499 GCA_036525175.1 Terrimicrobiaceae bacterium | reverse complement strand
GATCCTCCAGGTCTTTCGCACGCGCGCGCTCACGTCCTCGAAACCCTCAAGGGTGAACCCGGCGTCAGAGAACCATTTTCGATAGTCGGACTCCGTTCCCATGCCAGGGAGCCTGCCCTCGCGGCAAATCGGTTCAAGGAGGTACCGCCGCTGCGCGCGGGTCGGGCTTTCCGCCGCAAGCCAGGCGCAGACCACCATGCGGCCGCCAGCCTTCAAAACCCGGTGTGCCTGAGAAAAAAACACCGCCTTGTCCTGCATGTGTTCCGAGCTCTCGATCGAGATCACCGCGTCGAAGATGCCTGATGGAAGTTCGTTGTTTGCCCAGTCGCCCAGAAGGTATTCGGGGCTATGAGCGTCCCCTCGCATGGAAACCGCATGACGGAATTGGGCCGGCGAAAGCGTGATCGCCGAAACAATCGCACCGAACTCGGAATTCAGGAGCCGGGCTGTTCCGCCATATCCGCACCCTACATCACAAACGCGCTTGCCCGTGGTGATCTGTCCGCGCCGGGCGACGCTCTTGACCAAATTGAGGACTGCTTCTTCGGAGGTCTCGTCGCCTCTCTCCCACAGGCCATGGTGAACATGCTCGCCCCAGATCTCGCGATAGTAGCGGTCCAGTTCGTCGTAGTGGTCGGCCACCTCGTTGACCGTTACGGGGCACGAAGAGCTGATCATGGATTAGCTCTCCGTTACCGCTCAGAAAGCGGCGACAGGCCACAAAAGCGGTGCACCTCGATGCGCTTCAGCCGCTGCAGCAGGATCAAAATGGGATATCGTCGTCGGCTTCGGTCGCTGCAGACTGTGCGGGCGCTGGACGGGACGGCTTTGAGGCGGTAGCAGCACCCTCTTCGTCTGCTCCGACACTTCCGCCCCCTGACCGCGAACCAAGGAGTTGCAAGCCCTCACCGACGACTTTGAGCCGGTTACGCTTTTGACCTGATTGCTTGTCCTCCCAAGAATCCATACGCAGGCGGCCCTCTATGAATATTGAACGGCCTTTCTTGGCATATTCGCCGGCGATCTCTGCGAGGCGCCCCCACAATTCCACATCGACGTATGTGACTTCCTCGACCTTTTCGCCGGCTTGGTTCGTGTAACTGCGGTTGATTGCGAGTCCAAGATCCGCGACAGCGCTGCCTTTTGGAGTGAACTTCACCTCGGGATCACGTGTGACGTTCCCGATTAGCATGACTTTGTTGAGGCTTGCCATCTTCGTCGCTCCTATGCCGCTGCCTCGATCGTCTGCCGTTTCGGAGGCAGTTGAAGATAATTCTGAAGCGCGACGTCCTCGTCCAGCTTCAATTTCGCGCGGAGCTTGTCAATAAGCCGTGGTTCCACTTCGAAAATGAAATTGACGAAATAGGCACTACTGAGGTGCTTAAGCGGGTAGGCCAGCTCGCGCTTTTCGAAACGCTGAACCTGTTCGATTGCAGCGCCTTCAGAGGCGAAGGTCTTTTCCAAACGTTCGATGATTTCCTTGACGGACTCTTCTTTGCCACGCGTGGACAGGGCCAGCAGGGCTTCATAGCGTTTTTTCATGGTTTTCTGTTATAGAGATTCATGGCGGCTTCGATGCCATGGGCATTGGCGAACTCGGCGGCGTCTGCAGCGCGACTTACGCTGGTCTCCACCGCTGGGAGCTCTGAGATCTCAAATTTACCGAGGACGTGGTCAACGAGCGCGCTCGAGGCCGCGCCGATCCCAACCCGAAGTCGCGGCACTGACTCGGTGGCCATGTGGACCAGGACGGACTCGAGACCGTTGTGTCCGCCGGCACTTCCCGAGGGTCGGAGCCGAAGCTCTCCGAGTCGAAGAGCCGCATCATCCACAATGACGAGTACCTCAGGGTGATCTATCCTGTGGTAGCGCGCGTAATTCGCAACGGCTTCGCCGCTCAAGTTCATGAAAGTCTGCGGCTTCATCAGCATGCGGCCTCCACATTGCGCGACCTCAGAGTCCCACTTCGGCTCAAAACGAAATGCCACAGCGGATCGGCGCGCAAGTTCGTCGAGTACCAGAAAACCCGCGTTGTGGCGGGTGCCGGCGTATTGGCGGCCCGGGTTCCCGAGACCGACAATGAGACGAAAGACGGAAGCATGCTCCACGCGCGAGAGCGGGCCGGTTACTTCTTGGGCTCCGCAGTCGCTTCAGGTTCCTCCGCCTTCTTCTCCTTGATGACTTCCGGCGCAGCGGCTTCCTCAGCCTCGATGGCAGGTTCTTCGGCGACGGTGGGCTCGGACACCAGAAACACGGTGAGATCTTCGTCAGGGACGGCGGTAACCCCTTGCGGAAGCTTGATATCCCGCACGTGCAGAGATTCGCCGATATTTAACGCCGAGACGTCAACGACAATAATTTCGGGCAGATCCTGCGGCAGGCAGCGAATCGGCAGCATACGCATGCTCTGCTGGAGCAGACCGCCAAAGGTCTTGACACCCACGGGCTCTCCCACGGGCTCGAGAACGACTTCAGCGTCGATCTCTTCGTTCAGGGAAACTGCGTGGAAATCAACGTGAATGATTTCGCCCCGCACGGGATGGTGCTGGACCTCCTGGATCAACGAGAGCCGGCTGGTGGTCTTTTCCCCGTCCTTAATTTCGAGCTGCACGAGGATGTTCTCACTTACGGCGCGCGCGAGCAGGTTCTCAATGTCCCTCTTCTCGACTTCGAGCTTGGTGGCGGCGTCCTTGGCACCGTAGATCACAGCGGGGATTGCGCCGCGTGCGCGTACCTTGCCGACTGCGTTGCGTCCAGTTTCGCTGCGGGGACGGGCGGAGAGTTTGACTTGATTGGACATGGCTTATTTCTTTGGGTTCCTGATATCAAAAAGCGAGCTCACGGACTCATCATCGTGGATGCGCCGGATGCCCTCGCCGAGCAACTCGGCCACCGAAAGCACCTTGACGCGCGAATTGACATCGGTTCGCACAGGAACGCTGTCGGTTGTAATCAGCTCCTTGATTTCTGAGCTTCTCAATCGCTCAACCGCCAAATCTGTCAAGACCGAGTGTGAAACGCCAGCGTAAATATCACGTGCGCCCTGATCCCGCAAAATGCGGGCTGCCCCCACCAGCGTGCCTGCGGTTTCGGTCAAGTCGTCCACAAGGATGACATTCTTTCCCTCAACATCGCCGATTACGGTGACTGCCTCAATCTCGGTGGCGCTCAATCGGCGCTTTACAACGATGGCAAGACCCGCCTTGAGAGCTTCGGCATAGGCGGAAGCCATCTTCACTCCGCCCACGTCGGGAGATACGACCACAAGATCCCCAAGGCCAAGGTCTTGCAAATATTGGATTAGCACCGGAAGGGCATAGAGGTGATCTACGGGGATGTCGAAAAATCCCTGCAACTGTTGGGCGTGCAAATCCATCGTCAGCACGCGCTGAACGCCGGCGGCTGCCAGGAGGTTGGCCACCAGCTTCGCGGTGATGGGTACGCGTGGCTGATCCTTTCGGTCCTGGCGTGCATAGCCGAAAAATGGGATCACCGCCGTGATGCGGGCGGAACTCGATCGCCGGGCGGCATCCACCAGGATCAACAGCTCCATCAAGTTTTGGTTGGTGGGCGGGCAGGTCGGCTGGACAATGAAAACGTCGCGGCCGCGAATGTTTTCGTTGATCTTTACAAAGGTTTCCCCGTCAGGAAATGAACTTACCGTCGCATCGCACGGCGGCACGCCGAGGTACGAACATATATCCGCCGTCAAACGCGGATGGGCCGAGCCGCTGACAATTTTCAACTCGAGTGAGCTGCGAAGCATGGGGAAATTTGAAACGCTCAGCGCTAAAAACGGGTGCGCTATGCGATAGGTATGGGCTGGAGCGTCAACTGAGATCTATTCGACGTTGAATGTCTAGTCTAATTCAACGGCTCCGGAGTCGGAGGCGGATTTAGAGGGATTGTAGGTTCAAGTCTTTCCTGCGCAAGCCGCCGGATATAGGCAGTTTCCATCACCTTGCATTTTTCAGCGAGGGATTTGTCCATGGCAGCGATCTTTTTGAAGAGAAGGCGATAGTACTCGCGCATGGCGGCACGCTGATCTTCAAGCGTCCGAGCCCGTCCGGCCTGCTCGAGGAGGCTGACAACCTTGGGATCTTTCTCGGCCTGAACCCTAACTTCCCGATAGCGAATACTCAACTGTCGCGCTTTTTCCTGGGCACTCTCAAAACTGACCGGCACGGGCGGGGGGGCAAGCGGCATTTGGTCGGGAATGAGGGCGTCGGGCTGCGTATAGGCTTCGTCCGGCATCGCTTCATCCGTGCGAGTGGGAGCAATATCCCCGGTGTCCAAAGGAGCCCCGCCCTCCATCGGTATGAGGTCGCTTCCGGCCGGAGTAGGGCTCGCAACAGATTCGGGAGACGGTTCGGGAGTCGCTTCAGAAACCGGCTCGAGGCTCGGTGAGGGCGAAGCATCCGGAGCCGGCACAAGGCTCGGCGAGGGAAAGGTCCCAGGCTCGGGCCCGAGAGTCGGCGGGGGCGCCTCCAGAGCTGACGGAGCAATTGGTGACGGGGAAACTTCCGCGGCAGGCGTCGGAGAGGGCTGCTCCTGCGCAAGCAAGACCACCGCGGAAACCAAAAAGACGACGAACAATCGAAGGATGGACCACATTGAGGCAATGAAGGTAAGCAGCCCTTGGCCGATTGCTCAAGCAGAAGAACATCGACGCAGCCCGGACTTTGGGGAATTTTTTGACATGATGCGGGGACGAACTGGCGATGCACCGTATGCCGTATGCCTGGCACCTGAAGAGGTGGCGCGCGCGACGCGCACCCGCGAGGGCTTTGTATTTCTCGAATCCAGTCTTGCCACTGCCGATTCCATTTCGCTCCTGGCGTGGGAACCCGATCTGATTCTTGAGGGAGACGCGTCCGATTGGGAAATACTGGAACGCGAGTTGGCAGCGAGGCGAAAGCCTGGCGCAGATCTGGGTTTTCCAGAGGGGGCCGCCATCGGGTGGATCGGATTTGACGGAAACTTCAGGTTCGGCTTCTACCAAAAACCCGCCATTTTTTTTCATGGACCTTCGAGATGGCACGATTCCCGAGACCTTCCCGGTGGCGCAGGCATGCCAAATTTTCCCAGGGTTTCGTTTCGTGCCCGGCTCAGACGAATCCAATTCGAGGAAATGGTTCGGGCGGCGCAGGATTACATTGCTGCAGGTGACATCTACCAGGTTTGCCTTTCTCATGCCTTCGATGCGCAGTTTCCTGCGGACGCATGGTCATTCTACGAGGCGCTTCGACATCATTCACCCGCGCCCTACGGGGCATTCCTCGATCTTGGAGGTACGCAGATCGCGTCCGCGTCACCGGAGTGTTTTCTTCGGCTCAGCGGCCGGCGGATCGTAACTCGCCCCATCAAGGGAACGCGACCTCGAAGGGCAGACACGCAACGCGACCAGCGCAACGCCTACGATCTGATAACCTCCGTAAAGGAAATCGCGGAGCTCGTCATGATCACTGACCTGGAACGCAACGATCTCGGCCGTGTTTGCGAATACGGTAGTGTCACTGTCCCTGAGCTCTTGAAGCTGGAGAGCTATGAACAGGTCCATCACCTTGTTTCGACGGTGACGGGAACGCTTCGGGAAAACGTCACGCATCTCGCTGCGCTGCGTGCATGCTTCCCCGGCGGTTCGATCTCAGGCGCTCCGAAAAAGCGGGCCCTCGAAATCATTTCCGAACTCGAGCCGCATCACCGCGGCATTTACACAGGTGCAATTGGCTACTTTGGCTACAACGGAGAAAGTCAATTTTCCATCGCGATCCGAACAGCGATCTTCGAGAAGGGGGCTGCCTCGTTCCACGCGGGGGCCGGGATCGTGGCGGACTCGGTTCCCGACCGCGAGTGGCAGGAAACGCTCGACAAGGCGGCCGGCTTGGCTCTGGCCGCGGGTTTGCCGCTGCAGATGGAATAAGTGCAACTCTGCGAAAATGCGACGCGGTTCCCGTCGCTATCGCCTTTTCCGTGGGGTTGGGGTGGGCTTCGGTTTGGGTGGGCTACCCCAAAGCAACAATGAGGGCCTGCGCTTTATCTCGTTACTGAACTGGACGAAGTTCGCGCTGGCCGTCGCAAGATTCTCCACCAGCGCCCTGATTTGCGGACCGCTGATTCGCGTGGCGGGCTCGAGATTCTTTAGAACCGCCTGAAGTTCCGTATTGGATTTCTCGAGGCCTTCGATCATCCGCCGCGCGTCGTCGCTTAGCTCACCGACATTCGCCGCCTTAAGCGCATCACGGAATTCGGTGAGCAGCGTCTGAAGGTCCGCGCTGATCTTTGCGATTTCGGCTTCGGTCACTGCCTTGTTGAGATTCTCCAGCAACTCCATGATGGACTTGCTCATTCCGCTGATGTTGAGCTGCTCAACCTGGCGCATGATACTATTGATGGAGTCGAGCATGTTGGTGAGCTGACCAGGCGCGGACGGGATGTAGTAGTAATGCGGCTTCCAGTCGACTGCGAGCGAGGGAAACTGGCTTGGATCGTTTACGTAGTCCAATTCGACGTAGTTGATTCCGGTAATCCCCTGCGGCTCAATGCGCGCTCGCAGACCTTGCTGAACGTTCTTTTCAATCAAGGGTGTGAGATTTTCGCTAAACATCCCTGGGAACATCTCGTGATCGATCTCCATGAGGATAAGAACGTAGTTGAAGCGGTCCACCTGGCTTGAGGCTCCATACTCGTTGAAGGTAAAATTGATGCTGCTCACCCGCCCGATCGGCACACCCCGGAACTTGACCGGGGACCCCACGTCCACGCCCTGCACGGTGCCGTCCACGTAGGTTTCGATATAAATGCGTGGACGAAACATCTGACCTGCACCAAAAGCGATGAGGCCACCGGTAAGGATCGCGAGGCCAACCAAAATAAAGAGTCCGATGCGAAAATAGCTTGGCTTCTGGCTCATTCGGCCTCCCTGCGGAAGAAGTGGCGAACGTACGGGTCGTCCGAGTGGTCGCGCAAGTCTTGAGGACGTCCTTCAGCGATGATTCCCTTTTTGCGCTTGTCGAGCATGATGACACGGTCCGCCACCGCGTAGATACTCGGCAGTTCGTGGGTGACAATGACAAACGTCATTCCGAGACCCTCCCGAAGCCTGAGTATGAGGGCGTCAATTTCTGCAGACGTTACCGGATCGAGACCCGCGGAAGGTTCATCGAGAAAAAGCAAGGCCGGGTCGAGCGCCATCGCCCGCGCGATGGCCGCGCGCTTCTGCATACCGCCGCTGATTTCTGCGGGCAGGTGGCTGCCAAAGCCGTCCAGGCCAACGAGCTTGAGCTTCATCCATGAGACCACATCCCGAGCCTCAACTGGCAGTCGCGTGAACTCCTCAATCGGCAAAGTCACGTTCTCGCTCAACGTCATCGAACCGAAGAGTGCTCCGCTTTGATACGCCACCCCAAAACGACGCAAGATTCGCTGCCTCTCGACGCCAGCCGCGGTGGCAAGGTTGCCTCCTTCGATCAGGACTTCTCCGGACGCCAGGGGATACAGTCCAATCAGATGTTTTAGCAAGGTGCTCTTTCCGCAGCCGGACCCTCCGAGGACAACAAATATCTCCCCACGCTTCACATCAAAGGAGACGTCCTTCAGGATCACGTCCTCCCCGTAGGTTGCCATCAGCCCCCGGACTGAAATAATTGCATCCTCCTCCATCAGAAATCGATGGCGTAGTATACAACAGCAAAAATCGCATCGACTACGACGATAAGAAAGATGCTCGTCACCACCGAGCGCGTTGTAGAAATGCCAACCGCGCTGGCACCCGACTTGGTCTGAAGTCCGCGAAGACACCCGATCCCCGCAACGAGCGCGCCAAACACGAATGCCTTGATGAGGCCGGCAACCAGATCGTTGATTCCTACGGCAGATACTAACTGCCGCCATAGCGTTACCAGTGGATAGCCGCGCCCCATCATCACGAAAAGCCCGCCCCCGACACCGACAAGGTCGGCATATATGGTCAGGACAGGTGTCACCAGCACGCCCGCCAGGACTCTCGGTGCAACAAGGAAGCGGACAGGGTCGAGTCCCATCGTTGTCAGGGCGTTAATCTCTTCATTCACCTTCATCGTGCCAATTTCCGCCGCGAAGGCCGATCCGCTTCGTCCCGCCAGGACTATTGCAGTCATGATCGGCCCCAATTCGCGAAGCATGGCCAGAGACACCAGATTGACCACGAAAAGGTCGACACCAAATTCGCGTAGCGGCGGCGCTGCCTGAAACGCCATGATAAGACCCGTAAGGAAAGAGATCAATCCGACCACGACCAGCGCTTGGACCCCTGCTCGCTCGTATGTCACCCAGAAATCCTGCCAACGCAACTCGCGCGGCCTCCGCATCATCTTCAGAGAGATCACCGCGGTTTGCCCCAAAAAGGAAACTTGCTCGTAAAGATCCCGCATCAGGTCGACGACGGTCTTGCCGACGGCCTCGACCATCGACTCTTTGGGGCGCCCATCGTCGTCGCCTTTTCGTTCCGCATCCGCGAAG
>DATDAX010000021.1:0-19176 GCA_036525175.1 Terrimicrobiaceae bacterium | reverse complement strand
CACACGGCGCGTCAGAGATTTCGAATCAACGCCCTGCCCTATTGTAAGAAAGCCGCACTATCCATGGAATCACCAAATGTTACCTACATAAATAGGCCCTCCTTCCGTGTGCTGGTTGCTACCGTTGTCTGCGCGGTGGTCTCAGGCTGTATCAATCCTCTCGGTCCCATTGGGAAGGGCCCTGAACCGGCCCCTCCGCGATCTTCTCCACGTCTCTCGCAAAAGTTCGCGTGGGGCATTTCGACAAGTAGCTACCAGTATGAGGATCCCGCGGTTAGGCCAGGCGACAAGGATTACTTTTACTCAGATTGGGACATCCTCATCGAACAACGCAAGGCACCCCCCAAAGGCAATGCTCTGTACAGCTGGACGCACTTCGATAAGGATCTCGAGGCGCTAAAAAAAATCGGCGTTACGCACTATCGCTTTAGCATTTCCTGGCCCCGCGTAGAGCCGAAACCCGGCGTCTACAACGAGGAGGTGATTCGTGAGTACGTTGAAATGGCGCGCCGCCTGAAGGCCGCAGGTATTGAACCCGTTGTCTGCCTTTGGCACTTCACGTTTCCGTCATGGCTGTACGACAAGAAGAAACCGGGCGAATCCAACTGGCTGCACCCACAGGCACGCACGCGCTGGAACGCCTACGTGGATCGCGTTGTCCGCGCGACCGCTCCCTACACCAACTACTACGCGCCGCAGAACGAACCGAATGGTCAGATCACCACGGCTTATATCGTCGGAGTGTGGCCGCCCGGTATGGACCTTGCTTTTGGTCACTACTGGAAAGCCATCCATGCCAGCACAGGAATGTTTCGCGATGCTGCGGCGCGCATCAAGTCAATCAAGCCAATGGCCAAGGTCATGAGCGTGGAAGCGCTCCCTTGGTGGGAACGCGCGCCGCTTGATCCCGGAGGTGCCATTTTTGAGACGATGATTCATGGAAATGTCGATCACTTGGACCGCATTTACGACGTCTGCGACATCCTTGGCATCAACTACTACTACTCTCAGGCCCCGGGCCCGATCTCACTGCTGGCTGAACCGTACCGGCGTGGCCATAACTTCACGATGATGGGCTGGCGCATCAATCCCGACGGCCTCTACAAGGAAATCCGGAGAGTTGGAGATCGCTATGGAAAACCCATGATGATCACCGAGAATGGAATCGCGACTCCCGACGATTCAAAGCGCGAATGGTACATGCAAAACCATATTGCCGCTGTGGGGCGCGCCATCAGCGATGGTTATGATGTCCGCGGCTATTTTGCCTGGTCTCTTGCGGATAACTACGAGTGGCATTATGGATATAAAGCCTTGTTCGGCCTCGCTCGCATGGATCCCAAAACCTACGATCGTGTGTTCAAACCGTCCGCTAAAAAGTTCTCCAAGACAATACGTGCTTATCCGACGGTTAGGTCGGTGACTTCCATCCAGCCGCAGAAAGCATTCGATTGACCGACGATGGATGCTGGACTCTAGGCGACCAGCAGCTGCTATCATACGAACCCACCGAATAGGCAGATCGCCGACCGCTCAACCGCATGATCCATCGATTTCCGAACAATCCATTGGTAGCCCCGGGAGATGTCAAACCGTCTCGTCCAGACTTTGAAGTTCTTTGCGCTTTCAACCCGGGGGCGACCTTGTTCAATGGTAAAAAGCTCCTTCTCATTCGAGTCGCCGAGCGCCCGCTGCAGGAGAAAGGCTACCTTTCCACCGTGATCACTGACGAGGAAACCGGCGAGCTGAAAGTCCTGCGCTACAAGCTCGATGATGCGGAACTTGACGCAAGCGATCCGCGGGTCATCAGGTACCGAGGCGTGAATTACCTCACCTCGCTCAGCCATCTTCGCGCCGCAACTTCGGAAGACGGAAAGAATTTCACGGTTAGTTCCGACCCAACCCTGACAGGTTCCAACATCTATGAAACTTATGGAATTGAAGACGCTCGTATCGCAAGGCTGGATGGCACCTATTACGTCAACTATACAGGAGTTTCCGCGCTCGGTGTCGTAACGTGTCTCGCTCGAACGCACGACTTCCAGACGTTCGAGAAACTGGGCGTGATCTTCGGTCCGGACAACAAGGACGTGGCGATTTTCCCCGACAGGATCGGCGGACGCCACTATACTTTGCACCGACCAGCGGTTAAGCATCTGGGAAATCTGGCTATATGGCTGGCGTCCTCTGAGAACCTGCTCGATTGGGGACATCATCAAGCGGTTATCGGTCCGCGTCCGGGCAAATGGGACTGCGAGCGTGTTGGAGCCGGCGCTTCCCCGATCAGAACTCCCGAGGGTTGGTTGGAACTCTACCACGGCTGTGATGAGAATACGCGCTATTGCACAGGTGCGCTTCTTCTCGACTTGGAGAAGCCCTGGCGGGTTATCGCGCGCTCGGATGAGCCTTTTCTTGTCCCGGAGACGCACTATGAGCGGCGAGGCCTGCTGCCGAACATCATCTTTCACAGCGGACTCATAGATAACGCCGATGGCACGGTTGACCTGTACTATGGCGGGGGCGACTTTCTGACTTGTGGCTGCCGGGTATCGATTCAGGATATTCTGGATACGCTGAAATGACCGGAAGCCTCTTTCTGGAGGAGCAGCTTCAGTCCGAATTGCTAGATTTCATGCATGACCCGCACCGCAAGAGCGCGTGAACTCGCACGTCGATTTCGCGGGATTTATCCCGATGCCCATTGTGAACTCGACTTCCGAACCCCCCTTGAGCTGCTCGTCGCTACGATCCTGTCAGCGCAGTGCACCGACAAGCGCGTCAATATTGTCACCAAGGAGCTCTTCGTTCGCTGCAGGAAAGCCGAGGACTACGCCGAGATATCGCAGGACGAACTCGAGAGAATAATTCGCTCGACCGGGTTTTACCGCAACAAGGCCAAAAACGTCCGCGCCATGGCCGCAAAGCTCGTGGCTGAACACGGAAGCCGTGTCCCCAAGTCGCTTGAGGCCCTGGCAGCGCTTCCCGGAGTCGGACGCAAGACGGCCAACGTTGTGTTGGGCAACGCATTCGGCATCGCGGAGGGAGTGGTCGTCGATACTCACGTCACGCGCGTTTCTGGGCGACTCGGCCTCACAGAACACAGTGATCCCCTGAAAATTGAACGAGACCTCATGAAGCTATTCTCAGTCCAAGAGTGGACATTGCTCAGCCACTGGCTCATCTGGCACGGTCGTCGCCGCTGCTTTGCCCGCAAACCCGACTGCGTGCACTGCGAACTCTCCGACATCTGTCCCGCAGGCGCCGAGTTCCTTGCTGAAGTCACCCTGCGCGCATGACTTCACAGGGTGACTATTGTTTTTCTATTTACAGAATAACATCACACAACAATCTCGACGAGAGTGCCTTCAGAGATTTCCTCAAAGCACTCGGCGACGTCGGCGTTCCTCATACGCACGCAACCGTGGCTGGCTGGAGTGCCAAGCAGGGATTCCTGGTTCGTTCCGTGAATATAGATAAAGCGGTCCCTTGTATTCGCATTGGCCGCGTCGAGGCCGGCCAGCCAAAGTATGCGTGTGAGAACAAGGTCCTCCTGACCGCCCTGGGACGCGATTTCAGCTGTGGGCGCGCGGCTCTTGAACACCGTACCGACTGTGGCGCCGGCGCCGATTTTCTCGCTTACGACGAAGCGTCCGAGCGGAGTCCTGTTGCTTCCGTTTTCAAAGCCCAGCCCAAACTTCGAAGTCGATACAGGGTAGGACTTGCAAACCGCGCCATCGCGGAGCACCTCAAGAATCTGACGTGTTGCATCGATGCGAAGCTGCATTGGAACGTGGACATCTTTGGACGAGATGTTACTCATTATGTTCTCTCCCTATGTCCCGACAATATCGAGTTGCAATCGTTGGCGCAACTGGCGCCGTTGGTATCGAAATGCTTCACGTGATGGAGCGGAGGAACTTTCCCGCTGCGTCCGTCAAGCTTCTGGCTTCCGCGCGATCGGCGGGCAAGACGTTCAAGTTCCGTCGCCAGGAGCTCGCTGTCCAAACTCTCGGCGTAAATTCCTTTGAGGATATCGACCTTGCGTTTTTCAGCGCTGGTGCCGCCATCTCACTTGAGTATGCGCCCATTGCCGTGCAATCGGGGGCGATCGTCATTGACAATTCATCTGCACACCGGATGCAGGAAGAGGTGCCGTTGGTGGTCCCCGAAATCAATGGGAAGGACATCGCGAACCACCGCGGGATCATTGCAAATCCGAACTGCACGACCGCAATAACGTTGATGGCGCTCTATCCGTTGCACCGGAAGTTTCGCGTGAATCGGATGTTTGCGTCGAGCTACCAGGCTGTTTCGGGAGCCGGGGCTCTTGCCATGGAAGAGTTGCGACAGCAATCCAAGGCGGTAATCAGCGGGAAGCCTATCGAGCGCGAGGTTTTTCCACATCAGATCGCCTTCAATGTCATTCCTCAGGTGGATTCGTTTCTGGCTTCCGGCTATACGAAGGAGGAAATGAAGCTGCAGAACGAGGCACGGCGAATCATGCATGTTCCAACCTTCAAGGCATCCGTCACGTGCGTTCGGGTTCCCGTATTTCGGGCTCATTGCGTGGCGGTGAGCGCGGAGTTTCATGAGCGGGTCACCTTGGTCGAGGCTCGGGAGGCCATCCAGGGTTTCCGCGGAGTCGAACTGCGCGACGATACCACCGACAATGTTTATCCCATGCCCCTCGACTATGCTGGCGAGGACGTGTGTGCTGTGGGACGGTTGCGTATTGATCTGGCGCTGGAGAACGGCCTGTCGTTTTGGGTTTGCGGAGATCAACTGCTGAAGGGCGCGGCGTTGAACGCAGTCCAGATCGCCGAACTCCTGTAAGTTGGAATCGGGGCGGTGCTGCAACAAGGGATTTGCGGCAATGGACGATCTTGTCTCCATTGATTACTGATGATCCCGCGTCTGCTCGGCCTTCTTTTCCTATGTGCAATGGCTGGCTGCGGGCCTGCTCAGAAGCGAGCCGACCTGATTTTCGTTAACGGGGCCGAACCCGAAACGCTCGATCCTTCCATCATCACCGGCCAGCCCGAGGGGCGAATCGTCAATGCCCTCTTTGAAGGACTTACGACTTTCAATGCACAAGGAAAATCCGGCCCTGGAATGGCCGAGTCTTGGACGATTTCCGAGGATGGCAAGACCTACACCTTCAAGATCCGACCGGATGCAAAATGGAGCGACGGCCGCCCGCTTACGGCGCATGATTTTGTGGTTTCCTGGAAGCGAACGCTGTCGCCAGAGACTGCGGCGAGCTACAACTACCAGCTCTTTTATGTGAAGAACGCGGAATCCTTCGCCGCAGGCAGGATCACCGATTTTTCTCAGGTGGGCGTAAGAGCGCTGGACGATCATACACTCGAAGTGACGCTGGAGAATCCCACGCCGTTCTTTCTTGATCTTTGCGCCACGCCCCCTTTGCAGCCTGTGCCCGTGGATCGCATCAAGGAATTCGGAGACGACTGGGTAAAGCCGGGCAAGATCGTCTCAAATGGCGCCTATGTGCTCGAAGACTGGAGAATCAATGAACGAATCCGCCTTCGCAAGAATAGCAACTACTGGAACTCCAAAAAGGTCGCGTTGGAAAGCGTCGAAGCCCTGCCGATCAGCGTAGCTACCGTCGCATTCAATTTCTATGCGGGCGGACTGGCCGATCTGATCGTGGACAAGAATCTAACTCCCAACGCCCTTCTCGACGAACTCAAGAGGACACCTGCCTTCCATTCGGCTCCCTTTCTCGGCATTTACTTTCTTCGCTTCAATTGTTCCAAACCACCATTTGACGACGCGCGGGTGCGCCGCGCCTTTGCGATGGCGGTGGATAAGCGCAGAATTGTTGAGAAGATCACTCGCGCGGGGGAATTGCCGGCAACCAGCTTCGTGCCGCCGGGCATTGAGGGTTATGCATCTCCTGACGGGTTGTCCTACGATCCGGTGGCGGCCCGTTCGCTTCTCGCGGAAGCGGGCTTCCCGCATGGGAAGGGCTTTCCCCTCACTACGTTTCTCTACAACGAAAGTCAGCAAAACCGCGACATCGCCGTGGAGCTGCAAGCCATGTGGCTCCAGCATTTGGGAGTAAAGGTCAACCTGGCTCTGCAGGAGTGGAAGGTCTACTTGAATTCGCTTTCCTCCCTGGACTACGGGATCGCCCGCTCCAGTTGGGTCGGAGATTACCCCGATCCAAATACATTTCTCGACATGTTCGTCACCGGCAATGGCAACAATCGCACGGGCTGGAGCGACCCTGCCTACGACCGGCTGATTGCGGATGCCGCCAGGGAGACAAATCCCGAAAGGCGATTTGAGATTCTTCGCAAAGCTGAAGGTGTTCTTATTGCCGAGCAGGCGCCGGTATGTCCGATCTTCTACTATGTTGGAATCCAACTTTATGACCCTGCGAAACTCGGTGGCATCGAATCCAACGTCCTCGACGAACATCCAATAAAAGCTATGTATCGTAAGGACCGCTGAAGAAGTGGTTCCCATAGAAAATACAAAGCATGCGTCTGACAACGCAGCCGGACAGACAAGGGCTCAACGAACGCGCGCGTGCCTATGCGGCGGCCCTTCTGGCGTTCAGCTCGCTGCAAAACTCTCCAATTCTTTCGATGGCTATTTTTATCTGTTCGAGCGCAGTGGCATAGCTGCATCGAACGTGACCTTCACCGCTCGGACCGAACGCGCTTCCTGGAACGACGGCGACCTTTTTTTCCCGCAGGAGCTGAAGGGAAAACTCGCGGCTCGTCAGACCCGTGGAGCTGATCTTGGGGAAAACGTAGAATGCGCCGCGCGGCTTGAAACACTCGAGACCCAGTTCGTTCAAGCCACGGACAATATAGTTGCGGCGCAGTTCGTACTCTCGGCGCATGTTCAGCATGCTCTGCTCACCGCGCTCGAGCGCCTCAATGGCAGCCTCCTGTCCCATGATTGGCGCGCAAAGAATCGAATATTGGTGAATTTTCATCATTGCCTCGATCACCGGTTGCGGCGCGCAAGCAAACCCTATCCGCCATCCTGTCATCGCATAGGCCTTGGAAACGCCGTGGAGCAGAATCGTGCGCTCTTTCATCCCAGGCAGTGCCGCCAGCGATGGGTGGCTCACCGAGTCGTACGTCAACTCGCTGTAGATCTCGTCCGAGAGCGCAATCAGATCATGCTTTACACAAACCGCAGCAATCCTCTCGAGCTCGTCGGCCGGCATTGTGGCGCCCGTGGGATTGGTGGGAAAATTCAACATCACGACCTTCGAGCGTGGCGTGATGGCCCGTTCGAGAGCCTGGGCACGAAGCACGAAATGATCAACTCCGCGCGTCGGAATGGCGCGAGGCACCCCACCGGCAAGGACCACGCTCGGGCTGTAGGAAACGTAGCATGGCTCGTGGTAGAGCACTTCGTCACCAGGGTTCAGCACGGCTCGCAACGCAACGTCGATCGCCTCCGATACACCAACGGAAACCAGAACCTCGCCGAGCGGCTCGTAATGCACTCCGAAATGCTCAGCGACATACTTTGCAATCGCGCGTCGAAGACGGGGCAGACCGAGATTGGAGGTGTATCCGGTGCGCCCTTGTTCAAGGGAATAGATCGCTGCCTCCCGGATATGCCATGGAGTCGCAAAGTCCGGCTCGCCGATTCCCAACGAGATCACATCGTTCATGCTCTGAACGATCTCAAAAAAGTCGCGGATGCCCGATCGCGGAATATCGCGAACGCGGTCGGCAATTTGAATGCTCATGGCGAAACTGACAGGCGTTCGGGAGTTTGCTCAAAATGATGGAAAGCTCCGTTTTCCTTGTAGGTCTTAAGTCGGAAATGCGTTGACGTCGATTGCACGGCTCCGATCGTGCTCAGTTTTTCAGCGACAAAGGCGGCGACACCTCGAAGACTCTCTGCCTCGACGATGATGAGAAGATCGTATCCTCCACTCATAAGGTAGCAAGTTTGCACCTCCTCGAACCTCGCGATCCGAGAGGCAATGCGATCGAATCCGCCGTCGCGCTCCGGCGTGATCTTCACTTCAATGACAGCGGTGACGATATCGGTATCCCATTTCTCCCTGTTGATGATTGTTTGATAGCCGAGGATCACCCCTTCGCGTTCGAGGCGCGATATCTCCTCCTCAACCTGTTCAGTCGTCAAGTCGAGCATCCGCGCTATATCCTCACGCGGGGTAAGGGCATTTTTCTGAAGAAGGTCAATTAGGGCTTCCATTACGTCAAATAATTGCCTTAGCGCTGCCTCTTGGCAAGCGCCCCGCTTCCGGGTAAGATTGTCTCATGGCCACAACCAAGAAGAAAACCACCGCCAGAAAACCCGTCGCCGGCAAGACAAGGTCTCGCGCAACGGCAGCAAAAAAGTCGCGCCCTGTCGGGCCGCGCGAGGAGGCGCTCGCCAACGACGCTCTAAAGCTCGTTGATAAGGCAGCTGGTCTCCTGCGAAAGGCGATTCGCAGCGGAGCTGAAACTTCCCGCACGACCCGGCTGGAGGCAAAGCATCAGGCACACAGCCTTCTCAACAAGGCATCATCTACCCTCGGGGAGGTCCTTAGCGAAAGCGCGTCAACACTGCATAAGGTCATCAACAAGATTTAGCAAAAGTCCGTACGAGTTGAACTCGACTGGGGCTTGCCGGGGTTACATCGTCCACCGAGGCAACGGCTTCCTGGCAAATGAGGTTTCCGCCGGTGTCATTCCGCAAGATGCCGCAGGGCTTCACGTATGGCGGGAACAAGCGGTGGAAGACATTCTGCAATGGCTTTGGGGTTTCCGGGAAGGTTTACGATAAGTGATCTGCCACGCACACCGGCCGTCGCTCGCGAAAGGATCGCGGTCGGGACGCTGCGAAATGAGAGTGCCCTCTGAGCCTCCCCAAAACCTGGCAGTTCCTTTTGAATCACATCAAGCGTCGCCTCCGGGGTGACATCACGCCGCGCGGGGCCAGTCCCCCCGGTGGTAAGAATCAAGTCGCAATGTTCCTCGTCAGCGAGAAGCGCAAGGGTCCGGCTAATCTCCTCGCGTTCATCCGCGATGATCCGCGAAACGATCTCCACAGGCTCTCTCCACACCTCACAAAAGACGCGTTCGACCTCTGGACCTCCCTTGTCCGCGTAGATTCCGGCAGATGCCCTGTCACTGATCGTCAGCCGCGCGACTTTCATTGCTTGACCTTGCTGACCAGTTCGATTCCCTCGATCCGCATGCCCTTATCCGCAGACTTCATCATGTCATAGAGGGTGAGAGCAGCGACCGCGACGCCCGTCAATGCTTCCATTTCGACGCCGGTGAGAGATCGCGTAGCGACTTCGCATCGTATCGAGATATCATTTTCTCCCACTTCGAAGTCGACGGCGACATGATTCAAGGGAAGAGGATGGCAAAGGGGGATCAGATTGGCCGTAAGTTTGGCTGCTTGAATTCCCGCGACACGAGCCACGGTGAGAGCATCGCCCTTGGGGAGCGCCTGCCGCCTCAACGCTTCGATGGTTTTCGTCTGGCAGACGATGCGGCCCGCGGCGATTGCCCTTCGTTCCTGCTCCGGCTTGTGGCCGACATCGACCATTCTCACGGAACCCTCCGGTCCCAGATGGGAGAACTCGCTCATGTCTCGAGACTGCCAAAAAGCAGGGCTTCGACCAGTCCGTTCGTGACGCAAGCGCCGATTCGAAGCAAGGCATTCGCAGGCGCCAGTCCGGTCAAATCCGACGAGTCCTTCCATGGAAGGGGCCTGGCTATCAACAGGCCTTCCTCGGCTCGAACTCTCGCAGGCCACCACGTTTCCCGTGGATCGGGTTCCGGACGTTCACCGTCAATCTGAACGCGAAGCATCCTTTGCGGAACGCGGCGGGCCATCACATCCAACGCCCGTCGGACAAAGAGATGGAAACAAACAAAGTGAGATAGTGGATTGCCGGGCAACCCAAACGCCGCGCAGGCGTCCCGCGTCGCAAAAATGAGGGGCTTCCCAGGCCGACTCCTGACCTTCGAAGAGTGGATGGTGAATCCGAGTCGCCTCAGAATTTCCACGGCCCCATCGTAGGCGCCGACGCTGGCACCACCACTGATCAGCAGCAAGTCAAAGTCCTCCCCGTCCAGGGCATTCAAGGCCTCGCCGACACTCTCGGAAACGTGCCGCTGACATATTTCAGTTGCCCCTGCTTGGGCGAGCAATGCGGCAACAAGTGGAGAATTGCTGTCCCGAATAAAGCCCGGCGGCGGCTGCGAATCGGCCGCGACCAATTCGCTTCCCGTCACCAGATGGACGACCCTGGCCTGCGGAGATACCAGCGGGCTCGTGGCGCCAACCGTAGCCAGCAGGGCCACTGCACCGGGAGTGACAACCGCTCCGGCAGGCAGCAGCACATCCCCCCGCCTCGCTTGTGATCCTCTCGGACGCACATGCTTGCGGTTGGCAGCCACGCGAATCATTACTTTCCCCGCATCGGTCTCAGTGTCCTCCAACATGACGAGGCCAACGCCTGATTCGGGGAGCGCCGTGCCCGTAAAAATCTTCACGGCCTCCCCCGCTTCCGGCGCGGAAAATGGCGGCATCCCCGGCCTGACCTCTCCGATAATACGAAACCATCCGGGAGCGGAATCTTCCTTCAACGCATAGCCGTCAATCGCTGATCGATCGAATGCGGGCATATCCGAATCGGCACGGATTTCCTCGGCAAGACGGCGCGCGAAGACCTGACCGAGCGGCATGCGGACCAGCGGCAACGGACGCACTGTCCGATCAATCAGGGACCAAACCTCGTCGACACTCAACATGGCACACTGCCGGATTTCCAAATGGGAACTTCAGTCTTGAGACGATTCATGAACACTTCCAGCATCCTGATGGCCTCGGTGCGGTGGAGGGCTTCAATTCGGACATAGATGGACGTTTCTCCGACTGGCACGAGACCATGACGGTGAACCACAAGGAACGCAAGGCAGGGATATTCGGCGCCCAATTCTTCCACGATACGCCGCAGCACTCGCTCGGCCATTGGTTCGTAAAGTTCGTAAAGTAAACCGCCGATCTTTGCACCGCGCTCAAGGCCACGCACGATGCCCCGGAACTCGATTACTGCGCCCGCCTCGTCGCAGGGGGCGGAGTCCGGCACGAAAATCAACTGGTCGGTAAAGCGAATCGTTACCTGCATCTGATATCTTCGACCACGGCTGGAAGAGTCTGAGTATTCGAAGGGTCTATTTAAATCGCGGAGATGCGTCCGCGGCAAGTGCTCGAACGCGCATTCTCTTTCCGCAGGTTGGACCTTCGGGGAGCAACTTACCCGCCAGAGACGGGCGGTATCAATGCGGCCTCATCCGCAGGGCAAAAAAGCTCTCCCACCGCAATGTATTCGAAATTCCTTGCCAGCCTGACCGAATCGCGCAGCGGTGCGAGCGCCGGAAAATCCGCGAGCAATCTCTCCCAGAATTTCGCCTCGCCGATGCCGTCCGCCTCGCACGCGATCGTTGCCTCATCGCATCCCGCGGCCTGACGGGCTGACGCAAAAAAGAGGATGCGGAGCTGACCCATTTATCCTCCGATCGCAGTCATTGGCCGCCCCGGCTGGTAACACTCCCGGAACTCGTGATCCTTTGGTTTAGCGGCGATCGCCTCTTTGAGAACGTCATCAATCCGGCCTTCACCGCGACGAAGCGTGCCAAGCAGGTCGAGTTCGCTGTGCCGGCCCAGACACGGACGGATCCGCCCGTCGGCGGTCAGTCGTATCTTGTTGCAGCCGGCACAGAAGTCCGTCGCCGTAAGAGCGCCGATGAATCCGATCGTGGCCCCAGTTCGTGAAAGCCGAAAGTAGCGGGCAGGTCCATGACCGAGGGCCGCATCTTGTAACTCAAGAAGTTCGTCGTCGCACGACAACCGATCCATCACCTCATCTGCCGAAAGAAAATTCTCCTCGGTCAGGACGTCTGTGTTGGAAACCGGCATCAGCTCAATGAAGCGAATCGGGAGGTCTCTTTCTGCGGCAAAGCGAATAAGAGGCCAGATTTCATTCTCGTTGACACCCCGCATCAGCACACAGTTCAATTTAATCCGAGGGATCCCAGCACCGACTGCCGCATCGATCCCGGAATGAACTGCCACAATATCCCCACCCGTAATCCTGCGATAAAGCGCAGGATCGAGCGTGTCGAGGCTGATGTTGATTGAACTGACGCCCGCATCCCGCAACGGCAGGGCCAGCGTAGCCAGGCGCGTGCCATTGGTGGATACTCCCAGCGACTGGACGCCCGACTGCCGCGCTACTCCGGCGGCGATCTCCACCAAGTCTTTTCGGATGCAAGGCTCGCCGCCAGTGAGACGGAATTTTCGAAAGCCGAGGCGACAGGCCGCTTCTGCGACCCGAATGATCTCGTCTGCTGTGAGATGATCCGCTTTCTGCGCCCAACCCTTGTAACCCTCAGGCATGCAATAGAGACAGCGCTCGTTGCATCGGTCGGTCACCGAGATGCGCAGATAATCAATCACGCGTCCGAAGCTGTCCATAATCCGATACTATATCCGGAGATCCCTCGACTTCCAGAAATCGTGCCCCAAGCGCATCCGACGAGGCCTTCGCGCTACAGACCGCCGTGCTTCCAGATCGACAGAACAAGCCGAAGGCACATAAAGGTCCCCCAGATAAGGCCGACCAGGCCGACAATGGGAACTCCTCCCAGCTTGGGAGGCAGGCCCGAGAGCACGAGAATGCTTGAGCAAATGAGGACGGAGGCCGCGAGAATCGCATTCGTCAAACGGTTCGCAATTGAGTCGAGCGTCTTGCGTAACGGCTCGAAACCCTCCGGGTCAATCTTGTGTTGGAGGGGAATATTGATCTTCCCGTGCTTGATGCGCTGATAAAGCTGGCGGAAGTCGTGCGGGAAATCTTCGAGAAAATCGAGGCCTTCACCGAAGAGCTTTCGGACGAGGGAGAGAATCCGCGCGGGATGGTACTTGCCCTCAATCTGTCTCATCGCATAAGGCTCGCCGAGCTTGACGAAGTTGAGATCGGGATTCAAGGAACGGCCGATGTCTTCCACCTGTGTGAGCGCCTTGATGCCCAGGTAGAAGCTGCCCTTCATGCGGAGGTGGTTGTTGCGAAGCAACTCGAGAAGCTTGTTGAGCACGTCGCCGAGCTTGATATCACGCAAGGGCTGATTGAGATGCTGCTCGCTGAACGCTTCGACGTCGGAAAGCATCTTTCCTTGATTGCTCGCAAAACCCTCCTCACTCATTTCAAGAATTGAACCCATCACCTGCTGATGGTCCCGCTCCGCGAGTCCAGCGATGAGGTGGGCGATGCTTGAACGAAACGGCGGAGAAAACGTTCCCATCATCCCGTAGTCGAGCAAACCAGTCACGCCCCCGGGCAAGACGAGCATGTTGCCAGGATGAGGATCGCCATGGAAAAAGCCGTACTCGAAAATTTGAAGATAAATGAGTTCGGTAATGTGTTCGGCGAGTTTGGCGGAATCGATCCCCGCTCGCTCGAGAGCGGCAGCATCCATGATGCTCTTTCCGGACAGGAACTCCATCGTCAGCACCTTCGATGTGGTCAATTCTCGAAAGACCGTCGGAACTTTGATCCAGGGATTGTCGACAAATTGCGCTCCGAACCGCTCGATGTTCATGGCCTCATTGCTGAAATCGAGCTCCTTGCGCAGTGTTGAAGAAAATTCGGCCACCACCCCAATCGGATTGACGCCGGAGATTTCCGGAACGTGCCGATCCACGAACCGGGCTAGATCAAGCAGAACGGCAAGATCCAGCTCGATGACTTCCTCAATGTTCGGCCGCTGGACCTTGACCGCAACCTTGGTGCCGTCCTTTAGGTGCGCAGCGTGAACCTGCGCGATGGAAGCGCTCCCCACCGGCTTGTCGTTAAAGCTCTTAAATACCTCGGAAACCGGCCTGCCCAATTGCTCGGCGACGATTTCTCTTGCCTCTGCGGTGGGAAACGGCGGCACCTGTGTCTGCAGCTTGCAGAGCTCCACATAGTACTCGTCCGTGACAAGGTCGCGTCGCGAGCTGACGATTTGTCCGAACTTCACGAAGGTCGGGCCAAGCTCCCCGAGCGCGAGACGCATCCTTTCCGGCACCGGCTTCGACAGCAGTCCCTCCTCGTGAACGGCAATCGTGGCGTCCTCGATCCCAAGAAAACGCTGCAATGCCACAAGCCTCAAGACGTCCGCAAATCCGTACTTCCAAAGGATTGAGACTATTTCCCGATAGCGCGGCAGATGCGAAGCAAACTCCACCGCGCCCTTAAGCTGATTCAAGATCACGCCGGAAAGCTAAGCTCCTCAGAATGTCACGCCAAGCTCATTGCAGGGCATGTACAACCAATCCGACAACAATACCATAAACGATGTGAGCAAAAAGCTGCGCAAGGCCGGTCATCGGGCCCCGCTCGTGATATCGGGCGATCGGATGATGCTCCATGACTGCGATGCAAACCAGTAGCATCACGACAATGCCATGAATGAAGCCGGCCATCCCAAACGTCCACCACACCGCGGGCAATTTCATCGAAAGCAAGAGGCCCCAATAGATGTAGGCAAAGATAATTCCTGAGGCAAAATGGACGATGTACCCGATGGAAAGCGCGTTCTCCGTCTTCCCGGTGATGAGCGCCCCGACAGCAGGGATGACGTCGATCTTTCCGATGCCGAGCCAGCGCGGCAAGAGGAGCAGCGCGCTCATGGCTGCGGTCCCCACAATTCCTCCAATCAAGGGAGCCAATGCGGAAGGCACATCTTTACCCTACCTGCCGCGACAGCATTCGGCAAGGTGGAAACGCCCCAGCAGGGACTTGGAAGCACGAAGTCCCCTCGCTTCAGTCAGAAGCGGGCACGCCTTCTCAAAAGCCGACAAGGCCCTCTAGGACCTGGGTCGAGTTACAAAAAACGACATGACAGCACCGAAGCCACAAAGCGATCCGATCATCGCTACGGTCGGCCAAAGATCTGCCCGGTTGTTGGTGAGCAAAAGGATGCAAACTGAGGCAAGAACAACCAAGGCCGTAATTGCTATATATGCGGTATTGGCGTTGGGGCGGCTAACGGTTTCGTTCTCCGGATAGTCACGAACTGAAGGTAACGACTGCGATTCCACACCAACACAGTAGCGAAATTTCAACAAGGTCAAGACGGATTTCGGCCGTCGCCTGCAGACCCCTGCTCGAGGAATCGGACACGACGGTCGGCCCGCGGCAATCGAATTGTCAGCGTCAGGCCCCTATTTTGCTCGCTTTCGATGATAACTTCTCCGCCATGAGCGCGTACAATGCGGCGAACGATGAGCAGTCCGAGGCCCGAACCGGTCGACTTCGTTGTGAAATACGGCTCAAATACGCGACTGATGTTCTCGGGCGAGATACCTCCACCAGTATCCGAAAAAGAAACGAACTGGTGGGTTTCGTCGGCTCCGGAACGGATTCTCAGGATTCCGCCGCTCTTCATGGCCTGAAAGGCGTTGCGAATGATATTGTAAAAGGCCTGTTTGATCTGATCACGGTCAATCTCGAGCGGGGCGAGAGCCTTATCGAGCTCCAACTCGACCAGAATATCTCGATCCTTTAGCTCGGCATCAAAAAAGGCGACAGATTCCTCGATGACGACGTTGACGTTCTCCATTCGTGTGGTGAGCGGCTGGGGCCGAATGGCACGCAGAAATTGCGTGATGATATGGTCGAGTCGCGCAACCTCCTGACGGGCGATCTGAATCGACTCTCCGAGTTCCTCACGAGCCTTGGCGGGCAGTTTCCTGATGCGCCGTTGCATCAGCTGAAGGTGAATGTCGAGCGAGTTGAGCGGATTTCCTATCTCATGCGCCACTCCCGCCGCCAGAAGAGTGAGCGCCGAAAAGCGCTCACTATCGATCGTTTCCTGCGTTGCCCGGCGATTTTGAGTAATGTCACGCAGAATGATCGCGCGGCCTGCAAGTTCGTCGTGTGTGTCTTCGCTCATCAGCGGAACAACGTAAAAATTCAGGAAGCGGTTTTCCGGATAGAAGACCTCGAGATCCCGGCTGACGGCCTCGCTTGGTCCGGAGGTCTGCCCAACGTCAAGGCCGCGGACCACTTCACCCAGCGGCAGGCCCAGACTGGTTTCCGCATCGATCCCGAAAAACCCGCAAGCTGCGCGATTCAGATAGATGATACGCCCGGCCGGATCTGTGACGATCAGACCTTCGAGAATTGCGTTGAAGATCGTTTCGAGGAATCCTTTCTCGCGCGCAATCTCGACCAGGTAATTTTGAACATCGCCCGGCTGCACCAGCCCGATGCGCTCGATCAGCTTCTCAAGAAATCCGCGCTTCATTCCGAATCACGGGAAACTAATCGCCCAACTGCCCGATGAAAACCCTCCAATGTCACGCTTTCCACTGTACGGCTTGCTCGTCCGCGGCGAAGCGAACAAATCCTCTTGCACCCGGCTTTCCGTTGCCGGAGGCACGGAACCCTCCAAATGGTAGAGTGGACGGCGAGAAAGTCGTGGGCAGATTCCAATACAGGTTCCCGACTTCCAAACGCTCACCCGCCGATCGAAAGATCTCGGGCGATTCCGTGAAAACGGAAGCCGTGAGACCAAAATGCGTCGCTCCATGGCGGGCAACGGCTTCGTCAAGATCGTGAAAAAGCTCCAGCACAACCACGGGGGAAAAGATTTCCTCTTCGCCGAGGTCCGAGCCATCCCGGGATGAGAGGATCGCTGGCTTGACGTAGTACCCTCGTCTGCCGGACACCTCAGTGCAGATCTCGCCGCGCAGGAGCCATTCGCCCGAACGATGAGTCAGGTTTTCATAACGTTCCAGCGCGGCCTGGCTCGCGAGCGGTCCCAGCATGGTCGCCTCGTCCGCCGGATATCCCGGAACATATCGACGCAAAGAATCAATTAGCTTGATGACGAATTGCTTCTCCACATCGCGATGGATGAGGATCCGGCTTGTCGAGTTGCAACGCTGACCCGTCGTCAAACAAATGCCATCGGCAGCGGCTTCCGCGGTGCGATCCAGGTCAGCATCTGAGAAGACGATCAGCGCGTTCCTTCCACCGAGTTCCAGCGCGAGTGATTTCGAATAGTCGGCTGCCAACTCTTGAGCGAGGGCCCTGCCGACCGGGATGGACCCTGTGAAGCAAACGGATCTTACCTCGGAATGGGTGCAAACGGCGCGCCCTGTCGCACCCCCTCCCTGAACCAATTCGAAGACACCCTCAGGAAGAATAGCCTGCATCTCCGACGCGTACGCAGCACCGACATTCGCAGCAAGCGGCGAGGGTTTGAAAAGGACTGTGTTGCCTGCAAGCAGGTAAGCCACCGCCGCACCATGCCCGAGATGAATCGGAAAATTGAATGGCGCAACGACAGCCGCAAGCCCGCGCGCACGCCGCCGCACCATTGCTGGATACGGGCCGTCGGCGACGTCCTGATCCGCGAGGAATCGGTCGGCATCGGAGAAAGCGAGGTCGAACTTTGCAACGACAGCAGCCAGCTCGAGACGGGCTTCGCGAAGCGGCTTGCCGACCTCCATGGCAATCAATCGAGCGAGATCCTCCTGCTTCGCCTTCAAGCGATCACGGCAAAGGGAAAGAACGGCCTTCCGGTCGTCAAGGCTCAATCGTCGCCATTTTCCAAACGCTCGCTTGGATCTCTCGACCGCCCCTTGCACGTCTCCTGCCGAAACTTCCGGCATCTCGAGGGAAAGGTCACCGGGACTTCGCACACGCCAGACTGTGGGATCGGAAGTCATGTAACGAGTTTCAGCCGGAAAGGGCAGCTATTTGGAGAGAATTGCCGCGCCGCTCCCTTGCGCCTAGAGAGGAGCGTCGGGTTCCGCTAAATACGTGCTGTTCTCAATATTCTGTTCTTAACCAAGCAACTCTGCAAGTTCCGCGACGCGGCGTTCAAAGAGCTGGAGGGCAGCCTCCACGGGCGCTGGAGAAGTCATGTCCACTCCGGCTTCCGCGAGCGTTTCTATGGGAAACCTGCTTCCACCGCTGCGGAGGAAGTTCAGGTATCGCGTAGCATCGCCACTCTCAAGGACCTGCCCAGCCAACGCAACAGCTGCGGAAACGCCAGTGGCATACTTATAAACGTAGAACGCGCTGTAGAAATGCGGGATTCTTAGACCCTCGAGTTCCAGCTCGGGATCAATCACAAAATGGGGTCCAAAGTATGGCTCCAGCAAGTCGCGATAGACTTTTTTGAAGCCTTCGAGAGTAAGCGGATCGCCTGCCTCCTCAGCCGCATGCGTCGCTCGCTCAAACTCTGCAAACATCGTCTGACGGAAAAGAGTACCACGCAGGTCGTCGATCTGTCGGTTAATGACATAGGCCCGCATCATCCGATCGTCAGTCGTTTTCAACAGATGCTCGGTGAGCAGGATCTCGTTGAAAGTGGACGCGACCTCCGCAAGGAAAATGGGATAGTGGTAGTTCTGATAGCTTTGGGTCCGCTGCGAATACCACGTATGCATCGAATGCCCCGCTTCGTGAGCAAGGGTGTACACATCGGAAAATACATCCGATTTGTAATTCATCATGATGTAAGGCGGGCTGGAATAGGTGCCATAGCTGAATGCGCCGCTGCGCTTGCCCTTGTTCTCATAACGATCGCACCATCGGTCTTGACCCAGGCCGCTACCCAGCGCGGAAAGGTACTCCGGGCCCAGCGGAGCAAGCGCTCCGAGAACACGCTCGACGGCCCCGTCCCATTCCACGTTTGTTCGAATTTCGCTTACCATCGGGACATACGTGTCGTAGTGGTGTATCTCCTCCAGGCCCAGGACGCTTTTTCGCAGATCGAAATAGCGATACAGAGGCGAGAGGCGGCTCCGAACGGTCGAGATCAAGTTTTCGTAGACGCTTAAGGGAACGTCATCCAGGAACAACGCAGCCTCGATGGCGGAAGGATAATTCCTCGCCCGTGCATCGAAAACGTCCGCGCGAATCGAACTGCCCAGCGAGGACGCAAGCGTGAATTGATGATCCTTGAATTCCGCGTAGAACTTATGAAACGCCTCGCGCCTGACTTCGGCATCGCGTTGCTGAAGAAACGAGGAGAAGGAGCTCTGCGTCAGTTCGCGTTCTTTTCCCGATCCATCGCGAACAAGTCCAAACCTCATGTCCACATTCGTGAGTTGAGAAAAAGTCTCCTGGTGTCCGCGCATGGCAGACGAGCC
>DATDAX010000020.1:0-12191 GCA_036525175.1 Terrimicrobiaceae bacterium | reverse complement strand
GACAGCCGTGAAAATGCGTCCGGGCTTGAGTTTCCAGAGGATTCCAGCCGCCTCACTTCCTCCGCGGTCCCTTGTCAGGTACTCAAAAGGCCTTTGTAGAAACGCCTTCATTTCCGGCTCTGAGCCAATTTTCGCGAGGATTGTCTTTGGCCAGCGTGCAGCTGTTCGGGGCAGGTCGGGTATGCTTGCCAGTGCGACTGTTTCGGCCGGGAGAAGTTGGGCGGCGTCCACGGGCCCGGTGTCCTTCACGAACCAGACAGCGTAGGCCGCGAGAAGGGCAAGGATGGCAAGAAGAATGACGAAGATTTTTTTCATCACAAATGGTTTCGAGATCGAGGAGGCAGGATTTTTGGCTCGTTAGGTCAAAGCACTAGGCAGAGCAAGCATTGCTCCGGGCCGGAAAAGGGGGACAGGTGCCATGGCTCGAGGGAACAGGATGAAGCATTCGCTCGTGCGAACGGGTCGTGCCTCGCCTATTTCGGCTTAGGAGTTGGGAAGAACGACGGGGGATTCGGGTTGGCCGGCTCGGGTTGAAGAGCCTCCTGCAACTCGGCAGACGGCTTAGGATGTCCTCCCGTGCCACTCTCAGACTGCTGGGGCACGGGATGCATTTCGCAGCCAAAGCTTACAATGCATAGTGCGAGGGCGAAGGTGAATGATAGGATTTTCATTCGAGAATTTCGAGGCTTGCTTTCAGGCCACGTCTGTGCGCGGAGGCGTTGAGAAGGGTGCGAATCGCTTGAATGGTATGGCCGCCCTTGCCAATGATTCTTGGCACGTCGCTCTTGCGCGCGGCGAGATGAAAGATCACCCTATCAGGCGTTTCGGTCTTCGTAAGGACAATCTCGTCCGGGAATTCGACGAGTTGGCCAATGACGAAGAGAAGGAACTCCTCCACGCGTCAAAGTCCGGTTAAGCGGTGGCCTTCTTCCGGGCTTTGGTTATGATGCTGCCAACAGTGAGCGAAGGTCGCGCGCCGACGCCGACCCAATAGTCGGCACGGTCGAGCTTAAGCGTGAAATTTTCGCCCTTCTTATTGGGATCGTACGTTCCGATAATCTCGATGAACTTTCCATCGCGCGGCTTGCGTTGATCTGCGACGACGATCTTGTAGTAAGGGCTGTTGCGAGCGCCTTCGCGCCGGAGTCGGATTGCCACTGCCATGTTGCTTCTGATTTAAGAGTTGGTAGTTGAAAGCATCGGCGCAAAACAGCGCGATCAGCTTAGTCCTGGTATTCCAGCCCGGCGAGCCTGGGCCATTAGTTTCTTCATTTGTCCCGCCTTCTTCATCATCTTGCGCATCTGGTTGAAGCGCAGAAGAAGATTGTTGACCTCCGTCACTGTCGAGCCGCTTCCACGGGCGACCCGCTGGCGACGCCGCGCGTTCAGGATGTCTGGACGCGCCCGTTCCTTTGGAGTCATGGAGAGGATTATCGCCTCCACCCGCTTAAGCTGCTTCTCGTCAATCGAGGAATCTTTCAGTTTATCCATGCCGGGAATCATGCCAAGCACATTTTCGAGCGGTCCCATGCGCCGCAGCAGCTTGAACTGGTGGAGGAAGTCGTCCAGATCGAAGGACGCTGTGCGCATTTTCTCTTCCATGCGGCGGGCGTCTTCTTCGGTGATGGCTTCGGCGGCCTTTTCGACGAGGCTGACGACGTCGCCCATGCCGAGGATGCGTCCGGCAAGGCGTTCTGGATAGAAGGCTTCGAATTGGTCGATTTTTTCGCCGACGCCCGCGAACTTGATAGGCTGCTTGGTGACCTCGCGAAGGGACAGAGCGGCGCCACCTCGAGCGTCTCCGTCGAGTTTGGTAAGTATGATTCCTGTGAGTCCGAGGGTGTTATGGAAATGCTCGGCTACACTTACCGCCTGCTGGCCGGTGGCTGCGTCGCAGACAAGAAGCACCTCTTGCGGGGCGAGAGCGTCCTTGAGCTGACGAAGCTCCTCGAGAAGGGCTTCGTCAATTTCCTGGCGCCCGGCGGTATCGTAGATCTGGACATTTCCGCCCTCGTGTTCGCACCATATCGCGGCCTCGCGGCTCACCTTGAGAACGTCGGTCTCGCCGGCTTGCGGCTGGAACACGTGAACCCCGATTTGTTCGCCCAGAGTGGCGAGCTGCTTGATGGCAGCCGGGCGTTGAAGATCGCACGCGACCAGCAGAGGTGATTTACCTTGGGCCTTGAGCCAGCGCGCGAGTTTGGCCGACGATGTTGTCTTGCCCGCTCCGTTCAGGCCTACGATGAGAATGCGGCCCGGCTTTGTGAAGTTAAGCGGCGCGGCATCTCCGCCAAGCAGCGCCGTAAGCTCGTCGTGGAAGATCTTTACGATCTGCTGGCCCGGGGTGACACTACGCATAACCTCCTCGCCCAGGGCCTTTTCCTTGACGCGAGCGATAAAGTCCTTTGCGACCCGGAAGTGGACATCCGCTTCCAGCAATGCCATGCGCACTTCGCGCAACGCATCCGAGACATTTTGCTCGCTGATGCGCCCGTGTCCGCGAAGGTCTTTGAAGACCTCCTGAAGTTTGTCGGAGAGCCGGGAAAACATAAAAGGGTAATTGGTCCTCAGGAAGCCATCCTCGCTGGCGGGCGACCGGACGGCTTTCTTGGAGCCGTGGTAGTTATACTCGCGATTTGCGAGGAATCAATGGGGTGTCGCCTTTTCCGCGCCGAGACCGGTATTGGCGCGAACGGCGAGTTCTGTGAACTGAGCCTCGGCGCTTGGCTCGCGAGTGAGGAGCGTGCCCAGAATTGCGGCTAGGAAACCGAGCGGAATGCTGACAATTCCAGGATTGGTCAAGGGAAAGAGCGGCGCGGCCTGAATAAGATGGCGCTTTGCAGCGGGGACGTCGGCGGCGTCAATGCCCATGATGGACGGGCTGAGAATGATGAGGAGGATGCTGGCGGCGAGACCCACGCCGAGTCCGCACACAGCGCCGGCGGTTGTGAAGCGCCGCCAAAAAATACTCAGCACGATTACGGGAAGATTTGCGCTTGCGGCAACGGCAAATGCCAAGCCGACCAGAAAGGCCACGTTGATCGTTTGAAGCTGGATAGCCAGGAATATGGCCAGGGCGCCCACGACAAACGCGGTGATTCGGGCCACCCGGACCTCCTCACCTGGCGACCGCTCCTTTCCGTGATGGATGACATTCGTATAGAAATCGTGCGCAAAGGACGTGCTGGCTGAAATGGTCAGCCCGGAAACGACCGCCAATATGGTGGCAAAAGCCACGGCGGAGATGAAAGCGAAGAAGACCTCTCCACCGAGCGCCTGGGCGAGGAGCGGAGCCGCCATGTTGTCGTTGGGCTTGCCATCGACGACGATGCGGTCCGGCGTGAGAATGGTAGCCGCGCCGAATCCGAGAAAGGTCGTCATGATATAGAACAACCCAATGATGAGCATGGCCCAAACGACCGAAATGCGAGCCGTCTTCGCGTCTGGCACAGTATAAAAGCGCACAAGAATGTGTGGGAGACCAGCAGTACCAAAGACCAGCGCGAGGCCGAGGGAAACCAGGTCGAGAGGACCCCAGCCATTTGTGACCGCCGCGCCGAACTTTAACCCGGGTTCGAGGAAGTTCCTTGTCACCTCTTCACCCTTGACGTGGTAGGTGACGTGGGAAATCGCCTCGAAAAACGCTGCGAAACTGAATCCAAAGTGTCCCATGACCAGGATACTTAATAGGATGCTTCCGGCCATGAGCAGCACCGCCTTGATGATTTGCACCCAGGTTGTGGCAAGCATTCCACCAAAGACCACGTAGATGATCATCAAGATGCCTACGCCGGTCACCGCCAAGTTGAAGCTGACGCCTGGAAGCAGCAGTTTAACCAAAGCTCCTGCGCCGACCATCTGGGCAATCATGTAGAAAGTGGAAACTGTGATCGTGCTCAGGGAGGCCATCGCGCGAACAGGACGTTGCTTGAGGCGATAAGCCAGAAGATCGGCCATGGTGTACTTTCCGGCATTTCGGAGTGGTTCGGCGACGATGATCAAAACAGTCAGATAGGCCACGAGCCACCCGACCGAGTACATGAAGCCGTCATAGCCAAAGAAGGCGATCATGCCTGAAATTCCCAAGAAGCTTGCGGCGCTCATATAGTCGCCCGCCACCGCAAGGCCGTTCTGCCAGCCGGTGATTCGGCGACCGGCTGCGAAATAAGCGCTGGAACCCGAGGATTTTCGCGCGCTGAAATAGGTGATGACCAAAGTCGCCGCGACAAAGGCCAGAAACATCAAGAGTGCCGGGGTCTGCTGGGCCGGCGCTGCGGCAAGGGCAAGGAAGCAGGACATGCTGAAGGATTCTTTAAGGGTAACTATGGGATCGGCGAGAGCGGCAACTCACAAGCGCGCGCAACGCGACGGCGCGACAGTGACGATTGCCCTTTCTGATTCACCGGTCCCGAAGGAAACATGATTCGCATCTCAAGACCGCTGGCGCCCTTGGAACTTCTCAACGAGTGCGGCTGCCTGTCGGTCCCAGCCAGCGGCTGCTCCGACGTAGAGGAAAGCAAGAATCCACGCCATGAAAAACTGCGAAAGGGCGAAGAGATAGGCGAAATTTACATCGCCGATCACCTTCTGAGCCATCATGTTGGGAAACCAGCCAACCAAGACGGGAAGCGTGAAATAGTAGGCGATGAAAAAGAGCGTAGAGAGAGTGATGAAGCGCGCCTTTGACGAAAGAAGAACCTTGAAACCGGGATCCGCAGCGATGGCTTCCCAATTCGCGACATCGATGTCCTCCTGTGCCGTCAGTTCGTGGGAAGGCTTCGAACCCGTGCGCCCTAACGGAGCAATGTCCGTGGGCGCTGCCGATTCGGGCGTTAGGTCGGAAGCATCTGGGGCCGGCATGATTGCGGCACAGTAGAGAAAACTTTCGTGATGTCGAGTTTTCGGTCGTCAAATCTTCGTGTCAGGATTTGAGTCCGGTATTCTCATAAATTTATGGATCCTTACCTCGTATCGATTCGGCGTTTCCTGAGGGAGGAGGTCATGGGCTTTCTTGCCCTGTGCGCGCTCACAAGCGCGCTCGTTCCGCTTTTTTTCCGAACGGGTGCGGTAGCTGCGGGCTGGCTTGCGGCCTTTCAGTGGATGGTTGTCGGCGTCTTCCTGATCGAATATGTGGCGGGATTGATTCTGGCTGAGTCGAAGAGAGCTTATATTGCTGAGCCTCTTCGGCTTTTGGTCGCAGCGACGCTCGTGATCGCCTTTGCTTCGCTGCTGGATTCGGTGCCGGACAATTTGGTGGCTGCGCCTTCGTTGAATGTCATTCGCGTGGTGCTTGCGGCGGTCTTTGGGCTTCAAGCCGGCGCGCTCACCGTGAGGCATACGGGCATCCAGGCGCAGGAGGAGCCCAAGGTCCTGAAAGAGGTTTCGGTGTTTGATCCGGCGGCAGGCATTCGCGAGGCTTCGTGGCTGGAGTTATTGAACTGGTGCGAGCGGCCGACGGCCTGTTGGTATCATGCTGAGAATATCGCACTGGCGGACTTGCCCGATATTGCCAAGATGTGGCACGTCCCGCTCCCTCTGTTACAGGCTTGTCTTGGTGCAGAGAACTATCCGCGGGTCGACTTCTTTCATGAGACAATTCTTCTTTCCGTTTGGTTGCGCGGTGAGACGGTGAGCGATTCAGCGTCTCCGGTCGTTTTGCTCTTGCACGGCGATTCGGTCTTGAGCGTTTCCCGTTCCGTGACGCGATTGACCCACCGCATTGAAACGCAAGAGAGCGAGTTTCCGACGCAGCAGTTCCCGTTCGCATCGCGCATGGTGATTGCGGTTCTGGAGCTGGCCCTGCGCTCGAGCGAACTGCGAATCAACAGCTGCGAGACACAGCTTCGTGAAATGGAGCGCACGCCAATTGGAAAGGCGCGGCCTGCGCTCTTCACCCAAGCTTATGAGATCAAGCAGGAGCTTTCGGCCCTCTACGCGGACCTTTGGCGCCTCAAGGGCGTGGTGACGCGTATCAAGGAAGGCGAGGTGCGCCTATCCGGGGCGTCAGGTGCCTTTGGCCGGCTGATGCGGCACATTGAATTTCTCTACACCACGGTGGAGAACCTTCGGCACGGCATTATTTCATTGATCGAATTGCACATGAACAACGCCTCTTTTGAGATGACGAAGTTCATGCGGCTCCTGGCCGTTGTAAACGTTCTCGCGCTTATTCCCGCCGTTGTCGGCGGGTTGCTCGGCATGAATATTCTTGGCGCGCCGTGGGCCTTGACGCTCCCACAGGTCGGTTTTTTCACGCTGTTGGCGAATATGTTCTGTCTCTATTACTTTGCCATCAAGGGATGGCTACGGTGATTCCGACGCAAGGCCAGCAGCACTGGAGCTTTGTGGAGCATCCTGGCAGATCGCGCTTACCCTGCCAGCCAGCCAACGGCAAGCATGATGTAAAGGGCTGGCAGCAGACGCGTGAGGCGCCGTGCGTGGAACGAAAGTAATCCCCCACACGAGACATTGCCCCGCAATTTCGTCAGCGAGCGCGTGATGAGATAGCCGCTCAGCACCATGAATACGCTTGGCGCGATCGGCCCCCAAATCCAGCCACTTGGGAATGGGAAGCCCGAAATGATGCCAAATCACGCAGAGGACCGCCACGCCTCGCAAGCCGTCAAGTTGCGCGAGACGATCCGGCGAAGGCGAAGATTTGGGCGGTGGTACGTGACTCATGCGGAGTGAGAGCGATTTCTTTTTTTGGCCAATAATCCAGCCATCAACGAATAATCTCAAAAATAAAACCTGCGCGACCTGTTGCCAATACCTGTGAAAATGTCCCAAGATATCGTACCCGCCTTCTCCGCCAATTCCTTGGCGAGAATCTTCTCGACTCCCTGCTCACCGATTAGGACCGCTTCGTCACCGGCGGCTACCTGGGACAATGACGTCACGTCGACAAGAATCTGGTCCATCGTCACGCGCCCGAGCACGGGACAGCGCTTACCGCCGACCAACACCTGGGCGCCGCATCCGGACGCCTGTCGAGGAAACCCGTCGGCATAACCGATCGCCAATGATGCAATGCGCATGGGATGTGGTGTGATGAACGTCCTGCCGTAGCTGACGCTCTGGTTCGGCTCAACGTCACGAACCAGCAGAATGCGCGCCTTCCATGTCAGAGCGGGGCGCAAGAGCGGCTGAAACTTCGACGGATAAGCACTGCCGTAGAGCATGAGACCGGGACGGACCAGGTCGTGCGCGTGGTTCGAGAACCCAAGAATGCCTGCGCTATTAAGGGCATGAATCTTGGCTCGCGGTGCCAGCGCTCGCAGCTTGTCCGCCAATTGTGCGAAGCGCGTCAATTGAAAGTGCGTATAGTCGGGATCCTCATCTGGAACCGGGAGATGGGTGGAAATGCTGTGCACTTCGACTGTTTTCAGTCGTTGAATGGCCGCCAACTCCTCCAGCGCATCCTGCTCTCGGCAGCCGATACGGCCCATGCCCGTGTCGATCTTCAAATTGACCCGGCCCCCCGCGAAATCGACGGCCTCCGCCGCGCTTGAAACCGTCGCGATATAGCGCCGAGAGAGAACCTCAGGTCGTTCACCCGGCGCCGAAGGACTCAAGAGAAGGATGTCACGCCCGAGGCTCGAGAGTTCGCTTGCCTCTTGCACATTTGCCACGCCAAAGAGTTCCACGATCTCAGCGAGGGCCGCCGCAACTTGAGTTGCCCCGTGACCGTAGGCATTCGCCTTCACCACGGCCAGGATCCCTGGCTTGGGGCCAATCTTCAGCCGGGCGACCTCCGCGTTGTGACGGATTGCGGATAAGTCGATTTCCGCCCAGGAACGGACGTCAGTTGGGATAGTCATGACGCGGCGTGATGCGCGTGAGCGCTCTTCTCGCGACGGTTCGCGGGCCCCAAGAAACTCTCGATTATGGTTTCGCAAACCGTCATCAGATGATCGCGGAGCGGTGACGCCAGGCGCGAGAATTCCCGCTGCAGTTCCTCGTATTCGGCGCGGCCTGCGGGGCTTTCGATGTGGACCGCTGAGTATCCCAAGGCTGCGAAGTCATAGGGGCTTGCGCGCATGTCAACGGCCCGGATTCGCGACGCAAGTTCAAAACAGTCTGCAACGAAGTCGGAGGAAGTAAAGGGTGCGAGTTTGAATGCCCACTTGTAGAGGTCCATGTTCGCATGCAGACAACCTGATTGCTCGAAAACGGGGGTGGCTTCACGGGTTGGCTGATATTTGTTCAAAGGCCGTGCCGCCGGCGTGAAAAAGCGGAATGCATCATAATGCGTGCATTTGGGACCGAGGGATTCGACGAGATGTTTAATCTCGGCTGACGTTACTCGAAGCGGCCATTTTGCATGACGGATCGAATCCGCACCGTAGACCATTGCCCATTCGTGGAGTCCAAAACAGCCGAAGGCAGCCGGCCGCTCCCGCGTGCGACGCAGCATGCCAAGGAGCCATTGGATCGACGCGATCCGCGCCGGCGAAAGTTCACCCGCGCCGACCGTGACGCCCTTCTGTGTCTCGTGGTAATGCTTGCAGGAAAGGTATTGGCTCGCGGTCGGCCCCTGCAGCGCCACTCCAAGGCCCGGATGCCAGCGCAGAAGTTTGGCGGGACGATAGGGATAGTATTCGAATAGGAAGTCTTCCACGGGATGCCGTTCGTTCCTTGAGGCGCGGGCGAGTCGTGGGTCGATCCAGCGGCGTACGCGGGTTTCGTGCCTTTCGCGGCGGCAGTGCCAATCGTGTTCTGCGAGGACTTCCATCGCGGTGAGACTACACGCAAAGAATTTCCCAAGAAAAGGAGGAGTGATGTTGCCGGAACAACCTGCCTGAACCGCTTCCTATTTTGCGAGCACGATGTTTACCAGCTTGTCGCGCACGATGATGATCTTGAGCACCGGCTTTCCGGCAACGGCGTCCCGGACTTTCGGCGTAGCTAAGGCGGACTTTTCCAATTCGGCGTCCGAGGCATCCTTTCGCGCGAGCATGCGGTCGCGCACCTTGCCGTTGATTTGCACGCCGTACTCCACTTCGTCCACCGCGAGGAGTCCCTCGTCATAAGGGGGCCAATCCTGCGATGAAGCCCGACCTTCGAATCCGGAAAACTTTTCTCCCAGGCGTTCCCAGAGTTCCTCGGCCATGTGCGGCGCAAAAGGGGAAAGCAAAGGCAACAGCGTACGCAACCCGGCAACTGGGCGGGGTCTTGAATTTACGAACTCGTTGGTGAAGATCATCATTTGCGAAATCGCCGTATTAAAATCAAAGGATTCGATGTCCTCGGTGACCTTCTTGACAGTCACGTGAGCCAGGCGCAGTTGCCGGTTGTTCAGCTCGATTTCGGCAAGCTCGGGAGAAACCGACCAATCGCCCTCCTGTGTTTCCTCCATGACAAGCCGCCAGACGCGTCCAAGAAAACGATAAACGCCCTCCACGCCCTTCATACTCCACGGTTTCATTTGTTCGAGCGGCCCCATGAACATTTCGTAGAGCCGCAAGGAATCCGCGCCGTATTCGGCAATTACGTTTTCCGGGTTTACGACGTTGCCTCTGCTCTTCGACATTTTCTGGTTGTCGGGACCGAGGATGATCCCTTGGTTGACCAGTCGTTGGAACGGTTCCGGAGTTGAGAGATATCCCAGATCGAAGAGGACTTTGTGCCAGAATCGCGCGTAAAGAAGGTGAAGCACGGCATGCTCGGTTCCGCCAACGTAAAGGTCTACGCCGCCGGCTCTTGGGCCTTGCATATCGGAGTTAGCCTTTCCGGTCATCCAATAGGTCTCAGCATCCTTCCCGACGAAGCGCGCGCGGTTTTTTGGATCGCAGAACCGCAGATAGTACCAGCACGATCCCGCCCATTGCGGCATGGTATTGGTCTCACGCTTCGCCTCCTCGGAATAGTTTAGCCAATCACGCACTTTGCTTAACGGCGGCTCCGGGGTGCCCGTGGGCTTAAAGTCCTCCAATTCGGGTTGTACGACGGGAAGTTCGCTTTCACCCAGCGCCCGATGCCGGCCTTCTTTCCAAACAATAGGGAACGGTTCGCCCCAGTAGCGCTGGCGCGAGAAGAGCCAGTCCCGCAGTTTGTAATTCACAGTTCCTCGCCCCAGGCCCTTTTGTTCGAGCCAGGCAACTATCTTGACCTTCGCCTCAGGTGTTGGGAGCCCATCGAGCAACGCCGAGTTCATTGCGATGCCCTCACCGCAAAACGCGGCCTCCAACGCCTCGGGGAAAGGGGCGAAATCCGGTTGTCCTCCGCGGCCGGCCTCCCGAACGACCTGGCGGATCTCCAAGCCAAACTTCGTCGCAAACTCGAAGTCCCTTTCGTCGTGAGCCGGAACTGCCATGATCGCACCGGTGCCGTAGCCCATAAGCACATAGTCGGCGATCCAAATGGGGATCCTCTCGTCGTTCACCGGGTTCCTGGCGTAAGCGCCGGTAAAGACTCCAGTTTTCTCCTTGGTCAATTCCGTGCGCTCCAAATCGGACTTCGAACCGACCTCTCTCTGGTAAACCTCGACCGCTGCGATTCGATCCGGTGTCGTGACCTCCCGAACCAGGGGATGCTCCGGCGAGAGCACCATGTAAGTCGCTCCAAAAAGGGTATCGGGCCGCGTCGTGAATACCTCGATTTCCTTGCCGAGATCCGCGATGCCAAACTTCACCAGGGCGCCTTCGCTGCGACCTATCCAATTGCGTTGAAGCAATTTGATCCCTTCGGGCCAGTCAAGCCCCTCGAGCTCATCGATGAGCCGCTCCGCGTAGGAGGTAATTCGAAGCATCCATTGCCGCATCGGACGCCGCTCGACGGGGTGCCCACCAACCTCGCTCTTGCCGTCGACAACCTCTTCGTTGGCAAGCACCGTGCCGAGAGCCGGACACCAGTTTACGGGCATTTCAGCCACATATGCGAGCCGGACGCTATCCGCGTCGTCGCCTTCGTAGGTTTCCATGGGTTCCGCCTTGCGGGTCCTGGGATTGAACCACGAATTGTAGAGCTTAAGAAAAATCCATTGCGTCCAGCGAAAATAGTCGGGGTCTGTGGTGCTGAACTCGCGTGTCCAATCGTAGCTGAAGCCGATCGATTGAAGCTGGGTTCGGAACCGCGCGATATTGCGCTCCGTAGTGACGCGCGGATGCTGGCCGGTCTTTATGGCAAATTGCTCCGCAGGAAGCCCAAAGGCGTCCCATCCCATCGGGTGCAGAACGTTGAAGCCGCGCATCCGTTTGAACCGGGCAATGATGTCGGTGGCTGTGTAGCCTTCAACATGACCGACATGAAGTCCCTCCCCGCTCGGGTACGGAAACATGTCCAGCACATAATACTTCGGCTTCCCGGGATCGAAATCGGCGTCCCCCGGGTTCGGCGCACGGAAAGCCGCATCGGCCAGCCAGCGAGACTGCCAGTTTGGCTCGAAATCGGAGAAAGGGAATTGCTTGCGTTGAGATGCCATAGCGGGCCGTATTAGACATGACGGCTTTGCCGCGCCGTCAAGATCCCGTATCGTCTTCGGATATTTCTCAGGCCGGGTGCCGGCGCAGCCGCCCCAAGGGGAGGTTTTGGATTCCCTTGACGATCCAGAACGGAAGATTGACCGCGTAGAGGAAGAAGATCCATTGGTGTTGAGGAAATCCGAGGTTCATCGTGATGTCGACAAGCACGTGCATCGCAATGACTGTCAGGCCGATAATGAGCAACCAAACACGGCCAAAAAGCATCAGAAAAGTCAGCAGCTCCACGATTAGTCCCGGCGCATACACGAGCATGCACAGCCACGGGTGCTGCGTGCAGAGTTCGTTCAATGCGCCGCCGAGACCGAGGTCCGCGGGCTGCATGGTGGTGTAATAGTGCTGGGCCTGGATCTTGGCATATTGGACGGGCATGTACTGGCTGTTCCAGATCCACGCGCCCTGGCTGTTGACCAGCTTCGTTAGCGCGCACAGAACGTAGTTTCCGGCGAGAGCCTGAAGGGTTACCCTGGTGGTGAACGAATGTAAAGAGGCCGAAGAAAGCACGGATGCCGCAAGCCGGCTTTTCGAGGAAGCGGCCCATAGCCAGGAAGCAACCGACTGGCCGAGCAACATTAACGTCATCACTTGATAGTAGTGGCTGATGGAGCCCAGCGAGTTCTGCAATGTTCCGGTGACCAGGTAGCACAGAAAAAGGACGGTTGAGGAAAGCGGAAAGGCAAAGCCGGTGATGTAGAGGGCCGCTGCGGCGTG
>DATDAX010000019.1:0-10782 GCA_036525175.1 Terrimicrobiaceae bacterium | reverse complement strand
GGGGCATTGTAGCGAGGTTTTTGTCGGGATCGATGTGGCGAAGGTGCGGAACGCCATCGCCGTCGCTGATGGCGAGCGCGGCGGCGAGGTGCGTTTCGTCGGGGAGGTAGATGCCTCGGCCGAGAGCATGCGCAGAGTGGTAAAGCGGATCGCCGCCAGCTGCGATCGAGCACATTTCTGCTACGAGGCCGGTCCGACCGGTTACGGGCTGCATCGCCTTATCACCTCGCTTGGCTATCCTTGTACGGTGGTCGCGCCGTCACTGATTCCGAGGAAGCCGGGCGACCGGGTCAAGACCAACCGACGTGACGCCGTTGGCTTGGCCAGACTGTTGCGCGCGGGCGAGCTCACGGCGGTGTGGGCGCCCGACAAAGGCCACGAGGCGATGCGTGATCTGGTCCGCGCCCGCGCCGCCGCGGTTGAGACCCAGCGTGTCCATCGCCAGCAGGTGAGTGGATTCATGCTCAAGCAAGGCCGCGTCTTCCCGCGGACGAAGCCTTGGACCATGCGCTACCTGATCTGGCTGCAGGAGCAGACGTTCGATCATCCTGCCCATCAAATCGCTCTGCAGGAGATGGTCGAAGCGGTCCGGATTTCGAAGGAACGCGTGCGGCGGCTCGAGGCGGCTATCGAGGAGTTCGTACCGACCTGGTCGCTGGCGCCCGTCGTGCGGGCGCTTCATGCGCTGCGCGGCGTCGACATGATCGTGGCCGTAACATTCGTCACCGAGATCGGCGACCTGAGGCGTTTCGAAAGTCCGCGCCAGCTGATGGGTTATCTCGGTCTGGTGCCAAGCGAACGCTCTACGGGCGACACGGTTAAGCGCGGCGGGATCACCAAGGCCGGCAACGGGAGGGTGCGGCACATGCTGGTCGAGAGTGCCTGGACCTACCGTCATCCGCCTCGGGTTGGAGCAAAAAAACTTTACAAGCTGGAGCAGACCACGCCCGAGGTGCGCGAGATCGCCTGGAAGGCGCAGACTCGGCTGACCGCGCGCTATCGGACCCTTAGCGCAAAGGGCAAGAAGACGACCGTGGTTTGCACGGCCATCGCGCGCGAACTGGTCGGCTTCATGTAGTCCGTCGGGCGGGAGGCCCAGTCGACCTAAATCCCCCTCGTCGTCAGCGATGACCACGAGGCCATAGCTCGCGCGAAGGCGGGGGCGGGGCCACGGCAGGCGAACTCCCGTCAACCGCTTTGTGGCCGGCTCCGGCCGACGCCCGCTGTAAGACAGGGAAGGCCCCGGACGCACACTCGGAACTGCGGTAGCCAACCCGCGCATCAGAGCTTGATCACCGACGTCCTTCAGGCCTCGCCTCCACCTGCGCGCAAGATTTAGGGTCGCTCAGCCGAGCGGGTGCGAACCTGCGCCCAAATTGTTGACAGCGGACATCAGAGCGGTGTCCCCACGCCACGTGTCGCTCGTCAGAAGGCACTCCGCGGCCACAGCCACCATAACAGCAGAGCGGCCGCGGCCAGCCATAGCGCCAGGATGAATGCGAGCCCGGCGCGGCTGGTGGGTCGGTCGAGTCTTTGCGTTGCCGCCTCGCGGAACTCGGCCATCAGGGCTGCCGGCATCAGACGCAGCGCCAACATGATGCCGAGCGGCACGATGATGACGTCGTCCAGATAGCCCAGCACGGGCACGAAGTCCGGGATCAGGTCGATGGCGAGAGCGCACAGGAGGCGACGACTGCCGCGGCGATCTTGGCGAGGATTGGCGTCCGCGGATCGCGGGCCGCGAGCCAGAGCGCCACAGCGTCCCGCTTCATGCGACGCGCCAGTCGCGCAGTCGCAGCCACCATCCGGTATCGGCGCCGGCCGCCATGTTCAGGCCACGGCCTTGAGAGGCTGAGGGGCGTAGGCCCAGGGCAGCAGATCGTCGATCTGGCTTTGCGGGTGGCCGGCCGGACATCGGTTATTTCATATCCGTAGGAGTTGATGATAGCATACTACAACTGCCTGCCGAGCGCTCCGCCAGGGAAGATTGTGCGAATCAAACTAGAGCGTGATTGGGCCATCAAGCTGCAAGTTGTACGACTTGCACACCATTCTGCACTTGCACTGAATGTTGTCTCAATCGCTCACCGCCCCGGACATCGTCGGCTTCGTGCCGACGGCCTCGGCTCATGAGGTCTCGAAGCGCCCCAATGGCGGATCCGTGGTGGTTGTCGCCAGCCACCATATCGAGATGTGGCGAAGGGGACCGAGTTCGTCCTCTATCCCATCGACGCCGGCGACAAGCCGCTCTCTTCCGTGAATACGAACGCGGCGCGCGTCATCGTTCAGGATGCGGACAGGACCGCGACCGTGGCGCTGTCGGCTGCCCAACAAGCTGGTCGGCGTGCTCGCCCAGCCGCTCGGTACGAACGCCCTCATCGTGATCTTCCGCCACGCTCGCCGACGGCCAAGAGCTTCAGGCGCGCTTCAACAACACAGACCCCGCAGAAGGAACCGACCCGATGAAACGCTCGATCCCCACCACTCTCATCCTCTTCGCCCTTGCCGGGCCCGCCTTCCCGCAATCGTCCCATCAGGGGCATGGCGCGACGCCCGCGACCGGCGCTGTGCCGTCGGACAGGGTCAAGATGGCCATGGATTCCATGCAGGCCATGATCAAAACTATGACGCCCGCGGCCGGCGACGCGGCCTCGACGAAGGACTTCAAGGGCGCCGATATGACGATGATGTACGCCATGTCCGTGCCCTACACCGGCAATCCAGACATCGATTTCCGGACCAAGATGATCCCGCATCATCAGGGCGCGATTGACATGGCTAAAATCGCCCTGGCTCATGCCAAGGACGAGACGACGAAGAATCTTGCCATTCAGATTATCAAAGTTCAGGAGCGCGAGATCGCCGAGATGCGCGAGTGGCTGATCAAAAACGCACTGAAGTAGCCTTCATGGGGCGGGGGCCACCTTGCAGCTTGCCTCCCATGGTTGTCCCGACGCGGACGCCGCCCAAGTCGCCGATTGGGCCCATAACTCAAGTCGGCTTTTGGCTGGCAAGCACTTTCGCCCCTCACGCAGGCCTACATTGGGGCCCGTTCCGGTTGTGCCGCAGGATGCGCTTGAAGGTGGGCAAATTGTATCTCGACCTACTTCCGCTCGCGCCGCGATGCGACGGCGTTCGCGGCGATGTACCGGGCTATGTCGCGGGCGCCCTCATGGACCGAGCACAGGATCTTGCGAGCGGGCATGTTGGGCGAGCACTGCGGCTTCAACTGTCAGGCGTCGCAGTCGACCTTACTGGCGCGGTAGCGCATCATGCCCTCGTCATCGACGAGTGACCGTTCCGTTCCATCAGCCTTCTGCCGAATCGCGGGCGTGGTCACGGTGATTCCAAAGCCTCCAGCGCCGGCGCCGACTGTTCCGGCGATTTGGGCTTTTCACCTACCTGCGATCCAGTCGCGCTCGGCATCCTCACTCGGAGCCGGATGGACAAACTGCTGAAACGCCAGCACAAGTCGGCCAACCATGCGGCCACATCGCGCTTCGATCTCTGCTGTCGTGGCCGTCATAGCCTCCCACCTCCGAGACATAACGCGATAGCGGTACAGATTTCTGCCACAAATCGAGGCTAGAGACCAATCGCCTTCTGGGGTTGGCAAGATGATTCGGCCAATCCGCCGCCAAAGCCTAAGCCTACCTCCATTGATGTTCCTTACCTTTGGTCAGTAAGCCGAAGTATTTTTGCGTTTTTTTTGGTGTCATCTCACCCAAAAGAGCGATTAAACATAAAGGGATCGGAATGTATTCATTCCTCCATCTTGGCGCCCTCCGCATCGCCGGCAGCGCGATGGTCTTCGTAGCCGCCTGCCTGGTTGCCACCGTCACCTATTCCCAAAGTCCCACAGAAAGCCGGTCCCTTTCGGGAGGCACCTCACGCTTTTCGGTCGTCGCGCCGGAATTGCCGCGCCAATGGGCCCCTTATGACGTCGCGGGAGATACCACTCTCTCCCGCGACCTGGGATTTCATCAGGCCACTCCGTCATCAAACGGCGCACGGCCGGCCGTACGTGCGCTGACCTCGCCTGTCGCCAAGTTTGTCAAGTCGGTGACCCGCCCGATCACCTTCAGTCTGGTGAATGCCGAGCCTGGAACCTTGTTAAAGTCGGCTATCAAAGTGTTGCACATGCTCGGCATCATCCTTGGGCTCGGCGCCGCGACGGTTCTCGACCTCATCAGCGTGAAGTTTCTCGTCTCCGGCAAGATCAAGGCCGATCAGATTGCGATTGTGAAATACATGACCGGCATCGTGTCGGCTGGCCTCGCGATCCTGTGGGTCTCCGGAATTCTGTATCTGACGCATTATGCCGTGTTCGATCCGGGAAAACTTTGGAACGAGAAGGTGTGGGCGAAGATCGCGATCGTCGGCGTGTTGACCATCAACGGCTACTTCATCCATCACACGGTCCTGCCGCTGCTCGAGATGCAGGTCGGCCGCTCGCTCTTCGCCGGCCTGTCACGCAAGCAAATTGCGCTGCTGCTCGTCTTCGGAACGGTTTCCGCGACCTCTTGGTATGTGCCCCTGGTCTTGGGTTCGGTGCCGGCATTCAACTTCGTTGTATCCGCGCCTGACCTACTCTTGGCCTATTCGGCTATCCTGCTCCTCGCCATCGCGGCGACGAGCGGCATGGCCAGCGCTCTCCGGCGCGGCGCTAACGGCTCCGAGCCCACTCTTCAGCCGGCAACCTGACCCGACCATGTACCTTTGGCCTGCTCTCCCTAAGGCGAGGCCAAACACTGGCGCGTGGAGCGGGCGCTGAGCGCCGAGATAGATCATCATCTGGCCGCGGCCGACGTCGCCGCATCCTCTACACCGCCAACGCCATCGAGATGTTGTACGCCAAGCTGCCCCGAGCCGTGCGCGCCAGAGGCCAATTCCCGACCGAAGAGGCCGCGTTGAAGCTCTACCTCGTTGAACCGCTCCGAAAAGGAGTGGAAGATGGCCGCGTGAATGGGTCATGGCCAAGGCCCAGTTCGCCGTCATCTTCGGGGAGCGCTTCACCAGGGCCATTTGTGGCCTGATGTTCAACCCCCCGCCTGCGCACAGAAATCCTGACAGTCCCTATCATTGATCGCATTCAGACAATTAACTCTCACACCTACTGCTCTGTTGGCGCTCCATGCCCCAATATTCGACGCAACGCGTTCACAAATCCCGGAGGAGCGATCAAAGCCGATCCGGACACTTCCTCCACTATAGAGCCATCGTTACTAATAGACCAGAATCGCGACTGTATCCATTCATCGCTGATAAACTTGGCGACTGCCTCCAAATGCAGAGCTTCGAGCGGCGGAAAGCTTCCCGTGGAACTTACAGGTGAAATGAAACCGCCTTCGAGTGCCGATGTTCCGTGGCTGGGCGATGCTGCCGCCGGTATCGACAGGTTCTTAAATGCCGAACGGAGCTCGTCATTTTGCCGCTCAAGTCGCCTAGCGCGTTCGATTGTCATCCGTATCGCGGTTCGAACTCCCAAATCCTGAATCTGATCGATTGCCCTATCGATGTTGCTCCGCGGCTTGGACGGGGTTCTGCGGGTTACCGCTCCAGCGTCATTTGCAAAAGCTTCAATTAACGCCCTAAATTTGGCGCCGTTGCTGTTCCTTATGGATTGACTTTTAGGTCCACCATGCTGTTCGCAGAACTTGCCAACTCGGGCGATCGAGTAATCAACGACCTTTGCCGCGCGCATCATTTGAAGTGAGTTCCACAAGCCTGCGAGCGTCTGACGGCTCCTGGCATGCTCTGCCGCGCGGAGCATGTCCTGATACAGATCCTCAGCGGATGATTGCTGAGCGGAAAGGCTGGGTAGCCGATCATTCATCTATTTACCCTTTGAGATCGATGCGCTTGTGACGGCTGCGGAAGTCAATCTTCCTACCCGTTACTTCGGATAATTTTGATGAGAATGCCTCCTCGGCATCCACGCCGAGCGTTCTGAGCACGTTGGAACCAGTCATAAGTCCGTTGACGTTCTCGCGACCAAATCGAGTGTAAAGAAAGCGGGAGAGTGTATTTCCTGCTGCAAAGGCTTCCTCTTCCGTCATTTCAAAAAATATAGGCTCAAATCCGTTACGACGAAGAAGTTGGTCGAAATGGCGCATGCGATACATATTTGGGATTTGAGGATTAATGAAACTGAAGAAAACAGCCGAGTGACACATCTTATCCAACAGTTCGAACTCTCGTTCTCCAGTTTCATCGAGTTCTAGTGCGTATTCAAAATCCGCTGGCGCGCCGACCGTAATCAAATAGTTATTTCCAATATCGCCTTGGATTGTCGGTCGTCTTAACAGCTCGATGCATTGCTGAATCAAATTGTATGCAGCGTGCCAAGTTAGTGCCAGTTCGTCTACCTCTCGGGTTCGTTGGTCGGCTGTACTCGAAAGTACCTCAAGTCGGTGATGGTCGGTAAACGGTCGTCCATCGGCCGTCGCGCGCTTTCTCAGGTGATCAAGCTTTTCAAATTCGGTGGTAGCTGCGACGTATGCTCTGCTCGCTTCACGATATCGAAAGCCGACCTCATCAAAATGGGCTTGGAGACCAAGTAAAAAGCAGGGTCCGGTGATAAAGAACCTGCACCGGACGCAATTCTGCGGTCCTCCAGGGACCGGATGATATTTCTTGTTGACGTTGCCTTCTACTAGCGAGCCGCCTTCATGGCATCTGCCGCACCCGACCGGGCAGATTCCATAATCACGCCGAGATAAAGAAGCGTTGGCGGCCTCGGAGAAGCTCCGAAGGCTTATAATATCATTATAGGCAACGAGTTTCTCAAGATCGTCGTATGACTTACTTCTGATCCATGCCTGCCAATTTCCCTGCTCGTTCAGCATCATCTTGGTCGAGGCACCATTAAGGACATCTGTTACATGAGAAATCGAAAGCTTTTGGTAATAAATTGTCATGATCGCTGTTGCGTGGCCAGCAACTTTCATCAAAACATCGATAGGCACGCCTGCTTCCGCCCACGCCGTGATCATAGTAACGCGTAAGGAGTGAAGGTTATAGATCGTGCCTGATACGTCTCCGTCTTTGCCCCGAATGACCAACTGAATTCGTTGGCCGCCAGGCGCGGTTTCGCCCTCCCGTGCCAAGCGGTTCTCGAGTTCGGTGCAAAGCTTGTTCCAGAATATCGTTAGTCTTGTATGTGCTAGAGGCTGATCAGTATATCGGGAACAGGGATCCCGAAATAAAAACGTTTCTGCACCTCTTTCTAACAGAACATCTTGCGATGATTTTTTAAGTATCGTGTCCTCTCGTAAATCTGTCCATTTTGTTGGGCGTTCTATCGGATTATATTTCTCCTGCCATGAGCGAAGATTGTGATACAATGAAAGTACCCGTTCGTTCTGCCACGGTATAACGTGGCCTCTGTCTTCCGGAGCTTTCCCGATATCACCAGTCTTATTGGTGTTGAAATACAATCCGGTAAACATTTTTCCTGTGCGGTGATCGAGTATCTTCCGCGCTAGTCCCATCGGTTTAGAATAGGGTGTGTCGCCCGCCAACTGGTGCGCGTTAGGGTACCAGAGATCGTTCTCAGGGTCGTAACGCTCCAAGTCTGCCTCGCCAGAATTGCAAACTCTGATTTGGAAGGTGCGTTCCGGCAACTCAAGTTTCATCAGGATCGCAAACGTCCTGACAGGAGACCAAACCGTCATCCACTCGCCAGTTATGGGATCTTTCCACCGTATCGTGTCCGACCCCTTTTCGAACGCCGATTTTGGCCATGCGAAGTCGTTCTCTTCCAGAATCTCTTTCAGCCGACGTACGAAACGGGTCGGCATTGCATCGCGGACGGTTTCGGCAGGTCTTGCAAGAGGATAGCGGGTTGGCAAGACGGGGTTTCGGAAGCCTGGCAAACGGTATGGATGGCCGTGGTCATCGTCGGCGATAAAATGTGTATTCAGGATCCAATCAATATACTCGCCGACGGCTGCCACCATCGGCGCGCTGGAATTTTTCGGTCCAAAAAGAGGGTCAATTTTGCTTCCCGAGCTTAAGAAATCCGCAGGTTTCCGGGGTAAGTGGGCGTGTTCGACAAGATAGGTCAGAAATTGCGCGACGCCGATCCTGCGTCGATTTACGTCGCGCTTAATTGTACTATCAAGCCATTCGCGCGCGAGATCTTTCCACTCCGTTAATTCGGGATTCTTATCGATAATCCATTTGAATTCATTGTCTGTTTTGGCAGCTTGTCTTCCGAAGGGCCCATAGTCATTCGAACTGAATGTAACAGACCCCACGCCGTGACGATCTCGGATCGCTGTTGTGAGGAGGTTTGCTAAGGACGGTGAGCCTTTGACTCCAAGCAATGACCCATCGACCACTGTCGGCGTTAGGTCGCCAACTTCTTTCACGCCAACAATCGAGAATATTACCGAAGTCAATCGTCTTATTAGAGTAACCTTGGATCGAAAGGAGTTAACCTTTCGCAGGGTTTGGATAATTTCCTGTGGATGAGGTGTGGTCACCTTGATGTTCCTAAAGATGACCCCGCCGTGAAATCGTCCCATGTACTTTGTAGATTCTCGAGGAAATGCGATACAATCATTCGACCAAAGCGCAATCAATAGATCGCAGATGCGCCCCATATTAGTATTGCTGCGAATTTTGTAGCCATTAATGACTAAATCATCGATTGCAAGTGCAAAATCTTCCTTGCTGTGTACTTTTAGAAATTGGTTCAGGATTGGTCGAAGCGGGGGCGTTGGCTTTGCCGTGTGGAAGCCCTCGATTGTTGATCTTGAGATGTTTCTGGCGACCAGCGGATCAAACGTGGGAGGTATCAAAAATAACGTTTCGCTCGTATTGATAATCATATCGCGCCCGGTCAGATCGGAGCGGACGTGCTTGAAGTTTTCGAACGAGCAAGTTTTCAATGCGCGGCCCCATTCGTCAATGTTGCACCAAATTTCTCCTCGCCGATGCGCGATTGACTGGTCTCAAAGATCATCTGGTTGGCTCTCTCAAGAATGCGGGTAATGTCAACGATTGAGTCTTTGGTATAGACGTGTTGAGATGCGACGGAGCGATGATGAAGGCAAAGTTGAACTATTTTCTCGTCTATCAACCCCTGCTGTTTTGCGGCACTAAGGCGCTGGCCATAGGCATGCCTATGACCATGAGGAGTTGTGCCATCGGATTTCCGTGCCCGAATTCCAAGTCTACGAATGGCTGCGGCGTATTGGTGAGCGTAGGCCTTTGCTGTCATCGGAAGGCCGCTTTCAGTTAGAAACAGCCAAGGCAGCGAGGACGGAGGGCGACAATGTTCGAGATATGCTCTAAATAACTGCAGGAATAATTGTCCGTACGCGCTCGGAAACCAATGGACCGGCATATATAATCCGTTAGAATTTACTAAATTATTCTTCCATCCAGTCCGCTTCCCTGCCTGGTCGAGCGGCATTCGGTCATGATAAAGCTTCAGGTAGGCTTCTCGGTTCAGCTTTGTTGGAATCCCGTGCGCATTCTCGAACTCGATAACGCCATCGCTAGGATGAAACACACGAACGAATGCAATCGATGGATCGTGTGGATTCTCAAAAACGTCACTGGCGAACAAATGAAACGGCTCGCTCACTCGGAGGCCGCCACCATGCATCAAGAGGGCCACCATCATGTCGCGGACATTTTGGCGAACGTGAAGGAGCGCAGAACCTCCCTTTCCGGGGCGGGCGAAGCCCTCAAAGAGTAGTCTGGAGAAATGCTCTTCGGGAAAAGCCGGCGGCGGCTCTTCCGCTTTGGCAATTCGCAGCGCGGGTGACGCATTGCGCCTCGCGAGGGGCTGTTGTTCGAATGCGTGTGCTGGCCTGAGATGTCTCAACAAACTGTTGGCGGTGGCTCGGTTCCAGCGGCGCCAAAATGCAATTTGCTCTGCAGCGCTTGCTTTTCGCCACGGATTCAATGGCGTCGCATCGGCTCTCAGCACCAACCAGTCGGATACCTCTACGGCCGCGGCAAGGAGCTGGCTCACATTATGTGACGTCCGTGGTACCCACCATAGACCACTTGGATCAAATCCGCCTACAACAGTGCCGTGCTTCAAAGCATGTGCAAAGCTATTAAAGAAATTTGGACGCAGTTTGAGTTCTTGGAACTCGTGCCCGCGCGTCGAAAGGAAGTCAATCAATTGGCCGACAGCCCGCGCGTAGATCTCCTCAGAAGCTAGGGAGAAGTTTCGCTCACGAAAGTACTCCAGGAGCGGCTGGAAGGGTTCGCCATTCACGATCAATAGAACGGTCAATCGGTTTGACCGGCTACCGTCACGCAGGGTGATGGTGATGTGATCAAGCCCATTCAAGCTTCGCACGTCCGCCGCTTGCCCCGTTGTCGCCGCTTCCGCTCGCCATTCTAATGTCCCCGACACTTTAGTCTCAGTGACGTTGCGGAAGCAATGCGGAACCTCGACAGAACTGACTTCTCGACGCCGCTTCGACGCCTCGCACTCGGTCCGCTGCGCTAATCGACAAAGTCTGTCGCGGACAGGACGAGGTTCAATCCGGTGCAGCCTTTACGAAAACGGCCATCGAGGTGAGCCGTGCGGGCGGCTGCGCAACCCCGACCAGCTGCGCCGCCCGCACTAGCGTCGCTTGGCCAGTTCGGACAAATCCGCTCGCTCCTGGAGGTCGTTTTCGAGTATCAATTTTCACCGGTAAATAACTGTTTTCAGCAGGACTGCTCATTGTCGCGGAGTTCGTTCAAAGCGGGAGAATGGGAAGCATTTACCCATGTTTTCGGGTACAGAGTGGGCTGGTAAGATTTCAA
>DATDAX010000018.1:0-8120 GCA_036525175.1 Terrimicrobiaceae bacterium | reverse complement strand
TTCATGCTTGGCGAATATCTCCCGCAGGTCCGCACTCTCGCCCGCGAAGACAAGCGCAAGGCGCTCGCGTTCGTCCAAAAGTCGAACCAGCTCATCAGCGCAATCCAAGTTAAAGACTACTCCCTCGCAGAGAAACTGGTGACCCAATTGGGGGAAACTGCGAAGGACTTCGATGCCTCCAAGCCCATGGCTGCCATCGAAACCGCCAAGCAGATTTCCGCCATGCATATCGCAAAGGCGCGCAATGCCGCCGTAAGCGGAGACAAGCAGACGCTTGAAGCCGAATTGAAGGCCGCAACCGAAATCTGGCCGCGTAATCCCTCGCTCAATGAGGTCTCCAAAATGATCTTTTCCCAAGCGGACGTTCAATCCCGCGCGATGGTTGATTTTGATCAGCTCGTCAGCCAGAAGAACTATCGGCAAGTCTACGAGGACAGAATGCGCTTCATCGCAGCGACCGCGATGTATCCCGAAAAGCAGGAACAACTGCGCAAAGTACTCGAAGACATGCAGGTCATAGAGACCGCCCTTATTCAAGCGCAGGAAATTGAAAAGCGCGGCGACTATGCCGGCGCCTGGGAAAGTGCCGAAAAGGTATTCCGCAACTTCCCGGACGACAACAAGTTGAACCAGGTTCGTGCCAACCTGACCACCAAAGCGGCGGATTTCGTCCACGCGATCCGACAGGCGGAGGAGCTGGAGCAAAAAAACCAGCCCGGCTCCAGTCTTTCGTGGTATCTAAAAGCTCAAAATGTCTATCCGCCAAGCGACTTCGCCCGCCAGGGCGTCGAGCGGCTCACCAAGCAAATCCTTCCGGACGCAACCTAAAGGAACCAGTCCAATTGCCTCTTAGGCAGGCGCAAACAAGCCACGGCGCCGAGATGCCTGCCAAGGCTATTCCCAAGGAGTGGTTTGGGCAACGAACTAACGACGGCGACCTTGTTCCAAAGAGGCGATTTCCTCCCAAAGCTCTTTTTCGCGGCTACTGACATCGCGCGGAAGAATTGCTCGAAGGACCGCATAGAAGTCGCCCCGCCCCCCCTCCTTTTTGGGAAGACCACGGCCCGAAAGCCGGAATTTTTGCCCGCTTTGTGAACCGGGAGGGATGTGAAGCTTCGCTCTGCCATCAAGCGTGGGAATCTCCACGTCACCGCCTAAGACGGCTTGCCAGGCGGGCACCTCCAGATCGTAGAAAATATCGTTGGCTTGAACTTCGAAATCGGGATTCTTCTCGAGCTTGACTCTCAAATACAGGTCGCCGGCTTGGCCGCCCGCTCCACCCGATTCCCCAAGTCCTGCCAACCGAATGCGCTGACCTTCCCGAACTCCCTTCGGGATTTTTACTGTGTAGGTCTGGATCTTTCCCGATGCTCCGCGACGAAAGGAAATCTGCCGCGTGGATCCGTGCAAGGCTTCCTCGAGTGTGACAAGAATATCTGCCTCGGCATCCTGACCTTGCATCGGCACCTCTCCGAATTCGTAGCCAAATCCCCGACCGCGCCCACGTCTCGCTCCGAACAACTGCTCAAAGAAGTCGCTAAATCCTGTGCCACCAAAATGAAATTCGACGCCTCCATCAGGAGAACCGCCCGGATGTCCCTCCCAAGTATAGCCACCGCCTGGCGGAGGTTGAAAGCCGCCTTGCTGCCAGTTGGAGCCGTAATCGTCGTATTTTTTCCTCTTTTCCGGATCGCTCAGGACTTCGTACGCCTCGTTGATCTCCTTGAACTTCTCCTCGGCCGACTTCTTATCCTGAGCGGTGTCGGGATGGAACTTACGCGCAAGCTTCCTGAAGGCGCTCTTTATTTCATCCTGCGTGGCGGTCTTGGAAACGCCTAGTGTCTGATAGTAGTCACGAAATTGGACGGGCATAGAGACTAATTAGCAATTACAGGAAGATTGGAAGGATTCCAGAGGGATAATTTACGGTACTGGCATTCTTGTTCATCATGTAAATCGTGTTAACCATGTTCGATTTGTCTCCTACGCTATGCTCGATATTCGCCTTCTTCGCGACAATCCACACCTCGTAAAAGCCCGCCTTGCAACGCGTGGTATCGAAATCGACGATGCTGTTGACGCCGTGCTTGCATCCGATTCCAGACGACGTGATGTGGAAACCCGGCTGCAAGGCTTGCAGGCGGAAAGGAACCGGCTCAGCCGAGAAATTGGAACGCTCCGCTCTCAGGGTCGTGACACGGCATCGATGGAAGCCCAAGTCACCTCTCAGGCAGCGGATATGCAGGCGCTTACCCAGCAGGCGGCGCTCCTCGAACAAGAGCAAAGAGATCTGCTGCTCGTTCTTCCCAATCTGCCACAGGACAATGTTCCGACAGGACCCGATTCCTCACACAATCCTGTCGTGCGAACCTGGGGCGAGAAACCCCTCCTCACAAGGTCCGAGGACCATCGCGCAATCGGAAGCCGTCTCGACCTGCTTGATTTTGACCGTGCCGGACGGATGAGTGGCAGCGGTTTCGTTTGTTACAAAGGGAAGGGAGCGAGGCTTGAGCGGGCCCTGATCAATTTTCTCCTCGACCTTCATACAAGCGAACACCGCTACAAGGAAGTAAGTCCACCGTTTCTCATCCGCGCTGAAGCCCTGGTAGGCACTTCGCAGCTACCAAAGTTCGAGGAGCAACTTTATCGAATCGAACGCGACGCCCTCTACCTCGCTCCCACTGCGGAGGTTCCCCTCACCAATCTTCACCGCGAGGAAGTGCTTCCGTCGTCATCACTCCCCCTGAAGTATGCCGCGTATACTCCGTGCTTCCGTCGGGAGGCCGGTGCGGCCGGAGTCGGAACGCGCGGCCTCATCCGGATGCATCAGTTCGACAAGGTCGAGTTGGTGAAAATCTGCGCACCCGAGGACTCGGAGTCAGAATTGGAAACGCTTACACGGGACGCGGAAAGGGTCCTGCAAATCCTCGGTCTTCATCACCGCGTGATCGAGCTTTGCACGGGAGATCTCGGCTTCGGCGCGGCAAAGACTTACGATATCGAGGTCTGGTCACCCGGACAAAATGCATTCCTGGAAGTTTCAAGCTGCTCGAACTTCGCTGATTTTCAGGCCCGCAGGATGAGCCTTCGCTTTAAGGGCCAGGACGGAAAGAACCGCGTCTGCCACACGTTGAACGGTTCCGGCACAGCGTTGGCACGGCTCTACGTTGCCCTGCTTGAGACCGGACTGAGAGCAGATGGCTCTGTTGCCCTCCCGGAGCCTCTTCACTCCTATTTCGGGGCGGACGCGATTGACTGACCTGCTTGAGCAACTTCGCGAAGCGCTTGCCTTGTGGTCGCCGCGAAAGAAGTACCTCGTGGGCGTTTCTGGCGGGCGCGATTCGATGGCACTCCTCTTCGCCCTGAATTTCCTCGGGTATAGGAAGTTGATTGTCTGCCATTTGAACCATCGCATGCGCGGCGCCGCGGCAGATGCCGATTCCTTCCTCGTCTATGCCGCCGCCAAGAAACTGGGCTATCCCCTCGAGTTGGGCGAAGCTGACGTCCGGGCTCACGCCAGACAGGAAAAACTCTCCCTCGAGACAGCCGCACGCGCCTTGCGATATGCCTTTTTCCAGACATGCGCGAAGGACAATCGCTGCAAGAGAATCCTGCTTGCCCACCACGGTGACGACCAGATCGAAACCTGCCTTTTCAATTTTCTCCGAGGAAGCGGAGCGGCAGGGTTGGGCGGAATGAAGCCGCTGGCTCATGCGCATGGACTCGAAATCGTGCGCCCAATGCTTGGTCTGATGCGCAAAGAAATCACCGCATTCGTTTCCGAGCAAGGCATCCCCTATCGCGAGGACCGCAGCAATGCGGACGTTGCGCACTCACGCAATCGACTTCGAAGTCGAGTGATTCCCGAAATTGAGCGCGCTCTCGGGCCTTCGTTCAAGGCAGCTATTCTCCGCGCAGCGGAAATCCTTCGCGAGGAAGAATCCTGGATGGCGTCACTTGTTCCAAAAGTCGAGAACGCGCTCTGCTGCGCGACCTTGCGAGAATTGCCGCCCGCCCTGCGACGTCGGATTGTCCTGCGCTGGCTGCGACAAGCGAACATCCCGGAGCCCGGATTTGCCGACACAAATCTTGTGCTGTCCCTTCTCGATGTGCGGAACGGTCCCGCCAAAGTCAACCTTCCTGGCAACTGGCACGCTCGCAGGCGCGCTGGCTCCCTCTTTCTTGAAACGCCGAATACGTGAGGGATTTCTGAAAGGCATTCTGGGAAGCGCATGCATCCCCGCGTACGGTCTTCGGCGACTCGCCGACGACGATTTGCATGTTTGAGTGAAAGCGTCAAAAGGCGTGTCCGGCGGGGACGCCGGACCTTATACGCGAGCCGCGTGTGCTCGCCCGTACCTTCCGAAGAGTTCCAGCGCCTTCTCACGCGCTCCCGCGTGGTCGACGATTGGCGCGGGATAGCCGGCCGCAAGACGCTCGCCCGAAGCGGGCGGCTCAAAAAGCAGCTTTGCAGGGACATTCCGAAGCTCAGGCACCCATTTTTTGACATACTCCCCGTCGGGATCAAAGCGCGCGCCCTGCGTCCACGGATTGAGGATTCGAAAATATGGAGCTGCATCGGCGCCTGTTCCGGCGCTCCATTGCCACCCTCCGTTGTTGCTTGAGATCTCGCCGTCGGTCAGCTTCTGCATGAAGTAGCTCTCGCCGAGCCTCCAGTCGAGCAGGAGGTCCTTGGTGAGAAACATGGCAACGATCATGCGCGCGCGGTTGGGCATGTAGCCGGTCTGCCCGAGCTGCCGCATCGCAGCATCTACGATGGGGAATCCCGTTTCACCAGCGCACCACAGATCAAAATGCTCAAGATCTCCTGGCCAGTCCATGCCTCGAAACTTGGGATTGAACTCCATGTCGAGGACCTCCGGAAAATGCCAGAGAATGCTGACATAAAACTCGCGCCAAACCAGTTCACTCATGAACTTGTTGGCGCTCCTTTTTCCAGATGCCGAGAGTTCCGACTCCCGCTTGTGACACTTCTCAAAAAGCTCGCGAATAGATAGCAGGCCAAAGCGAAGATCCTGGGACAGCCGTGACGTGAGCTCTCCGGCGAGCGCGTTTCGGCCGGTGGCATAATGCGCCAACCCGTGCTCTAGGAACCATTTCATGCGCGCACGCGCCGCTTTCTCACCGGGCGCCAACACCTCCGCCTCCGGCTTCAATCCCCACGTTTCCAACGTCGGCAACGGCAGGGAAGAAAGTCGATTCGGTGTCCTCAGAGCGCCAATTCGGCCCCTGGCTTTGGCCTTCCCGACTTTGGCCCAAGCCCTCGCATAGGGAGTAAAGACTCTGAAGGGTTCCCCTGCGGAAGTGAGCACCTCGTCACGCTCGTGAATGGTCGCGTCCTTGCATCCAACAATCTTGATCCCTGCCTTCTCGCCGAATGCTCCAAGCTGGTCCTCCGTTCTGCGCCCGAATGGATCGGGATCCCGATTGAAGAATATCGCGTTCGCATGTGTTTCTTCTACGAGTCTCGCAAGCTCTTCGACAGCGCTTCCTTTTCGAACTACCAGCCGTGCTCCAGTTGCCGTCAGGTTTTGAGCGAGGGACGAAAGGCATCCGCACAAGAACCGCTGCCGATTCGCACCGGTCCAGCAATGATCTCCCCGCCAGGTGCTTAGCACATAGACTGGGACGACATTGGCCGCGTGGTCGGCGGCGGCGGCCAGCGCAGTATTGTCTGTGATTCGGAGGTCACGGCGCAACCAGACAAGCGCCGTGTTCACAGCTCAAAATCTGATTTCCGTGATTCCTCGAGTGACTGGATCGGTCACGACCTCAGTCGATGCGCCAGACTCAGATAACAGCCTCGACCTTCGGGCGCTCTTTCTTGCTCAACGCCTTGCGAAGCTTGTGGAGTGCAATGTTTTGCAGTTGCCGAATACGTTCGCGCGTCACACCGAACTTCTCACCCACCTCTTCGAGCGTCTTGGGCTTTTGGCCGTCCAAGCCGAAGCGGGAGTTGATAATCCTGCGCTCACGTTCATCAAGCACATCGAGCAGTTCGCCTACCTCCTCACGAAGGTCTTTATCGCGTAGGGTCTCGAAAGGATCATCGGCTTCATCGTCGCCCACGATCTCTCCGAACTCGGTCGAGTCGTCGTCTCCGATGGGCTGATCAAGCGACGCCGGACGGACGGCAGCACTCTTCAGTTGGGTGACCTTCGAAGAAGAAAGCCCAATCTCTTCCGCCAATTCATCATCGGTCGGCTCACGGCCAAGTTCTTCGGTCATCTGCATCGCTACCCGCCGCATCTTCGAAATCTTGTCCACCAAGTGAACAGGCAAGCGGATCGTCTTGCTCTGATTGGCCAAGGCCCTCTTGATGGATTGTTTGATCCACCACGCGGCATACGTGCTCAATTTGCCCCCCTTTTTGGGATCAAAACGCTCAACCGCCTTCATCAAGCCGATGTTCCCTTCGGAAATCAAATCAAGCAGCGGCAACCCAAGGTTCGCGTAGTCGCGGGCAATCTTCACCACCAAACGCAAATTCGACCGTACCATCTCCGAGCGCGCGTTCTGGTCCCCACGCTTAATGCGACGCGCAAGTTTTACCTCTTGCTCAGGGGTCAAAAGGGGAAACTGTGCGATCTCTCTCAGATACAGCTGAAAGCCTGTCTCGTTGTCTTCCAAAGCCATCGTGTCTTGTCCTCTACTCTATTACGTTTTTGATCTCGTGTCGGGTTGCAAAAATTCAGTTACTTAATGAGGTTAACCACTTAGACAGTCTGCATCGTATCGCGTTCAAAAAATATAAAAAAAATCGGGCCCTTTGGTTTCATGTGTAATAAATTTATATTGAGCAACTTAATACACAGAAATCCTTTTCAATTATCTGGCCCGAGCTGCCTGGAAGACGAAGACGGCATTTGGAGAAAAAAAACCGAAACCAGACGCACGGAAGTGAGATTTGCGTCCAGCGTAGTCGGAGGCGGCCAGTTTTGGCACGCTTGTCTTCCCTCTCGCGGTTATCGTAGGCTTCAAATGATTCGATCCTTGAGCATCATTGAACAGCACGTCTTTCCCTCGGCAGAAGCCATGGCCGAGCCGGGCGGTTCAGGCGCATCTGGAACCATCCGAGGCACTTTGCGACCATGCGTATCCTGGTAAGTGGCCTGATCGGCCAATACGCATTTGGGGGCGTTACGTGGGATTACATCCAATACGTGCTTGGCTTCCGTGCACTGGGTCACGATGTCTGGTATTTTGAGGACTCCGCCACCTGGGCGTACGATCCGGTGAAGGAGGAACCGAGCGCCGATTGTTCGCACAACGTCAGCTATTTAGATCGAATCATGCGTGAATTCGACATGGGAGATCGATGGATCTACAGGAACGAGGCTGACGGCAAATACTACGGCATTACGGACGAGGCAACGGCCGAGAAAACGATTGCGGAGGCCGACGTTCTCGTTAACGTTTCGGGGGCTTGCTGGCTTCGGCCCGTCACAGCCGGAATAAGGTCCAAGCTGTTTCTTGACGGCGATCCGATGTTCACGCACATCAGGCTGACTTACGGAGATCGAGGATATCTCGATCGCGTCCGCACCCACGAGCGTCACTTTACCTTTGGCCTCAATATTGGACAGCCAGGGTGCAAAATTCCTCCGACGGGGCTTCAATGGCGTCCCACCGTCCAACCGATCGCTCTCGAATGGTGGCAGCGGACCTTGATGCCGCCGAGCGCGTGCCATACTGCGGACGGCGCATGGACGACCGTCATGAATTGGGCAAGCTACAAGCCGGAGGAATTCCAAGGGGAAACCTATGGCCAGAAGGACATCGAGTTTCAGAATTTTATGCAGCTTCCATCGCTGACAAGCGAACGATTCGTTCTGGCGATGGGTCAGGGCCCAGGCAAGAACCGTCCGACGGAGCATTTAGAGGCCCTCGGATGGAGAATCATCGAGCCGGACATCCACGTTCCGGATTACGCAAGCTACCACGACTTCCTGACAAACTCCAAAGCCGAGTGGAGCATTGCCAAGAACGGCTATGTGAAATCCCACAGCGGTTGGTTCAGTTGCCGCAGTGCCTGCTACCTCGCGGCAGGCAAACCGGTAGTCGTCCAGGATACCGGTTGGAGCGAGCATCTTCCGTCA
>DATDAX010000017.1:0-11970 GCA_036525175.1 Terrimicrobiaceae bacterium | reverse complement strand
GACGTAGTTTGCAAGCGGGGTGATTCGCAGGGTGTCGCTGACCGCATTGACGGGAGCTGAATCGATGATGATCCGGTCAAATTTGTCAGTCAGCGCTTTGATGAGAGTAACAAAAGCATCAGCACCGAGCAGTTCGCCGGGGTTAGCGGCTTTGCCTCCTGCGCAGATGACCGAAAGGTTCTCCTGCGGCCCGGCCATTATGATCCGGTCGATATCCGCATTTCCGGCGAGATAATCCGCCAGACCCAAATGCCTCCGAGCCCCTTCGGCATCGGAAAAAATGCGATGAACGGCGGGCAGGCGCAGATCAGCGTCCACAAGCACGGTCTTTTGACCTTCAGCTGCGAAGGCCATAGCGGCATTGAATGCGCAGAACGTCTTGCCCTCTCCAGGAACAGCGCTTGTTATAAGGAACACGCGGCGATGCGCCTCATCGCCGAGTAGCGAAAGCGTTGTACGCATGCTTCGAAACGCCTCCGCCTGCTGGCCTTGGCTCGCATCGGGAAAGACGCTCGGGATCCGATCGCCCTGGTGGCCCTCGAGATCGGATACGACCGCAAGAACGGGAAGCTTGAGAAAGCTTTCCGCCTGGTCGACATAGCGAAGGCTGCTGTCAGCCATATCCAACCCGAAGATAGTGCCGGCACCCAGCGCGATTCCTAGGAACAGGCCAAGACCAATCATTTTCAGTAACGGACGGCCAATCGGCTTTGCGGCCATTGGTTCCTCGACGACCCGGAACGGAATCGTCTCGAGCCCCAATGAAACGTTTGTTTCTCTCAGACGCGAGTTCACCGCGTCATACATCGCCCGATCCGAGTCGACTTCACGTTGCAGGACGTTATAGGGAATGGCGATCTTGTTGAGTTCAAGAGCGGCCTGCTCCTGCTCCGCAAGCGCTTCGTTCAACTTGGTCTCAGCATCCTTGGCCGATTGGTACTGTGTTCCCAAGATTTGCCCCGCATTCCTTAGGACATCCTTAAGAGACTCCTTTAATTGCTTAATCTGCGTGGAGGCCTGAATGTTTTTGGGATGCAGAGGCCCATATCTCTTCTGGATTCCCGCAAGGTCTGCTTCCGCGTTGACAACCTGCGTGCTGATCGCCTGAACCTGAGGAATCGCACTTACGCTGGGAATTTGCATCATCCGGTCGGTGTCCGTCGCGGGTATTGAGCGCAGAAGCTCGATATCCGACTCGAGCCGGATGCGCTGGTTCTTCGCCTGACCCACCTGAGCGTTGAGCTCCTTGAGCTTTTCCACCGTAATATTTTGATCGTTTTCGAGTGAGACGGCGTTCTGATCTTCCTTGTATTTCTGAAGCTGTTGTTCGGACTCCTCCAGCTTCGCCTTGAGTTTGTTGGCTTCGTCGCGCAGGAAATCATTCGCAATGCGCCCCGCGGCCATCCGCTGCTCAATGACCTGGCGCATGAATTCCTTGACAACCGTCTCCGCGATCAACTGCGCCCGCTGTGGATTGGTATCGGTAACGGAGACATCGATGAGACGCGTGAGTTTGCGAACACTTGCCGACACAACCCCACGCATGCGGTCTGCAATTTCGGCGTCCGTATACGGACTTTCGGGACGCGGAGGAATAAAGGAGGGATCGTCCAAGAGACCCGCAGCCTTTGCGACGCGTACGAGAAACGAGTCGCCGGTCAAACTCGCGACGACTGTTGTCATATAGTCGGGCGACTCGAGCCTTACGGCCTCCTCGGACCTTAAAACCTTCTGCTCCTGCTGCTCTACTTGAATGACTGCAGTTGCAAGGTACTTCTGCGTTTGTCGAAGCGCGAGAAACGCTGCGATCGCCACAGCAGCGAGCACGATCAATATAAAGAGCCAGATGTAACGCTTGAGAAGGTGCAAATAATAACCTAAGTCCAGGCCTGCACCGGATTCACTCTCTCCTCCCCCTAAGAGTTCGGAAAGCTGTTTGTCAGAAGGGATTTCAGCCATGACTAAAAAATGGATTCTGCGACGGTGATGACGTCCCCTGGCAGGACGCGAAAGTTGGAATCGGAGTCTGACTTTGCCATCTTCTTGGCATTAAAACGATACACTTTCTCGGCGCCGCCCTCGCGCCGCTTCACGGTGACATTGCCGGGATTAGCAATCCGCGTGTATCCGCCAGCCATGCCTACGGCTTGGAGAAGGCTTATCGACTCGCTTCCCTCAATCTCGTAGGACCCTGGCCGCTGAACCTGTCCCAAAATCGTGAATACCTTGCGCGCATAAGTCCGGACTGTCAGCGTGACTTGTGGATTGACAAGGTAACCATTCATGAACCGCTTGCGCAGCAACTCCGTGGCTTCCGCAATCGTTTTGCCTGCGACCGGAACAGATCCTACCAAAGGAAAGATGGCGTTGCCGTCGCCCGACACTCGAATCACCGCATCGAGCTCCGGTTCCTGAAAAACACGAAAATCCACAAGATCATTCGCGGCCAAACGATAATTCGCATCGGGTTGAGACTGCTGGACCGCTTGACCTTGCGGCGCCTGCTGAGCCATCACAAAGGTGGACATCAACAGCACCAAAATGAGGGCAAGCCAAGTGGTAGGACTACATAGTATGCCAAGGGACATCCGACTCGCGCAATATCTTCGCTTCAATGCGCCAAAGTATAAGACATCCTCTCCGTTGATTGCAGCGGGACAACTTTTGAACTCCATGATAACAAACTTAGAACTTAGTAGCAATCTCCATGCCAATTCGATTGTCGTAGAAGCTGCTCTCAGCCTCGGTCGACGACGTCTGTCTAAATTCATAGAAGATACTGGCCGTCAACCATTCAATGAATGAATAACTCAATCTGGGTCGAATGTATACAAAATTATCTACGCGATCTGTGGGCGCTTCGTCAGTGGTATTGAAGTACTCATCATGTTCATATCCGCAGGCGATTTGAGCAATAAATTTCTGAAACAATCGCTGCTGTGCTGAGATCTCAAATCCTGTCGCAACGATATCCTGTCCGAACAGAAGGCTGCCGTTGACACTTCGGTAGGCGCCAATACCAAACGAAGTCCCGTCGAACGGCTGATAGTTCCCAGTGAAACTAAAAACCGGGAAAATCTTTATCTCATCACCTCCTTCTATCTGGAGCGCTTGAGCGCCCGCGCTCAGCGTGAAATTCAGCTTTCCCGAGGCCGTATAGCTAATTCGTACACGTCCCTGCTGGTAATATTGCAGCGGGCTTCCCGTCGAGTCGAGCACACCCGCGGTTCCTTCAAGTCCGACTCGTGTCTTTGGGAAAAACTGGTACTCTGCGCCGCCCCTGATCTCATACGTATAGTTGCTCGAGAAAGACTCCGCGAAGGAGAGTGACTGGAAGAATCCCAAATCAAAGCTCGTCTTATCGCTATAGTCATACTTGAAACGCAAGGTGTTCGAGAAGGTCGTCGTCGAAACGATTGTATTGACCTGACGGCTGGGTCCCCTGAACACGCTAAAGTTGGTTTCAAGCTGTGCGACAAGCTTGTTCCAGCGATACTGGCCGGACAAAAAGGCACTTTGGTTGAAGGCGCTCTGTTCTGAGTTTCGGGTATAAATGGTCGGAATGCCAAGCCACTGACCGACGAGATAGTTCTCATTCTCGCCACGAAAATCGCCCAACTCAAAGGCAAGCCCGAGCGAGATTGTCCAAATGAGGTCCGATACGCGATCGGTATTTGTGACGAATATGTTGTCGTCATAGACAACCCCCGCAGCAAATACTGGAACAATCCGCCACCGTTTGCGAGTTGGCTCTTCCTGAAGGGTCACCTCGTCGGCAACTCCTTCAGGCAACACCGTCTCTTCCGCTTCGGCTCGAGGACTTACACCGGGTTCTTGCGGAGCCAACGGCTGGCCGGCCGCATTCATCTCCGCGTCCGAAGTGGGCGTGGTCACGGAAGTGGGCCGCGATTCGTCGGTGGCAGAAGGCGTTGGGGCCGGGTTGGCAGTAGGCGCTGGGGCGGGGCTGGCCGTGGGAATGACCTCCGTCTGCGCTAGTGCAACGACGAGGGCCACCGCGGAGGCCCCTCCGAGAATAAAGATGCGTGCTTTCAATGGCCAGTTCCTATATTGCTATTGCCTGGATTCTGGAACGGGTTGCTGCTTAGGAAAATCCGTGCGATCTCGTTCATCGGCCGCATTGTGCCATCTAACGCGCTTTGCAAAATCGTTGCAACCCTAAAGCCGCCTTCGTCCGTGAAAGTTTTACCCAAATGAGATTTTCGGATCGAAACCGCTCCCATAAGAAACCGCCTCGCAGTCGAATTCGATCGCTGCTGTGCGCCTTGAATCCGCAGAACGACTCGCAACGAAGACAAACCAGACTCGGCCCGTGCTTCGGAAAGCCTTTGTCGCAAATCTCGGCGAACAACAGAAAGTGCGTCGACGGTCGCGGAATACTTGCGGCCACCACCGGCACCGGCCCCAAGGAAAAGCACTCGGTGTGCGCTCCCTCCAAAAATGAAAATCCCGACCAGGTTCGCAGCTCAAACGCGCGCTAGCCAGTTGCGATAAAATCACGAACCCCCAGTGTGTTCAGAACGACGCCCCATGGGCCGATCGCAGTTCCCGCGATCCCGCCCTTGCGACATTGTCTGTTTAGTTCCTTTGCCATTCCTTGTTGGGGCCGTATTCATATTAGGGAAACTTATATCGTCAACATTAATTTAAATGATTTTTGAATTTTCCATCATTTACAGATGTCCGAGCGTCCGGTGGACCGTTCTAGTGGCAGGTTCGAATCAGGCGCGCGATGCGCGTCTGCCTTCCTGAGGCGCGGGGCATTCCCCAACAGAGGGGTAGAATTTGCCCGAAGCAACTGGATCTGGGACGCGAAAGTGAAAAGAAGGTCCGCCAAGCATTGTTTTATGCGCGGGAGTTGGTTTTCTCTTACGACTTGCACTAGCTAGCAAGTGCGCCAAACTTTAGCGCGAATGATCCGCTGTTTCCTTGTCCTGGTTGCTGCGTTGCAGGTGGCATGTGCGTTGGATTTATCGCCACTGGATCGGATTCCGGTGCAGGAAGGGGGTAGGAAGAAACCATTTCTAGTCTTTGCGGAGGAGTCCCTTCTCGGGATCTCCGGGAGGACGTCTCTGACGATTGATGGAAGGAAGATGAGCGCCAGGGAGGTGATTACCTCGCTTTGGCTGGCTCCACAAGGCTGGGAGCAAAAGCCCATCATTCTGGTCAATCACAAGCCCCTCAAACGAGCCACGGGCCTGGACGAATCTCGAAAGCTGTTTACGTACCAGGAACTAGCCTCAAGCAAGGAGCTGGTGAAACTGCTCAATGAGGCCCAGGCGTTGCGGGCACGGCCTGGCAATCAACGGCTGGAGGGCCTGCCGAAGGAGGCGGCGGATGTTGGGTTCCGAATTGCCGAATTTGAATCACTTGCAGGTGGCTCCGCTTTTCGGTTCGTCGCAAATTCGCGAGCGGCCGATGCGCAGTGGTTGCCAGTTCCGGGCACGGCTGATGACGTCCGCGCCCTGCATGAAGCCTTCATATCGAATGATGACAGCGCCTTCGCTAGGCAGGCCGAGGCGCTTCGGGTTAAATGGTCCTCCGTTGAACCGCAGTTTCAGCCGCCTGACTGGAAAATTGGGCTCGAGACACTGTATCAGAAGGCGCATCCCTTCCGCTGGGCTTGGATGTGCTACGCGGCGGCCGGGATCGTGCTGCTGCTTTCCAGGCTCGGTCCGGCCGGGTATGCGGCGGCGTGGGTGCTGGCTGGGACCGGGTTCCTGCTGCAGATATCGGGATTCGCCGCGCGGATCGCGATCGCCGATCGTGCGCCGGTCACCAACATGTACGAGTCCGTGGTGTGGGTGGCATTCGGCACGATTCTGTTCGCGCTGGTTTTTGAAGCGATCTATCGAAGCCGATACTTCCTGCTTGGTGCCGTGCCTGTGGCGGTGGTCTCATTAATCCTGGCTGATACCCAGACGCTGGCGCTCGATCGCTCGATCAATCCGCTCGTGCCCGTCCTGCGCGACAATTTCTGGCTCACGACCCACGTACTTACCATCACGCTGAGCTACGCCGCATTCGCGCTGGCGCTCGGGATCGGACATATCGCGTTGGGTAAAGTCATCAGAGGGGCAAAGCCCGAGGCATCCCTCTACAATTACCTTTATCGCACTTTGCAGGTCGGCGTCCTGCTTCTGGCAACTGGGACTATTCTTGGTGGCGTATGGGCCAATTATTCCTGGGGAAGGTTTTGGGATTGGGATCCCAAGGAAACCTGGGCACTCATCACTTTGCTGGGATACTTGATTGTCTTGCACGGACGCATCGCCGGCAGGTGGGCGGGCTTTGGCATGGCGGTTGGCTCAGTGCTTGCCTTTCAAGGAGTTCTCATGGCCTGGTACGGCGTAAACTTTGTCCTTGGGGTTGGCTTGCACAGTTACGGCTTTGGGACGGGTGGTTTTGGCTGGGCGCTGCTCTTCGTCGCGGCGGAGGTCAGTTTCGTGACGCTTTCGGTGGTCCGGAAGGCACAAACGGCCCGTCGCTCCCCCTCGCCCGCGGTTTCAAAGCCTCAACTTGTTTCCTGACGGCTTACGCGCCTGTCGCGAGTGAGTTGACGATTCGCTCTTGATCGCTTCGCACGCGATAATACCAATCTTCCTCGCCGCGATACAGGCCGATCCATCCAGCAAACTGGAGCGCCTCGAGCATTTTCGCGAGCCGGGCTGAATCCGGAAATTCCCCAGCCAGCAGAGACCCGTCCGCCCGCCTCATTTTCGATATTGTGCGCACGAGTCTCCAGGCTCCTCGCGCTCGGCCCGGGAGAGCACAATGCGCGCATTAAGGTGGTCCCAGACCAACAATGTCGCGCGCGCAGGCAACATGAATACCTCGGCAATCAAATGCCATCCGATGATCGATCGGTCCGGAGGCGGCTTGAAACGTCCTGATCGACGGCCGATGATGGCGCCGGCTAACGAGCCGGCGACTCCGCAGAACGCCACGGGATGGAACCATTGCGGAAGCTCAGGCGTTTCTGAGGCACGAACTTCAAAGAGAAGGACTCCGCTGAGATACAAAAACTCCTGCGGCCGTCCAAGCCAGCGCTGCGCACGACAGGCTGAGCGCCGCGGCAATCCAGCAGCTTCGATTGTGTTCGCCGATCCGCGCGCCAAATGCGTCGGGAACCTTGATCATCGTCCGCCCCCCGAGGCATCGTTATGCCGAAGGAGTGCCATACCCCTTCGGGTCAATCTCGACGGAACCAAACCCCGCATGCCTCAAGACAGCAAATAGCCTGTCGCGAACGCGGAACAGCGCGGGCATCTCGTCCGGGGCGACCTGCACGCGTGCGCCGGATGGAACAATGTAACGAACCCGAAATACTCGAAACCCAAGCGAGCGCACGGCTTCCTCTCCGCGTTCGACCAAGGCGATAGCCTCGCGCGTCACGGGCGTTCCGTGGGGAATGCGCGAGGACAAACACGGCTGGGCCGGCAGATCGGCTGTCGGCAAACCATGGAATCGCGAGAGGTCACGAACGTCCGCCTTCGTGAGTCCGGCAAGCTTCAACGGAGCGAGCACAGCGAACTCCGAGGCGGCCTTCGACCCCGGCCGCAGATGCGCCGGGTCATCGGCATTCTCGCCATACGCCAGTGCGGAAAATCCGCGTTCGGCTGCCAGCACCTCCATCCGGGTAAAGAGCTCCGCCTTGCAAAAGTAGCACCGGTTCGGCGGATTGCTGACGTAGAGCTGATTCTCAAACTCATGCGTTGCGATCACTTCGACGGCCACGCCAAGAGAACGCGCGACATCGAGCGCCGAGGCGAGCGCCTTGCGGGGAAGACTGGGACTGTCCGCTATCATTCCAAGAACCGCGTCGCCCAACGTGCGATGCGCCACCGCCAGCAGGCAAGTGCTATCGACCCCTCCCGAATAAGCAACCAGCAGAGGGGCATGCCCGCGAAGCAGGGATTCCAAGCGATGAACTTTTTCGATCATTTTGGGCCGCCGTCTTCGGGTTACAAGTTCAGCCGTGCGAAGAGCGAATCAAGGGGCATCTGAAGGCAGATGAAGAACTCGCCAAACTCCGCGTACTGCGCGCTCACCTCATCAAACCGCATTTCGTAAACGATGGCCTTGATTTCAGACGTCGTCTTCGCAAACAGCGTAACCGCCCATTCCATGTCATCGAGACCAGTGGAGCCTGTGATCAACTGAAGCACACGTCCAGCGTAGGTCCTGCCGACACGGGCATGGCCACCCATCAGTTTCTTCCGAGCCGCGAAATCCAGTGCGTACCAATTTTGTCCAGGCCCGCCCCGGCGCTTGGACATCGGGTAAAAGCACACGACCGGCCAGTCCGGCAGGTTCGGTTCGAGCCGGTCCTTGAGGTACTTGGTCATGCGCGTCCGAAATGCTGTCATTTTCTCCTCAAACTCCGGCGAGCCGGCGACGACCTTCTCCTCATTCTCGAGCTGCTGGGCGTACTCGCCATCGCTCGTCGTGTACTCGCTGCGTTCGGTCATCGAAAGCCATGAGAATTCGGGCGTCAGAATGCCATGCCCAAGCGCAAGCGCGAGCTGCTTAGCGTAGCTGTCCGCCGTGTGCAGGTCGGTCGTCAGCAGCATGAATCCCAGATCCGCCTTGGGTGAGACGATGCTGAAGGTAAGCAGCTGCGTTGCCGGCGTGGCGCGGATTTCCTGAACCAGGGACGCGAGGGCCGTCTTGGCAGCGATCCTCTGGCTGCCCTCGAGCAAATCCCACGACGTATAATCAACGCGAAAGAAGAGGTGCAAGACGTGGCGGCCTTCAACCGGAAGAACAGGATCGAGCAAGGGTGTTTCCATGAGCAGTCAAATATGGCCTCAATTTTTAACGGTCCAATCCAGGACCCATCGCGTGCGTTGAGAAAACAATTCCTCCGCCAAGCTCAATTGCTAGCATTGCATTTTGCCGCTGAAAGGCAAAACTTCCCGTTGCCGACATACACGTGAGACCTTGGAACGAGCCCTGCCTTCGCCATGCGGCAGGTGAAAAACCGGTTGGTGCGCCGCTCTGATTGGCTTACTCGAGCGTGCCGCCGCGCGATCACCGCGCGGGGCCCTGAAAAAACGATTGCAATCCGCACATGGGACCGTAGTTTGCGGCGACGGAGGAGGAAATACCTATGGCAGATCTAGCAAACAAATATGCGCAAAATGTCACCGGCAGATACTTCGTGGACGATCAATGCATCGACTGCGACCTTTGTCGTGAGACCGCGCCCGCGAATTTCAAGCGCGACGATGACGGCGGCCACAGCTACGTCTACAAGCAGCCGGAGACCCCCGAAGAGGAAGCTCTCTGCAAGGAGGCGAAAGAGGGCTGCCCAGTGGAAGCCATCGGCGACGACGGCGAATAGTCTCGCGGCTTCCCGGATCCCTCCGTCCCGGCCTCCCCAACCACGGAGGCCTTTTCTTTGATGCGCATCGAGGAAGTTCGCAGGCGAGTGCTCGAAGAGTGGCGGGGTTTGCCTGAAGAACCGCCGCGTCGAGAGCGCTGCGTGCATGCCGCCGATGCACTGAAGAAACTCCTCCGTAAGCTCGGTCTCACCGAACGCTTAAATGAACAGGAGATCCGTGCGGCGTGGCGCGACATTGTGGGCGATTTTCTTGCCGAACACTCCCTCCCCACCAGCATTCGGGAGGGCGTGTTGATTGTGCAGGTCATCCAGCCGGCCGTGCGTTACGAACTCGACCGCTCATGGAAAAGAGACATTCTGCGAAAACTGCAAGCCCGTTTCGACGCTAAAACCGTGCGCGAAGTGCGGTTCCGCGGCTAGCACAAACGCCTCGAGCACAAGCGCTCAGGAACTCCCGCTCTTCGCATGAACCTGATCATCATCAAGGGGCTAGAAATCGACGCCTTCGTCGGCGTTCCCGATGACGAACGCAAGGATCTGCAGCGCCTCCTCGTTAATGCCACCCTCACTCCTCTGAATTCCTTCGCGGAGATCGGCGACGAGATCGATCGGACCGTGGACTACCATGCGGCAGTCCGGCGAGTTACCAGCCTTGCAAGCTCGCGCCCGAGGCGCCTCATCGAGACGCTCGCCAGCGAAATTGCCGAAATGCTCGTCGAGGAATTTCCGGCTCGTCGAGCGGAGGTGGAAGTCCGCAAATTCATTCTGCAGGAGACCGAATACGTGGCCGTCCGTTGCGTCTGCGAGCGAAAGGACGAGTAATCTCATCGGATCCAAAGGATCGCGGCGTGCGCAAGGAGTAATGGAGTGACTGCTCGCGCGACTAGTGCCGTTGTGTCTCCTGCTATTTTTCTTGCCATCGCAAATCGGGAAACTAAGCAGGCTCATGGGAGCCTGCCTGGGATCCTCACGATGAATTCGCCCTGCGACAGCAAGGATGAAATCGATCCCGCCGTGATGCGGCGTGTCGCGGAAGGCGATTCCGTCGCCTTTGAACGCGTCTATGACGCGTTCTCCGGCATCCTATATTCCCTGGCGCTCCGCATTCTGGATCGGCCCGAGGACACAGAGGAGCTTCTTCAAGAAGTATTTGTGAAAATTTGGCGGGATGCCGCAGATTACGATCCACGCCGCGGCGCCCCGCTGGCCTGGGCAATTACAATTACTCGCCACAAGGCGATCGATAGAATCCGATCCACGACACGTCGGCTCCGCCTCTACGAAGCCGCCGAAGCGGAGGCCAAGAACAACTCTCCGCCGATCCCCCAGCCTGCTAGCGACGCCGAGCATTCCGAGAACGCGAGGGCTGTCCGCGAATCGCTTGGACACCTCGCTCCTGAGGTGCGCGAATCCATCGAGCTTGCTTTCTTCGGCGGCCTTTCGCAAAGCCAGATCGCTTCAAGACTTTCCCTTCCGCTAACAACAGTAAAGGGCCGCATCCGACGCGCCATGATGCAGCTCAGGCAATCTCTCAGGCACTACGCATGAACCCGGAGGAACGAGAAGAACTGGCATCCCTCTACGTCCTGGGCGCACTTGACGGGGACGAACTCGCTGCTTTTGAGCGCGAGTTGGCGGGTCACCCCGAGCTTGCTGTGTTGGTGACCGAATTGGAGAGAGCCTCGACGATCCTCGCGACCTCAGTCCCGCAACACAAGGCGCCCGAAGTCGTGCGACAATCCGTTTTCCAGCGAATCAGGAGTCAGGCCGATCCCCCTGAGTCCGTGCGCCTGCCGACGTTTTCATTTAGCTGGGTGCCATGGGCAATCGCAGCGAGCCTGGCAATTTGCTGCGTCCTGCTGTGGAACGAAAAGTCCCGGTTGAGTGCGGCTATTGCCAGCGTTGAAAAGGAGAACCAATCGCTCCTTGGGCGCCTCGACAGCCTCGACGCCGAGCGCGCTCGGCTTGAATCACGCGTTAGCACACTGGAGAAGGAAAAAGAGAATCTCCAAGTGCGGGTCGCCTCCCTCGAGGAGCGCGATCCCTTGCGAGAAATTCAACCCGTCACGCTTACCGCACAACCCGGAGCTCCGGCGGCGGAAGTTATGGCGCTCTGGGATCCGTACCGCCGCGCAGGAGCCCTTCACGCCAAGCTGCCGGAGCCTGCACCCGACAAGGACTACCAGCTCTGGATCATAACTCCCGAATCGAAGCAACCGGTGGACGCCGGGGTCATTCCAGCGTTTTCCGATTGCCTGACCTTCACCGCCACGCGGCCCGTGAATCAAGTCGCCGCCCTCGCGATATCCGTCGAGCCGAAAGGAGGTTCCACAAGCCCGCGTGGTCCGGTCATCTTTTTGGGGAAACTATGAGGATCGTCTGCGGTGAGCGAATCGTGCGCCTGCGCCCACGGAGGGGTCAAATCGCGCATTGACGTTTAGGGTCGCGCGGCTATCTTTCAGGCCTCTCAAGCGCGGGTGTAACTCAGTTGGTAGAGTGCAACCTTGCCAAGGTTGATGTCGCGAGTTCGAGTCTCGTCACCCGCTCCAGTTCCTCGCCGCCCAGGAACTTATAGAGAACGCCCTCGCTCAAACGGACCTCGGTCA
>DATDAX010000016.1:0-24274 GCA_036525175.1 Terrimicrobiaceae bacterium | reverse complement strand
CTGGACCGTATCTCAGTTCCAGTGTGGCTGGTCGTCCTCTCAGACCAGCTACCCGTCATAGCCATGGTGGGCTGTTACCCCGCCATCTAGCTGATAGGCCGCGAGCTCATCAGGAAGCGCATTGCTGCTTTGGCTTTTCCTCCACTCGAAGAATGGCCATATGCGGTATTAATTCGCCTTTCGGCGAGCTATCCCCCACTTCCCGGCAGATTGCTCACGTGTTACGCACCCGTGCGCCACTGAACCAAGCTTGTATTGCTACAAACCTGGCCCCGTTCGACTTGCATGTCTTATCCACGCCGCCAGCGTTCGTTCTGAGCCAGAATCAAACTCTCCGTGGAAAGTTTCTCCCCGCCTGCTAAAGGCGGGAAAGTTCCGGCATTCATCCTACTGATCCGCTGTGATTGTGAGAAAACTGCGGACCAGGAATGGCCGTCAAATTTCAATTTCGAAATCGACGAAAGAACGCACTATCCAGCATTTGCTGAATGTGTTTGTGCTGAAAAACGTTCTGAATTTTGCCATGCCGGCAAAACCAGAATCAGGCTGTCAAAAAACGACGCTCAGCGGGCTATTCGGTGTGATCCGGCGACGACGATACCGATCTAGGATCGGCAGTCATCAGCGCAAACCAGCGAGGTCAGCGCCCGCGAGAACTTTTGCCCGCTCCGAGTTTTATGTCGTGCGGGATTGTCAGAATACTCCATCTGCAAACCTCGTCAACGGAGTTTTTGAGATTTCGGTGAAATTTTCCTTACGAGAAACGCTTGACAGTTCATGAAGCAGCAACCTCCACGGAAATCCTTGGTGGTGATTGATCTTGAGCCGGGCTCCGTCACCGCGGTCGTCATTTTTCTTCGGCGAACCATTCGGTGTGGAAGAACTCTCCGGCCGGTTTGTCGAGGCGTTCATAGGTATGGGCGCCGAAATAATCGCGCTGGGCCTGGAGGAGATTAGCCGGGAGGCGTGCGGCGCGGTAGCTATCGTAGTAGCTGAGTGCGGCGCTGAATGCGGGTGCAGCGACGCCAAATTCGATGGCGGTTTGGACCGCGTAGCGCCAGTGGGCTTGCGACTTGCCGATGATGTCGCGGAAGTAGGGATCGAGAATCAGGTTTTTGAGGTCGGGGTCGCGGCGGTAGGCGGACGTGATATGATTGAGGAAGTGCGCGCGGATGATGCATCCTCCGCGCCAGATGGAAGCGATGTCGCCGAAGTTTAGGCCCCAGTCATAGAGTTTACCGGCTGCCCCCAATTGGACGAACCCCTGGGCATAGCTGATGATCTTGCTTGCGTAGAGGGCGTCACGGACTGCGTCGATCAGTCCGGCACGGTCGCCCGAGAACGGTTTCGGCGAGGGAGCGGGCAGGACTTTGCTGGCTTGGAGGCGCTCGTCCTTGAGCGAGCTCAAGATGCGGGCCTCGACGGCGCTGCCGATCACAGAGAGTGGAACGGACATTTCGATGGCATGACCTACAGTCCATTTCCCGGTTCCTTTTTGTCCGGCTTTGTCGAGGATGACGTCAACGAGGGGTTTGCCGGTTTCGGGGTCTTTCCTCTTGAAGATGTTTGCGGTAATCTCGATCAGGAACGAGTTTAGCTGGCCCTTGTTCCATTCGCCGAAGATCTGGGCAAACTCGTCCGCGGTGGGGTTGACGACGGCCTTGAGAATGGCATAGGCCTCGCAGATGAGTTGCATGTCGCCATACTCGATCCCGTTATGAACCATTTTCACATAGTGACCGGCTCCGTCGGGTCCCATGTGACGACAGCACGGCTCCCCTTCCGCGACTGCGGCGATCTTGGTATAGATGGGGGCTATGGCCTGCCAGCCCTCTTTGGAACCGCCTGGCATGATGGACGGGCCTTTCAGCGCACCTTCCTCCCCGCCGCTTACTCCGACCCCAAAGAAATGGATTCCTTTTTCCTTGAGGGATTTCTCACGCCGCTGGGTATCCGTCCAAAGCGAATTCCCTCCGTCGATGATAATGTCCCCCGGCTCGATGAGGGGAACGAGTTGGTCGATCACGGCATCCACGGGCGCACCGGCCTTGACCATGATCTGCGCCTTGCGCGGCCGCGCCAGGGACTGGACGAATTCCTCGAGAGTCTTGGTGGGAACGATATTCTTCCCCTTCGCGCGCCCAGAGGCGAATTTCTCGGTCACCGCTGTTGTCCTGTTGAAAACGCTCACTCGAAAACCTCGACTTTCCATGTTGAGAACGAGGTTCTCGCCCATTACGGCGAGGCCGATTAATCCGATATCGCTTTGATTCATTTATTGTGCACGAATGTGGCCGCAAGACTAGTCGTTGAGACCAAGGCAACGCAATCGACAACTTACAAATGAATCTGCCGAACATCCTTACGTTGCTCCGGCTCGGATTGACGGTCCTCCTTGTTGCGAGCCTCTCGGTGGATTACCCGTCGCATTTTGGGATCGCGCTCCTGGTTTTCCTGTTGGCGTCCTTGACCGATTATTTGGATGGCGTCATCGCGCGCAAATGGAACCTCATCACCGATTTCGGAAAGCTTATGGATCCGCTGGCGGATAAGGTCCTTACCGCCTCCGCATTCATCTGTTTGATTCCTTATGGCGCCCTGCCAGCGTGGGCTGTCATTATCATTATCAGCCGGGAATTCCTGATCACGGGGCTTCGGCTCCTTGCCAGCTCCAAGGGGGTCATCCTTCCGGCGGAGAAGCTGGGGAAGCACAAAACGGCATGGCAGATGATCACGATCGTCTTCTTCCTCGTTTTGCTTGCAGCGGACGACTTTGCCCCTGAAGGCTCTGATGTGGTCGATTTGCTTTGGACCTACGGCGGTGCCACGCTGGTGACGATCACCGTTGTCCTGACTGTCTTCTCGGGCTCCGCGTATCTTTGGAAGAACCGCTTGCTCCTTTCTCCTGGGGAGTCCGGACATTAGCGGCCGGCGCCTTTGGCTTGGCGTTGGTCCGTACGTTACGGAGAGTGCTCTCACCAAAAGCTTTGCGGAATTTCGATGGTGTCTCCCGGCTTAAGGCGGGGATCCTTGGTGGGATCTTTCCGAATCTCCTTGATATTTACCATGGTGACCTTTCCGTCCCGTAGCAGGCGAACCTTGGCTTGGTCTGCGAACTCGGTAAAGCCGCCGGCGGCGTTTATCGCACCGAGAACGGTCAGATCCGGCGTAAACTCGACACGTTTCGGCGTCTTGACGTCCCCTCCCACGTTGACGAACCGGGCCTGAGTTGGAACGTTGATGGTTATTGTGGGATGCGCGTAGATCTGCTGGCTGCGATAAACAGCCTCGATGGCATCCTGTAACTCGGCTTGCGCGAGACCTGCTGCCCGCACCTTGCCGACGTGAGGTAAATTGAGAAAGCCCTGACCGTCCACCTGGTACTGACCGGAAACTTGTTCGATCTCTTCTGATGGCACGCCCCCAAGTCGCAACTCGATCTGATCTCCGGGCCGCAGGAGCACGTCCTGACACATGGCAGCCACGGAAGTCCATATGGCGACAAGCGAGACAAGGGTCAGCTTCATTAATAGGATTCCGTTCCCTGATGCGCAGCGATCGCCTGATTGTGAACGGGCTTTCGATGTGCCCTGCGCGGTTTGCTGTAGTAGTTGCGATAGTTGGCGGCGTACTCGTAGTACTGATCATGCCGCAGGTCGACGTTGTTGAGAACTACTCCCAGGACGTTGCCTCCCGCACTCACGACGGCCTGCTTGATGCGCCGAAGCATGGAACGCGGAAACCGCCTGTGCTGAACCACAATCACAACCGAATCAAGCACATTGGTCAGGACGGCTGCGTCGCTCATCCCCAGAATGGGCGACGAATCGAAGAAGAGCATGTCGAATCGGTTTCTGGCTTCTTCGACGAAGTCCACCATCTGCTGCGAGTTTAGAATGCCGATCGCCTCCGCGGGCAATTTTCCGCTCGGCAGCAAATAGAGGTTGTCCACGGATGTGGTGCGGACCACCTCTTCGAGGCGGCGGCGTGCCAGCAAATAGTCGGTTAAACCTGTTTCGTTCGAGATGCCAAAAATCCTGCCTTGGGCGGGACGGTGCAGATCAGCATCCACGAGCAGTGTCTGATATCCGCCCCGCGCAAAGGTATATGCCAAATTCGCGGCGGTAGTCGACTTGCCTTCGGCCGGCCCTCCGCTGCTAATCAGAATCGTGTTCGCTTCGGGGGACTTCCTGCAAAACTCAATATTAGTCCGCATGATGCGGTAGGCCTCCGCATCCGGATGACTGGGACCGACGTCGGTGAGGAGGCTGATATTCTTTGGGATGACCGCAAGGACGGGCACCGAAAGGAAGGTCTCAACGTCTTCGACTGTCTTCACGCTCGTATCGAGATGCTCGACAAAGAATGCGAGACCCAGACCAAAGACCAGCCCGACAACGACGCTCAAGGCGATATTCAGAACAACGCGAGGACGCGCCGGAAACTGCGAGGGCTCCGCGCGTTCCCAGATCGTGACAGGACTCTGGGGCATCGTCCGCTGCATCGTCTCTGTCGAAAGCCTCATCTCGGCCGCCTCGAGCAACTTTTTCGCCTGAATGTAGTCGTTTTTTGCCACGAAGTACGCACTGGAACGCGTCTTCGAATCCTGTTGCAGGTCGCGCGAGTTCTTGAGTCCCGCCTCCAGTTCCGCAAGCTGTTCCTCGGCGATCCGCAAATTGTCAGCGAGGGTCTTTCGCAGCACTTGGATCTGCTCGTGGAGCTGTTTTTCCATGACGTCTTTTCTGGCACGAAGCGATTTCACGGTGGGATGGTTGTTACCCAGCCCGGAATTGAGCAGCTTTGCTTCCTCGGAAGCCGCCTCCTGGAAAGCGGGAAGCACTTGGAGTATGGTTGGATCCTCAATGTCCAGAGCACGGATCGAGCGCATGATTTGATCGTCAGTCATCTGCGAGACCTGATCCTGCTTGGCGCGCAAGACTGTGACTTTGAGCCGTTCGTTGTTGACCTGCTCCTCCTCGGAGAGGAGCACACGCTCCCTGGCCTGCATGGGATCCTCGACGCTTTCGGGATTCAAATCGTTAATGGCGTATTGGACGCGGATCTTCGCCGCCGCCTCCCTCAGCTCCTCAACCTTTCTCCGCTGTTTGCTCACCTCATCCTGCAACTGAACCAGTGAGCGGCTTACCCACTGTTGCTGCTCGGAAATTCGTCTGCGCTGGTACTCATCCGCGATCGCATTGGCAATGTCTGCGGCCTGATTCCGATCCTGATCGAGGACACTGATCTGGATCAGATCGGTATTGCGAAGTTCCCGCATAGTGAGCCGTTTCCGAAGCATCGAATAGGCGATTTCCCGCGAAGTTACCCGCCACGTCCTGTCCAGCTGAAGGTTGGCGATTACCGGATAGAGAATCTCTTTTCTTTGGATGATCTCAAACTGCGTCGTGACGAAATGAGGATCGAAACGCTCTGTCGCATCGCGGCCGAAAACCTGCAGTGAGGTGTCACTTTCCTTGATCTGCATTGTCACGCTCGAGATGTAGCGGCTCGGCATGAGGTAGGTGATGATCGAGCCCGTGCCCACAACGAGCACGAAGACCAGGAAAATCAATGGCAGTCGGATCCGGACGATCCTCCAATAGTCGAGAAAATGTGTCCTCGATTCACCGCCGGCTGGGTTGTCGGAAATTTCGTTCACGGGATAAGATTGTTAGGGGTCAGGAGATCTGAACCGGAACGCCATACCAGTAAGGGTGAGGCTTGCATTTCGATGCTTTCAGAATGAGGAATTGATCCCAAGGAAGACGACATTTCTGGTGTATTCCCTGGCGGCGTCGGGAGAAATATCCGCGCTGAACTGGTACCCGGCCTCAAGCGCGATCAGCCTGGTAATATTAAACCTGAGTCCGGCCCCGACGCTCAGAACGTTCTCGAAGAACGTGGCGATAACGCCCGCTTGATCATAATAGTTCCCTTGATAGTCGACGGTCAAACTGGCCGCGATCCGGGCAGTGATCGCATGAATGAGGACAAGGCCTGTTCGAAAGGTTTGCCGTTGGCTCACCTCTGCCAGTCCGGATGGCTCCGTGCCATAACGCAGGTTCCACGATAGTGCGGAAGTCCGACGGAATTGATAGCTCAAACTGCTCTGTCCATAAGGGCCAAAGTAGGTCGAACTGCTATCCACAGGATCGTTGTTGAAATTTGCCTGGAGACCGGCACGTGCCGACCAAGTGAGGCGGGGGTTGAAAACCTGATCGAAACCGACCAAAAAGTAGTTCGCGAGGGAATCAAGATCCGCGGAAAAATAGTTTATCGGATTGAACCGATATTCCGTGACGAGCGTGGTCCTGGGTTTCCAGAGCCAGCGCACCGACTGAGCAAACGTCTGCGAGATGTAGCCCAACTGGTCATTGATCTCGCTGCGGGTGTAGAAAATCGTTGAAAAGTTGTAACTCGTGACCGTTGAGATCGTCCCGGTCCATTGATATCCGACCAGCACCGTTGTGGTGGAGTAAACGTAGTCTCCATTCTGCTGGCTGTTCCCGCCCACGATCGTCTGGTCGGGCTGGGAGAGATAGGCCGTCGAGGTTTCAAGAGCGAGCGTCAACCTCGGCGTGGCAAGATAGTTGACTCGCACGTCGAACAACCCGCTGAAGTCCACCTTCTCGCCCGGGCGCGTGTAGTAGTACGTCAACCCAGCCCCGAGGCTCGACTGCATTTGGAGGCGCGGGTTGCCAATACCGTAATTTAGACCCGCGGCCCAATTCGTGTAAAAGCTGCTTACCGGATCGTCCCTTGTCTGAAAGACATTGCTGTCGAAGCCCTCGCGGACGGCGAATGTCATCTTGAAGGGCTTCTTTGCGAATACGCCGGGCACTTGGGAAAGACCGGTTTCATCGCCGTCGAAATCCACGCCGGCATCCGACGGAGGAAGAGCGCCGTAAAAGGCCGTCTGAGCCGCGGCACCCGGGCAGCCCAAAATAAAGGCTGCACATGAGCCCAACAGGATGCCCGTTCGATGCAATTGCGGCATCGCGCCCTTCTATGACACGTGCAGAAAATGGCAATATTTCAGTTCATTTTAAATTGAACTTTTAGCCAAAAACTTCATCGTCGCGCGATGCGTGAGGTCACGAGTCCAGGTTTCGATTCCAATGATGCGCAATCTGTCCTGGAGCGCGAGTTCGTGTCGATCTTCTCCGACCTGGCGGATCTCTTTGGAAATCCACGCTCTCACGGAGCAATTTACGGCCTGCTTTTTTCATCGGAGAGGCCCCTTTCGATGGAGGAGATTGTTACGCGCCTTGAGATAAGCAAAGGGTCGGCAAGCCAGGGATTGCGTCAACTCGAGGATCTTGGAGCGATCTTGCGTGCGAGGGAGAACGGCGAGCGCATCCACACGTACGTTGCGCGCATAGAACTCAAGCCCCTCATCGCGGGCTTCCTGCACAAACGTCTTACGCCCCGGCTCAATTCCAGCGCCGCGCGCTTGAAAGAGCTCGAGAAACTGCTCCCGGCGCTGCCTGCCGACATGCGTCCGACCGCCCGCCTGCGCCTGAAGCGGGTCACCAAATGGAACAAGCGTGCGCGTACCTTCCTGCCATTGGCCCAGAAGCTATTGCAGGCTGATTGAGTTTCCAGCGCCTCGTGCGGGCACGAACGACATTGAATTCCGCCATGGTCGCCGCTAGCGGTGATCACGGGCGGCAGCTTGCCTTTACTTCCAGCCGTCGCCTTCCACAACCTCCCGCCTTGATCTCCAAACCCCAGACCCCCTGCTTGTCCATCGTGATGCCTGTCTACAACGAGGAAAGGACCCTCGGCACCATCATCGAGGCGGTACTTAGACAACCGCTCGTCGAAGAGTTGATCTGCGTCGATGATTGCTCGGTCGACGGCGCCCTCGCTGTCCTCGAGCGTTATGCTGCCCTCGACGGACGTGTCCGAATTTTTCGCCATTCGGTCAATCGCGGCAAGGGTGCGGCGTTGCGTACCGGTTTCGCTGAAGTCACCTCGCCCATCGTAGTCGTCCAGGACGCGGATCTCGAATATGATCCAGACGAGTATCCGCGACTGGTGGGGCCGATTCTTGAAGGCCTGGCCGACGTCGTCTTTGGCTCCAGATTCGTGGGCTCCGAGGAGCACCGGGTCCTCTACTTCTGGCACTCCATCGGAAACAAGCTACTCACGCTCGCCTCAAACATGTTCACGAACCTCAACCTGACGGACATGGAAACGTGCTACAAGGTGTTCCGGCGGGAAATCATCCGGGCAATCACTATCGAGGAGGATCGCTTCGGCTTCGAGCCGGAGATCACCGCCAAGGTCGCCCGCATGAATGCACGCATCTACGAAGTGGCGATTTCCTACCATGGCCGGACCTACGCGGAGGGGAAAAAGATCCGCTCGTGGGACGGAATCAGGGCGATGTGGTGCATTCTAAAATACAATCTCTTCCGGTGATGCCCATCGATCACGCGCAAGGTACCGTCCGCGTTCTCACGACGGAATTGCTCGCGGTCGATTACGTGAGCCTCATGCGCATGCTGGAGGCCCGCGCATTGCAGGCCGGGGCTTGCGCGGTAAACTTCAGCGATACTTCGGTGGTGGCCTTGCGGCATCGTAATCCGGCGTTTGCCAGGCTTACCGGTTGCTTCGACGTGTTCGTCCCGAAATCCAGGACCTTGGTCTGGGGAATGAACCGGCTCGGCGCCGCGATGGAGAGTCCCATCGATCCATCGATCTTCATGCGGCGGCTCCTTTACCAATCGTCCCCGGATTTTCGACATTACTTTATCGGCGAGACCGAAGAGAGCAGCAATCGTTTGCGCGAGCGCATTCTGAGGCGAAATCCGGATATTGACGTGGTCGGCTTCGTTCACGGTCCCTGTTCCGAGTCAGGCTACCTGCAGCCGCCGGAACTTCATGATTTTGTTCTGGAAGACGTTCGCGACAAGGAACCACATTTCGTCTGGGTGGGAGTCGACGTTGCCGCACAGTATGCTCTTGTCGCCAATCTCAAGCGCAAGGCTCGCTCGGGAGTTCTGCTCGCCCTGGGCTCAGCGTTCGATGTCAATTCGGGCGTTCAGCCCGAGGCCCCGCCTTTCATGCAACGCCATAGGCTTACCTGGCTGTATCGACTTTTCACGGAGCCCATGCATTTTCTCAGCACCGATGTTAGGTACAATGCCTTGTTTCTTTTCGACCTGCTTAGGAGTTCGGGAAAGGCTGACCGATAGGTCCAGCTGGCATTGGCTTAGGCTCGAGTCATCTTAACCGCCACGCACTTGAAAAGCGGACCATCAGAACATCGGATGGCTTGTCTCCCAAAAACGTAATCCTCATGATCGCACTCATCACCGGAATCACCGGACAGGATGGTTCCTATCTTGCGGAGGCCCTGCTTGACAGAGGCGATGTGGTGCACGGAACGGTTAGAAGAACAAGCACACTGGAGCGTTCGCGTCTTGCGCATCTCTACGCGGATCCGACCGTATATAATAAGCGGCTGTTCCTCCACTACGCGGAGCTCGAGGACATTACCACGCTCCGCCGTATCACGAACCGCGTGAAGCCCCAGCAGTTCTATCACCTCGCAGGCCAAAGCCATGTGGGACTAAGCTTCGAGATTCCGGAGACAACGTGCGAACTTACGGCGATCGGAACACTAAGAATTCTGGAAATGCTACGAGATACCGCCTGCCCGCCGAGATTTCTTCACGCAAGCTCTAGTGAAATCTTCGGATGTCCGGAACACTCGCCGCAAACCGAGGACACCGCCATGCAACCGATAACACCGTATGGTTGCGCAAAGGCGTTTGCTACTCAAATGGTCCGAATCTATCGCGACCATCACGGGCTTTTCGCCTGCAACGCCATCTCTTACAATCATGAATCCCCCCGCAGGGGCGAAAACTTTGTAACACGGAAGATTTGCCGAGCTGCGGCCGAGATCCAACTGGGAAAGCGAAGCTATCTAAGCCTCGGAAATCTCGAGGCGCGCCGCGATTGGAGCGACGCACGCGACGTGGTGCGGGGCTACATGATGATTCTCGATCACTCGTCGCCGGACGATTTCGTTCTTGCCAGCGGCAGCACACACTCGGTGCGGGACGTTGCGGAAACAGCTTTCGCGAGCCTCGGGCTCGACTGGAAGCAATACGTGCGTTCCGAGGAACGCCTCCTGCGGCCCGCCGATCCCACACACCTCTGCGGTGATGCCACAAAGGCCAGAATAACCCTTGGATGGAAGCCGCGATCCTCGCTCCGCGAATTGATTGCGGAGATGACACAGACCGAACTCGCGCACTTTGTTTCGGTCTCGTAGGGCGTTCGCGCGCCGTCATTGCAGCAGTTTCCGGAAGTTGTGATCAGCGCCTGGTTCACCCACAAGCAAGAGGCATTTTGCACGTTCCTCAAGACGCTCGTCTCATCGCGCACGCGCAGAAATGCTGTTGCAAACCTGGGAGGGCTGATCGCATCGAATCTTTGCGTTTTCATCTTTCTGCCGCTCTACCTTCCATTGCTCGGCAAGGAAGCTTACGGACTGGTCGGGCTCTTCAGCACACTCAACCTTTTTTTCAACCTGGTCGATGCGGGTGTCGGCGCTGGCGCAACACGTGAGATCGCGCGCTCGAGCGAGGCTTCGGGGACAAAATCGCTCAACCATCTTCTGCGAGCCGTCGAGCTGGTTTATCTTGTTGCAGCCTTGATTGGAGGCGTCCTCCTCGTCGCCTTCTCGCCCTGGGCCGCACGCCATTGGCTGAATCCACAATCCCTAAGCCTCCACGAGGTTACCGTCTGCCTGCAGCTCGTCGGAGCAATCCTGGCTCTGCGGTTTCTCTGCGGGGTGTACTTCGGCGTTCTGCTTGGACTTCAAAGGCAGGTGGTCTCGAATTGCCTTCGCGTGGGTCAAAGCTTTCTCTCCGGAGCCGGCGCCTATCTTGTGCTGCGCTTTCTTTCCGCCACTCCTCAGGCGTTCTTCCTGTTCCAACTTGCCTTGGTGCTGGCCACACTGTTCGTTGCAGCGGTCTGGGCCTGGTGGCTCCTGCCATCTCCCTTCCATTTTGCCCTTGAGCCCGATTGGAAGCGCCTCAAAAGCATCCTCCGCTACGGAATGGGAATGACTCTTACGTCGCTCCTGGCCTTTGCGTTGTCATCCATCGACAAGATCATGATTGGCGCCCTGCTGCCGCTGGGCGACCTGGGCGCCTATTCCATAGCGGCCAATCTCAACATCGCCTTTGCGGGCATCCCGGCTGCAATTGCCGTCGCGGCATTTCCAAGGCTCGCGCAGGCGGATGCGCAGGAAGATCACGTCGCGCTTGAGCATGCCTTTCATGCGGCCTCCCGTGCGATGCAAATGCTCGTTCTTCCATTGGGAGCCGCCGCCTTTATCGCCCTGCCCACGGCCCTGCATCTCTGGCTTGGAGACGCGTCGCTGGCCGACAGGATCACGCCCGTGACCATCCTTCTCGTATTCGGTACGTGCCTTGGCGCGCTGTGCCAGATTCCGTATCAGATGACACTGGCAAAGGGATTCTCCATGTACGCGGTCTATCAAAGTCTGGTCGCCCTGCCGCTGGCGCTGCCGCTGACATATATCTCGATCAAGCACTTTGGACTGGTCGGCTCGGCCTTCGTATATGCGCTCCTCAATCTCGGCATCGTCGCATTCTCCAACCCCATCGTTGTCCGCCTCTATTTTCCTTCCCGCTGGGTTCGTTGCACCATCTGCCACGGTTTGTGCCCTGCCGCCCTACTGATCGCTGCCCTGGCCTTCTCCCATTCGGGCTTTGGACGCCGGCCCACGAGTCTCGCAGTTGCCGCAGTGGTCGCATGCGGCGCCGCACTGCTGCTGTACGTTTTGGCGCGCGAGCTGCACAGGCGGACCGCGACACCCGCACTAGGAAGCCTGCCACAAATCCCAACTCGCTCGCCCGGTGAAGTCAGATGAAGGACACGTTTGCGATTATTCCCGTTCGGAATCGCCGTGATATCACGCTGCGATGACTGCGACATATTCGCGATCATGGAGATCTTGATTGGCTGAACATCATTGTGGTGGACGATGAATCCACTGACGGCACCCCAAAAGCCGTGCGAAGCGAGTTCCGTGAGGTCACCTGATGCAAGGCAACGGCGACCTTTGGTGGACTGGTGCGATCCGCGCCGGAATGGAGGAGGCGCTCATGCGAGAGGCGTCTGCGTTCTCTGGCTAAACGATGACACCCTTGCCCCATCAGAGCGTCTTGCGGAGGATAACTGCTGTCGCGCTTCGAAAGAAATGCATCGCTTCCGCGCGAGGACGCGTGGCGCTCCCGCCGGCACCGGAGATTTCAAAGCACTGGAAAAGACGCCTTGGGGACTTCGTTTCAGGGCCACCATGCCGCGGGAAGGAATTTTTGACGTCGACGCTTGTCGCGGCAATTGCGTGGCGGTTCCCAGAACGGTCGTTGAGAGGATCGGGTCGCCGGACTCGGTGCATCTTCCCCATTACTACGGGGATACGGACTATACGCGCCCGCGCGAGCGGCATCCGCTGCGCCATTGGGGCCTCTTTGCAGGCGCCATTATTTTTGCGCGCCCCTACCTCAAGATGATGGTTGTTCCGCTCGTTCGAGTGCTGATTCCCGATACGCTGTACCGACCGAAGCAAACCTCGATGCTGACTCCATGAGAGCCGCCTCGGCAAAACACGGCAGGATGATGGGAGTTGACCTCCTTATCGTTGATCCGGAAGTTACGGAAGAGTCGCCCGCATTGCGCAGCTTGTTGCTCGCTCGCTCGTTGCTCGAACGACAGGGCATTCGTTTTCGATTCCTGACTCAACGCTGCGGATTGCGAGGCGAAAATACCTGGCACCGGGTGCCCGGGGGCAATCTGCCATCGCTTCTGAGGATCTGGTCCTTTCTCCTCTACGTTCATCTTTGGGGCTGGCGTTACCGTGCGTCCACTGTGCCGACCGTAGTTCTCGCCAACGATGGAATGTGCCTCTGGGCGGATCTGGTGATCTTTCACTTCTTCAATCCCGCATGGCTGCGAATCGAACGCAAGGTCGCCCGGCGACAGTGGCGGGATCATGCAAGCCGCCTTCGCTCCTGGCAGGGTTGGCTGCAGGATGTCATACAGGTTCGATTCGGGCGCTGGAAGTTCCTGAATGCCGTGTCAGACTCGATCTTGAACGAAATTCGGCCCTGGGCGGACGGACGCCCCGGAACACTCGACGTGCTTCCCAACGCCGCGCCCAGCGCGCGCTTTTCACCGTCAAGCCGTCTCTTGCTTCGGAACGAATCCCGGGGAAGATTTGGATACGCGCCGTCGGAAAGCGTTTTTCTTTTCATGTCTCAAGGACACCACCGGCGCAAAGGATTTTGGCTCGCCGTCGAGGCGGTTTCCATTGCGCGAAAGCGCGGCTTCAGCGGCGCAAGATTTCACGTTGTTGGCGGTCACCTTGCGACCCTGCGGAGTATAGAAGAGATGCTTGAGAGGGACTATCCGAATTGGAGACAGTGGCTGCACCTCGCGGGAATGGTATCTGATCCGGAGATCCATTTTGCCCTCGCTGATGCTCTTCTCTTTCCTTCCCATTTTGAAGCGTTCTCGCTCGTTGAGATCGAAGCGGCCGCCATGGGGTTGCCGCTGCTACTTACACCCCATCACGGCTCGGAAATGATCCTCAGGGACAAGGTGAACGGCCGGCTCATTCCGTTCGACCCGGAAGGCATCGCAGACGTGCTTGTCGAGGTGATCGAGAAAGGGTTCCCAGCCGTTTCTCCCGGTCTCGGGCGTGCGCTCTCAACCCAGGAGTTCACCGCACGATTGCAAAGTCAGGTCCGGACGTTGATCGCCAAGCCTTGAGGGTCCAGTCTGTGAAGACATTGAATCATTTTGCGAGGAACGTTTATTCGCAATTTGGAGAGGATGGCATACTCGAGGTCATACTCTCGAAATTCCCCGAAACGAATCGCTGGTGTGTTGAGTTTGGCGCATGGGATGGACGTTTGATGAGCAATACCTGCCACTTAATCCAATCCAAAAACTACCGCGCCGTACTGATCGAAGCCGACTCGCGAAAGTTCAAAGAACTCGCCGCAAACTACTCAGGAAACCGGAATGTCACGACGGTCTGTGCCTTAGTCGATTGGCAGGATCACAAGCTGGATGACATCCTCGCATCGACGGAGATTCCGCGCGACTTCGACCTTCTTTGCATCGACGTCGACGGAAATGATTATCATATCTGGGCGGCAACGCAGCTCTACAGCCCCAAAGTCGTTTGCATCGAATTCAACCCCACCGTCGCAACGGGAATCGAGTTCGTTCAGAAAGCGAAGGCTGGAATCAGTCAGGGAGCCAGCATTACATCGATGGTAGCATTGGGAAAGGACAAGGGCTATGAACTGGTCGCCGCCACTCGCAACAACGCGATCTTCGTCGCCGAAAAGTACCTACCTTTGTTCGAACTGGCCGATAATCGCCCCGAGGCTCTCCGCATCGACTCTGCTTGGGTGACCCAGATCTTCTGGGGCATGGACGGAAAGCTATTCATGGCGGGTAACGAGACCATGCCATGGCATGGTATCTCTATTCGTCGCCTCATACGGGAGATTCCTCGGGGCCTGCGAGGGTTTCCAGTTGCCATGCCGTGGTGGAAGCGAAAGGCGTTTGCGGCATGGAAGAAACTTTTCCGTCTCGAAACGAAAATGCGTTGCCATCATCTCAAGCCATTGGATCGATGAGCGCTTCCATCGGGGAAGCGCCGCCGGGCATCAGCAAGACGGGCAGCAAGAACACGGCAAAGAGAAAGATATTGATTGTTGGGCCGACGCTTGGGTCCCACGGTGGAATCGAAGCCTTCTCAGCCTCAATCGCGCGCGAACTCCACGAGCAAGGTGGCTTCGAAGTGCAACTCGTCTTCCGTCTCAGGGGGGGCGGTGACTTAAAACCGGATTTCTTGCGTTCGCTGAAAGAATTGGACTTCCCGTGCTCCGTTTTGAGGGGGCTAGGCCCGGCCATTGTGCGATACATTCAATGGGCTGATCTTGTAAATTGCCACTTCCCCTTGATTGACGTGACGTTTCCGTCCCGCCTGCTTGGAAAAATGCTGGTGCTCTCGATCGAAAACCGCAGATGCCCCGAACATCGTCTATTGCATCGACTGGGACTACGCATCGCGCACCGCAGATGGTACATTTCGAACTTCGTCGCGAGGACGTGGGAAGGCGAAAAATTGCATCCACACAGCTCCGTCGTGCCCGCGACTTCTGAACTGCCTTCGATCGGGAAGGAGCCCAGACTTCGACAAGGCTTTCTTTTCATCGCGCGATGGGTGCCCAAAAAGGGTCTGGAAGAACTTGTCATGGCCTACGACTCCGCGGAGATCGCACATAAGAAACATCCCCTCACGCTCGTGGGTGATGGCCCGCTCAAGCCGAAAATCACTGAGATGATCGCGCAGGCAAAGACACGCGAATCCATCCGGGTCCTTGGATTCGTCTCCAAATCTGTTAAACATCAACTGCTGGCGTCGACAAGGTGGAATGTAGCTCCTGCGGCTTTCGAGGAAGATCTCGGGCTTACGCCGATCGAATCCAGGGCCTGTGGCGTTCCCTCAATCGTAAGCGATATCGGCGGTCTTCCGGAAGCCGCCGGACCCTCGGCGCTACTCTGCAATCCGAACGACATCGTTAGTTTGAGGCGCTGCCTCGAAGAAGCGGCACATATGCCCGAGCCAGAGTATACGCTTCGGTCGGCTGTGGCTGGAGAATCCCTTGAGGCTTATCTTCCGCGACGCGGTTTCTATGCGGAAGCCTTCCTGCAATTGCTTGCATGACGAACCGCAGCCTCCCCGCCCCGTGTTGACGGAACCCTGCCAACCCAAGTGAGCGGTGCCCGAGAGTAAAGCGGAGAAAATGGAAAGCGGGCTGTGCCTTCAATGCAACACATCGAGAAATGATCAATCCCAATAAGATTGTTCAGGGAACGGCCGTTACTTTCGGTCTGATCTTCTCAGTCTTCGCTGTCCCATGGATTCTTGAAAGCTCCACCGGAGCTGTTGGTCCTACGATAGTGATTGTGGGATTTGCGTGTTCTTGTGTTGCGCTCATGCGACCACGGACCGGCCTGTACATTGCCGCCTTCGAGGTCATCTATCTCGACTACTTCAAGAAGATCGCGGTCTATTACGGAGAGGTTTCTGAGCTCACAATCATCCAGGTCTTGGTGGTCGGAATGGTAACAATTCTCTGCGTTTATCTCGGAGTTATTATCCAGTTCATTTTGGGCAGGACTGCATTACGCGCCACCGATTTCTTCCTCCTCGGAGGAATGGCGGTCTTGGCCCTTGCAACCTTTGCCGTGGTTTATGCGCAAAGCCGCTCGATGGCGCAAGCTGGTCAGATGGCCGTGAATCTTTCGATTTATGCGGGGCTGATTGTCGTAATGCCCGTTCTGCTCATGGACGAGAGGAGCTTGGAGCATTTCCTCAAGTTTGTCGTGCTCTGCTTCATCCCATGGTCAGTCATGGGACTAAAGCAATACTTCCTCGGGTTTGATCGAATGGAGTGGTTCTACGCGGAGACAGGCCTCTCTCCAGTAGCTACGAGCCAGTTCTATGCCGGAATTCAACAGTACGGCGAACCGCGACCCATGGGATTTGGCTCCGGCAGCGTAAACTTTGGCGTCATATGTCTTTTGCTACCGCTCTCCGCATGGATGCTGGCGTTCAATCGCAACCAGCGCCTAATCTGGGCGATTTGCACAGCATTCATTCTCGCAGGCATGATTGTGTCGCTCCAGCGCGCCGCGATGATCCTGCCGTTCGTGGGCCTCGCCTTCTATGTTTTCACCAAGACCTGGACGCGTCTTGCTATAGGCTACGCCAGCCTTAGCATAGTGATCGCGTTCGGAGTCGTCTTTTCCGATGCAATCCTTGAAAGGCTGGACGAAGTCAACCAGGCGATAGCGTCAGAAGGGCGGTGGGCAGGCACTGTCCTGAGGGTGGGTACCTTCTCTGACCGCCTAAGAGGATGGGAACGGTTGAAGGAGCCTTCCACGTATAGTTTCTTGGGAGCGGTCGAAACCGGCGACATAGCCAACACGGGTATCGGACAGGGCGACTACCACGACGTCGTCAACGTGATTCTCGATGCTTCCGGCGTAGCGGGTCTTACTCTCACGGTGCTGGGGGCTATCACGTTCGCGGCTATCGTGCATCGAATCATCTTCAGCATTCGAGATGTTCGTAATCGTTCCCTCGCCCGGCTTCTCATGGCTGCCATGGTGCCGATCTTTGTCAGCGGGATGCTCGGTGGGGCAAATTTCCATGCAAATCCGTTTAACATGGTCATGTGGATGCACATCGGCGCGATCTACTGCCTTCTGCGATACGATCGCCAGCGCGTTCGGGAAACGCCCGATGACCAGCCTCCGGAACCATCGCGCGCTGCTGCTAGTGTGGAGCGGCAGGTCGTTTTCGCAAACTAGGTCGCCTCCATGCTGGAAGTCTTCAAGACGCCACCTTGCAATCGTCCCATGCCACTGACCGTGACCTGGCTGCCGGCGCATCCCGCCGAGGGCAGCCACAGCATGGATCGCTATTGGCGGGAACTCAGCGCACAGTCGAAGCCATTCGTCGAGCGCGGCGAATTGCGGACATTGTGTCCATTGGATACGCCCCCGCGCGTCTCGTTCCGCGCTTCGCGATTTTCACGGGCATGGAACAAATACGCGGCATATCCGCTCCGCTGCCGGGGCCTCCCGCCTTCGGACGTCACTCATCTGCTCGATCACAGTTTCGCCGGATTGCTTTCGCGTTTACGGAACCGCTCGGCGGTCGTCGCAACACTGCACGATCTTGCTCCACTTCGCGACGCAGGAACTTTGACTCGCGCTCAGGTGAGCCGATTCCGCACGACGTGCCTACATCTTAAGCAGGCGGATCTGATCGTTTGTGACTCCACTTCGTCAGCCGAAGACGCTTTGGCGTTCTTGAAAATTCCTGAGGAGAGGCTAAGCGTTCTTCTCCTTGGCGTGGATTTCGAGACGTTCGCGCGGCCGGTCGAGCCTCTTAGCCTACCAGAGATTGCGAAGGATACTTTCCGTGTGCTTAGCGTTGGATCGAGCCTTCCGCGCAAGAACCTGCGGTCCCTCGCTCCGGTCCTTCTTGGCCTTCAACGACGCGGAGTTCGCACCTCTTTGCTTCGTGCAGGATCGAGCCTTCCTGAGCAATTGCGGGAACAACTGGTTCGAATTCTCGGGCATGACCATCTCTTCGAATTCGGCAGACTGACCGACGAACTGCTGGTACGCCTCTACCAATCCAGTGATGTGTTTTTCATGCCTTCGTTCATCGAGGGTTTTGGGCTTCCTATACTCGAGGCGATGGCTGCAGGTTGTCCCGTCGTTTCCAGCAATGCCTGCAGCCTGCCCGAAGTCGCCGGTGACGCAGCCCTCCTTTTCGATCCGGCGCGGCCCGAAGGCGCTGTGAATCACCTGCACAGGCTCGTAGTGGATTCAAGGGCAAGAAGCGCACTCAGAAATAAGGGAATATCGCGAGCGCGAAGCCTCTCTTGGGAGAGACACTTTCACGGTTTGCTCAAGCTTTATCGCGCCCTCTCCTGAAGATCCACAAGCGGACTCGGGGCGACATCATGCAAACAAGCCGATCGGCCTTTCTCACCGGCGCTTCCGGGTTTATAGGCACAAATCTCGTGTCGACTTTGCTCGATTCCGGCTGGCGTGTGATCAATTACGATTCCGTGCCACCGCTAAACCCCGCGCATCTGCCAAACTATAGAAATGGCAATATCCTGGACGCCACCGCGCTCTTGCGGACGCTCACAGATGCCCTCCCGGAGGTCGTTATTCACCTCGCGGCGCGCACGGATTGCAGTGAAAAGACAGCGATCGAAGATTATCTGACAAATACAGCAGGGACACACAATGTTTTGGAGGCCATCAAGAGGACAGCATCCATTAAGCGTGCGATCGTAACTTCATCGCAATACGTTTGCGGTGCAGAGCGGCTTCCTGCCTCGGACACCGACTACTTTCCGAACACGACGTACGGTCAGAGCAAGGTCATCACTGAACAGCTGACGCGCTCCGCAAATCTGCCTTGCACATGGGTCTTGATACGGCCGGTAAATACGTGGGGACCGTACCATATGCGCTACGCGCGGGAATTTTGGGAAATCGTAAGGAGGGGTTGGTACCTTCACCCCAACCTTCGCAGCCCGGTGCGCTGTTATGGACACGTCGGAAACGTGACTTGGCAGATCCAGCAGCTCTTAGATCTGCCGGATGCTTCAGTCCACGGAAAGGTTTTCTATGTGGGAGATCGGCCGGCGAGCATCGATCGTTGGATCTTTGGATTTCACCGTGCCATACGCGGCGCGGAACCTCGAATGCTTCCGGCAGTTCTCATGCACTCTCTTGCTTTTGTTGGTGATATCATCGGTGCTGCCACCGGCCGACCGTTTTTCCTCACAAGCTCGAGGCTTCGAAGCATGACGCGGGACTACTTGGTGGACAACGAGGAGACATTTCGAGTGCTCGGAGAGCCCCCATGGAGCCTCGACCAGGGAATAAGCCAGACGGTTGACTGGCTAAAACGTGAAGTCTGGAAATCATGAGTCGCAAGCCGAGAATCCTAATCGCAGGCCAGATCCCTCCTCCGTACGGAGGCCAGAATCTCAATATCAAGAGGCTCATCGAATCGTTCAGCGATTCCGATTCCTATCAGGTCGAACACTGGAACTTCCAGTTCTCAAAAGATCTCAATCAATTTCGGAAACCCAGCATCGCAAAGCTTGGGGAGTTGTTTTGCGTCCTCCAAAGACTCGTTCGGTTGCGAGGACGCGGCCGAATCGATTTGCAAGTCTATCCCAGCGGAGGTCCTCATCGCGCACCTGTGATCCGCGATATCTTGTTGATGCCCTTCGCGCTTCTTACCTCGAGGCGCGTCGTTGTGCATTTTCAGGCCGCGGGCGCCGCAAGGGCGGCACGAAGGGACTTCCTTTGGAAACTCCTTTCGTTTTTTCACCGGCGCTGTTGGGGAGCCATCGTGCTCACCGACTTTGGGCGGGAAGACCCTGAATCGTTGGGAATGCGAAGAATTTTTCTCATCCCGAACGGTGTCGAGGACTTTAATCCAGAGCCTCGTTCCTATCGCAAGAACGGAATCCGTACGATCTTGCACGCGGGTCATCTCTGCCCTGACAAAGGGACGCCCATCCTGCTCGAGGCCTTCGCGCGGCTCGCTGCGCACAGTGACGTGCACCTCCGCCTCGTCGGCGAATGCATGGCGCCCTATTCGGCCGATCAGCTGGCATGCGACATAAAACGTCTCGGACTTCAGCATGCAGTGTCCTGGCCTGGGTTGCTGACTGGTGAGGACATGCGGAAAGAGTTCCGCCACGCGTCACTGTTGGTGTTCCCGAGTGTGGCTCCTTACGAATCGTTTGGCCTTGTTCTGATCGAAGCGATGATGTGGGGGCTTCCCTTGGTTGTAAGCGACTGGAGAGCGAACGTCGAAGTCGCTGGCAAGGGATGCGGCGGCATTGTCTATCGGCCTGGATCAGATCACGCCGCTTCGCTGAGCGCTGCGCTCGGCGAAGCGCTGGAGCGGGAAAATGAGTGGCCGGATTGGGGCAGAAAGAATCGGGAGCGCTACGAGGCCTTCTTCACGGCTGAGCGATTCCGAACGGACTTCGCGTCGCTGTTTGCAAGTGCTCTCGCTCGCAACTGAACGCCGGGAGGAATTGGCTAGTCCTCCAACCGAAAGCGCCGCAGCCCGGTGCGCTGGAGGAGAAACAGCCAAACAAACCATGGATTCAGAATCAGGTATCGATGCCAGAGTCTGCGCGGCTCCTGCGTAAGGCGAAAAAACCACTCGAGACCCGACTGCATCATCCAACGCGGCGCCTGCCTTACACAGCCCGAATGAAAATCGAATGCGGCTCCTACGCCAAGCAGGACATTGCAGGGGAGTTCTCTCCTCAACGCCTCCGCCATGAATTTCTCCTGTTTGGGAGTACTGATCCCGACCCAGAAAAAATGGGGACACACTGTCTGAACCTGAGCCGTCAAGTCCCTCCAATCCTCTTCTTCCAAGGGCCGGAACGGCGGTGTGTACGTTCCGGCGATCTGTATCCCGGGGAATCGCGCCCGCAGACCCTGCTGAAGCTTCTCGGCGACTCCTGGCTTGCCCCCGAAAAGGAAATGGCGAAATGGCCGGTTCTGCGACCGCTCACAGACTCTCAACATGAGATCAGGACCGTACACACGGCGAATATCTCGAAAACCTTGCAGTCGGCCGATCCAGGTCAGCGGCATACCATCCGGATTGCATAGCAACGCGCGATTGAAAATGCGCCTTAGTGCGGCATCCCGATACGCTTCCATGATTCCATGCACGGCGAGAAACGCAACATATCCTCGCTCTTCGCGTTCCGCGACGCCAAGAATCGCCTCCGTCGCCTTGTCGATATCCTCGATGGACACTCCCACTCCCAAGACGTTCATGCGCTTGATCGCCGACTGCATCCGCGCACGAATAACAGGATGCTTTCGGATTGCGAACACTCTTTGTAATACCGTGACGTACGACGACTCCTTAGCCTTGGCCGTCGACTTTCACATGCGGGGCCACCTCAGATGTTCCTGATCACCGCGGCCAGAGATCGCTTGCTCCACGATCGCACCGTGGCCTTCGGAGCCGCGTGGATCGCGCTCATTGCTCTATGGAATGTCGCCTTCGTTGCGCCCTTATTCGGGCCGATGATGCACGAGTCCGATCAAGCCTCGGTGCTTGAGGGATCAAGTTCCATTGCTCAGACGGGCAAGCTCATCGACCAAACGTTCTATAACTACGACAAGCAATTCGGATCCTACTGGATCGTCGCGGCCGCGCTCAAGTCCCTCGGGACCATGCCGGACCCAAACGACGTCGTGATGCTGGGGAACGCCGTTTCAGTCGTCTTCTTCAATGCTGGGTTGGTTCTGCTCGCCCTATCAGTGACTTCACCGGCGGCCCTCCTTCTCCTTGGATGCCTGCTCTTTTCTCCGTCATTTATCATCCATGCGCCATTTTTGGCGGGGAATTATCTATCGGCGTTTTTCCTCTTTGCGCAATTTATTGCGCTAAGGAAGCTGGATTCTATGGTGCTTCCGATGCTTTTCGCCTTCTGCGCGACAGCATGCCGCGCCGATGCCCTCCTGGCGCAACCCATCCTTCTTTGGTCCACCACGTATGCCAACACTCTCGCTCGCTGGATGCGAGACTTAAGACTTTGGGGATGTTCCTTCGCCGCGGGAACGGCTTTGCTGCTTGGCAAGGCGATAACCTCAGTCGCCGCGGAATACTCGAGTCCATTCGCTGTCTTTTTCAATTGGAAGGTCCTGGCTGTGTACTCGGTCTTCGGCCTCGGTGCAGGGATTGGGATTCTGTTACTTAGCATCGTCGCGCTGGTCCGCGAGGAACGCCGAAGGATAGGTTCCGGGTTCGCAGTGGCCGGACTCCTAAGCCTTTCTCTTCCTTTCGCTTACTATGTTGTCAACATGTACAGCACACGACACTGGACGGTCGCGCTTGCGGCTATGATGTGCTTCGTCGCGAGTTGCCGAGGACAGCGGCTCATATCGGAAACACTCTGCGCGAGCCGCCTAAGGCCTGGCATTCTCAGTCTCCTCGTCCTTTCCGCGGTCTTCCCTGTTCTTTTCGGTCTTCGTCTTTCGGCGCCGGGCATCCCGCGCTTGACGGTGTCGCGACCTGCACTCGTTCCAAGTTCCGACGGTTTGATTCCTTTGGGGTCGTACCTGTCTCATTCCTGGGGCTGGAACCGCGATCAACGCCAGATTCCGGATCACAATCAGGCGACATGGCTTGCAGCGCTGGCTGCCGATTTCGGCACTTCAACGGACGCTCATGTTGACCTCCTCGTTTCGCCATTGGCAAGCATTCTACGGCTCGCTGTACGTTTGCGGGGACTCGAGTACCAACTCACGGAAAGCCTGGAAACGATACCCGAGGTCTATGCGGAGTTTCGCGCTCTTCGCAAAGCACCGATAAGCCATTCCAGAGGAAGACTCCGCGACCCCTTCGGGAGTCCAGGCTCTCACGGAGTCGAATTCGCGTCGCCCGTTGTTGCTGGTGAGGCGGTCGTAAGGCTTACTCCAACCAGAAATGCATTGGCGGAAGCGCTGCAGAAGCTTCGTGAGGCTTTCGGTGGAAATGATTATCACGTCCTGAAGCCGGACGCTGTGTCGTCCCTTTGCGCGGAGTCCGGTCATCTTATGGTGTTCGTTTCCGCTACGCCGTTCAGACTCAACCTTGGTGAGCAGATTCTGACGCCCGAGAGGAGCGAAATGGCTAGGGGGGAGGACTGCTACCTGCTAAGGGTTGCTGCCGGAGATGCGAAAGCCTTCACGATCGAGGGCGCGGTTGGAGTCGCTGCGTTTTCCGTGCTGCCTTCATTCATGAATGTTGACTCGTATTGAGACTACAATGCTTAGAAGCCTCGCTGGAACTTTTAGATTTAAGGGAATGCGATGGGCGCCTTTCTTCAATATTCTCTGCGGAACGGCGGCGCTTGTCCTTCTGCTCTTCGCCGTTCCTTATGCCCAAGGCTACATAGGAGGGCGCGTTACCCTTGCGCGTTCGCTGCACAACCTTTGGGGAAACGAACAATGGCAGCACTGCTGGCTCGTGCTGCCGGCCATCGGAATCATCCTCTATGCGCAAAGGAAACAGTTGGCCTCACTGACGGAGTTGGGTACGCCATGGGGGCTCTCAATTTTGATCCTTGCGTTTGCTATCTATTGGGCTGGGTACCGCGTTGAAAACTATTACTTGGGATTTCTCTCGGTCCATCTGATGGTTGGCGGCCTAATTCTTTGGCTGGGTGGCTGGAGGTGGCTCAGTACTCTGGCCTTTGCGTATGGATTTCTCGTCTTCGTCTGGCCGCTCTACTTTCTCGAGAACTCGATCACCTTTCCGCTTCGCATGACAATGGCGAAGTCCAGCGCACTCGTTCTCGATCACCTGGGCGTTCCCGTCTCCGTAATCGGGACCGGCATAGTGTCTGCTGCCGACCCACTCATCGGACTTAGGGCGGGTGAACTGTTCCGTATTGACGTGGCAGACCCATGCAGCGGAATTCGCTCACTCTTTGCACTCATCATGATCGCTGCGCTTTACGGGCACTTCACGCTCAAAGCGTGGTGGCAGAAAGGCATCCTCATCGCTAGCTCGATTCCGCTGGCGATGCTTGGGAATCTCGCCCGTATTCTCATGCTCACTTTCGGC
>DATDAX010000015.1:0-3767 GCA_036525175.1 Terrimicrobiaceae bacterium | reverse complement strand
CGCGCTCTTTATCTTCCTTGGCGCACAGCAGGAGGCTGCCATGGCGCAAATGAAGGACCTTTCCCTGAATTTGACTGTTTCCGAAGCGATGGTGACTCACCTGGTAAGGCTGCCTCCTGATGCCACGCTGGAAGACGCGGTTGAAGCCCTGCTGCGTACATCGCAACACGAGTTTCCCGTGGTGGATGCCGACGATCGGGTTCTCGGCGTGCTAACGCGAGACGGGCTCATTCGCGCGTTGAAACATAAGGGCTCAACGACACTTGTTTCGGAGGTCATGCAACGTGATCTGCCGGTCGTGCGGGCAGATGAGCCTTTCGACAAGGCGTTCCACCTCATGCAGCAAAGCGCCTTCCCTGCGCTCCCAGTAGTAGACCGTTTAGGACGCCTCCTAGGCCTCATCACACCGGAGAACGTCGGCGAATTGATGATGGTTAGCACTCTGCTTCCCAAGGCAGGTCGACCCGCCTGGCGCGGAGCCCCCCCGTGAGCGTACTCGATACTAATGCTGTTCGTGACCATTTTCGCCAGGAGAACCCCGGCCACAAAATAAGCCACGAGGAACTTTTGACAAATTGTCAAACTCGACAGACGTCGCTGCTGGAGATTACCAAACGGCAGGATGTGAAAGCAGCCCGTAGCGCCTGAAACGAGGATATGGCTATGCATAGGTTGCGTTCTTTGGCATTTCCTACGCTCCACGAATCCCAGATTGAAGAACCCGGACGCTGCGCCGGCGCGTCGCTCAAGCGATTTCAAGACGGGCAAACACTCTTCAGAGTCGGGGAGCGCGACCTCAAGTTTTTCGTCGTCAAGTCTGGTGGGGTTGAAATTGTCGACGAGTCCGATGAGTCGCCAAAGACCGGGCGCTCTCGGAAAGTTTTCCTCCTGGTTCGCGGTGACGACCTTTACAAGAGCACGTCCACATATCTGACGCGACGGATCGAGAAGAGCACCAACATCGAGGTGCTTTGCAACACAACAGTGCGACGAATGGTGGGCGATCGCTTTTGCACTCGATCGAGATAGTCAACAACAAAACGAAAGAGACGCGGATGCTGAAAGCCCCCGCTTTGTTTAGCTTCATCGGCGCAGCTCCACGAACAGATTGGTTTCCCAAGGAAATCGCGGCGGATCCATGGGGCTTTATTCGAACCGGCCCGACCCTGACGCCGTCGCTTTGGACCGCAAAACGGCCACCGTTTCTGCTGGAGATCAGCCGCCCGGGCGTGTTCGCCGCCGGCGATGTCCGCGTCGCTTCCGCCGTGGGCGAGGGAGCGATGGCCGTGCAATTTGTAGAACAGTATTTAAGGGAGCTCTAGTTTCGATGAGGACAGTCGCATTGCCATCGGATGAACGCGTGCCGGCTTTCGGATTGGGAACATGGCGAATGGGCGAGGACGTTGCAGCGCGCTCGGAAGAGATCAAAGCGCTGCAACTCGGCCTTGACCTCGGCGCAGGTCTGATTGATACCGCCGAGATGTATGGCGAAGGCCGCGCCGAGGAACTTGTCGGCGAGGCGATTGGCGGCAGGCGCGATGAGGCCTTCTTAGTAAGCAAAGTGTATCCGCACAATGCTTCCCGTCGAGGCGCCATCGCTGCTTGCGATCGGAGCCTGGGTCGCCTCAAGACGGACCGGATTGATCTTTATCTTCTGCATTGGCGCGGTGGCGTGCCGCTCGAGGAGACGATGCTGGCCTTCATCGAGCTGCAACAAAATGGCAAGATTCGGTACTACGGTGTCAGCAATCTTGACCTCGCGGACATGCATGAGTTGTGGAAAGCTCCCGGGGGTTCTGCGGTAGCCACCAATCAGCTCCTCTACAACTTGGCGCGTCGCGGCATCGAATGGGATTTGCTGCCCTGGCTGCGCGAGAAAAACATCCCGATCATGGCCTATTCACCGTTGGAGCAGGCCAAGCTCACCGGCGATGGAAATCTCGTCAATTTCGCTCGAAAGTCCGGCATGACTGCGACACAGGTGGCCCTCGCCTGGTTGCTTTCGAGCGACGACGTCATTGTCATCCCAAAAACCAGCAGCCGGCTGCGACTTAGGGAGAATATTCGCGCATGCGACCGTAAGCTTACGAGGGCTCAACTCGAGGACTTGGATCGTTTGTTCCCCCCGCCAACGCATCCACAGCCGCTCGAGATGCTCTAATGCCCATCCTCCCGAAGCTATCCTGTCTATGCTCGAGTTCGCGTTGAGCGCCGTCGTTTTTCTTGCGGCAGTTGTTGCTTCAGCGCATGCGGTCATTTACAAGCGCGAGCCGCGGGCTGCTGCACTTTGGGTAATCCTCATTTGGCTGATCCCGGCAGCGGGTCCGCTGTTATACGTTTTGCTTGGCGTTAATCGCGTTCGCCGGCAGGCCGTCGCCATGCGCGGCCAAATGGTTCAACACCGCACTACACCGCATCTGATGTGCGTCGATCCCGATTCGCAGTTAGTCGCTCTCATGCCCGAGCAGGAACCTTTCCGATTGTTCGCGAAACTTGTCGAGCGCGTGACTGCACGGGCATTGCTGCCAGGAAATGACATTGCGCCACTTGTGAACGGCGTCAAGGCTTACCCGGCAATGCTTGAAGCGATGGAATCGGCCTCCGATTCCATCGCGCTATCCACCTACATCTTCGATGGTGTGGGCGCCGGAAAGCTCTTTGTCGATGCGCTTGCACGGTCCAAAAACCGGGGCGTGGAAGTTCGTGTCTTGATCGACGCTGTTGGTGCAAACTATTCATGGCCCCCTGTTACCAGGCGTTTGCGGGAGCAGGGGGTCGACGTGGCTTTATTCAATCCCAGGTTGATTCCGCGATGGCTTCCCGCTGTGAACCTGCGAAATCATCGCAAGATTTTGGTCGTTGACGGAAAGATCGGCTTTACGGGGGGCTTCAACATCAAGCGGGAATATTGGAATCCTGAGTCTGACACTCCGCCTTTTCGCGACTTGCACTTTCGCTTGACCGGTCCGGTCGTGGCTCATCTGAGCGAAGCATTTGTGAATGATTGGCAGTTCACAACCGGAGAAGCCCTGCGCGGCGAAAAGTGGTTTCCGCTCCTGACTCAGTCCGGTGAAATGCTAGCCCGAGGCATTGAGGCCGGACCTGATGAGAATTTTGAGCGACTTCGCTGGGTGATCATCGGAGCTCTCAATGCCGCCCGGCGCTCCGTACTTATTGTTACGCCATACTTCCTGCCCGACACGGGAATTATCTCTGCGCTTAACGCCGCGGCCATGCGCGGCGTTGAGGTTGATATCCTGCTTCCCGAACGATCCAACCTTCCTTATGTACATTGGGCCACGTTCGGACAACTCTGGCAGGTGCTCGAACGCGGTTGCCGCGTCAGGCTGACTTCGGGCCAGTTTGATCACTCCAAGGTGATGATCGTCGACGACGCATGGGCCCTCTTTGGATCCGCCAATTGGGACGCAAGGAGCTTGCGTCTCAACTTCGAATTCAACGTCGAGTGCTATAGCGCAGAATTCTGTACCCAGCTCATGCAAATGGCAAAGGACGGTCTGTCCGATTCGCGGGCCCTTTCGCTCGAAGAAGTCGACGCACGTCGTTTGCCAATCAAACTCCGCGACGGCGTTGCCCGCCTCTTCACGCCCTATTTGTGATGCAGTTCAGCAAACCCAACAGAAACACGGCTCACGGCATGAGTCTCCGTCCCTCATGGCCTCCTTTCTCGTCTTCCGTTCTTTGCGTTAGTTTTGATCCGTTGATCAACACGCTTCCGCTTGATGCGTAGGGGTTGACGCCGCACC
>DATDAX010000014.1:0-6333 GCA_036525175.1 Terrimicrobiaceae bacterium | reverse complement strand
CGCCACTGGTCGAATCCGGCAAGCTAGCGGAGGGCATTTTCCTCGTGTTGATTGGGCTTTTTTCACTTGGCGGATGCAAGAAACAAGAAGTCGTCGAGTTGCCGCCTCCTATTGTTACTGTGACACAGGCTGTCGAGAAGCAGGTGCAGGATTGGGACGAATATACAGGGCGTCTCGCTCCGATGGGGACTGTCGACGTTCGCCCGCGCGTGAGTGGTTACATCATGGAAGTGAAGTTCATCGACGGGGATCTCGTAAAGAAAGGCCAGCCACTTTTCATCATTGACCCGCGACCGTACCAGGCTGACTACGATCAAGCTAAAGCCGAGCTCGACAAGGCTGACGCGGCGTTGAAGCTTGCCTCGTCGGATTTCGATCGTGCGCGCCAGCTCCGGGACAAAGGGGTGACGGCGGCGGGAGATTTTGATCAACGCGCTGCAACGCTCCAACAGGCGACAGGTGCTTTTCAATCGGCTCGCGCCGCTCTCGCAGCCGCGAAACTGAATCTGGAATTCTGTACCGTTACCGCACCGATCGACGGGAGGGCCGGTTTGGCGAACGTTACGGTCGGAAACCTCGTTTCAGCCGACGGGAAAGATCCTCTGACGACGATCGTATCGACGAATCCCGTCTACGCATACGCCGATGTCGATGAACGTTCATTGTTGCGGTATGTCCGTTATTATCAGACCAAAAAGAAGGGCCCCGAGGATGCCGATGAGGTCAAGATTCCCATCGAGCTCTCCTTGCAGGACGAAACAGGTTTTCCGCACACGGGTTACATTGACTTTCTCGACAATCGGGTGGACCCGTCAACGGGAACGATCCGGATCCGTGGTGTCTTCGATTTTGAGAACGGTCTGCTTGGGCCGGGACTTTTCGTACGGGTGAGGATTCCCGCCGGGTTGCCCTATCCAGCGGTTCTCGTGCCCGAACGGAGTGTGGCATCCGATCAAGGCCAAAAGTATGTGGTTGTGGTGAAGGACAACACGGCTGAGTTTCGACCGGTGTCGCTCGGAACTCTTTTCGAGACACTGCGGGTCATCAAGAGCGGCCTGAAGGCTGGCGAAACAGTTGTTGTTGACGGACTCCTGAAAGTCCGTCCCGGTCAGAAGGTCGACCCCAAGCCCGCCTCGGATTCCGCCACCCCCGCTCCGGCCACGGCGGCGGATCCCGCCGCTAAATAGGCCGTGAATATCAGCCAGTTTTTCATTGACCGGCCAATTTTTGCGACGGTTCTTTCCATTGTCATTACCATCGTGGGCGGCATGGCGTTGCTGATTTTGCCGGTCGCACAATATCCGGAGATTGTTCCACCAACGGTCCAGGTTTCGGCCAGCTTTCCGGGAGCCAATGCCAAGACGGTTGCGGAAACAATCGCCGCCCCGATCGAGCAACAGGTCAATGGCGTCGAGAGGATGCTCTACATGTCCTCGCAATCTGCCAGCGATGGCTCATACGGGCTGACGATCACTTTCAAACTCGGCACCAACCTCGATACAGCGCAGGTGCTGGTGCAGAATCGCGTCAATCTTGCTTTGCCGATTCTTCCGGAGGAGGTCCGACGCACGGGCGTTTCCGTTAACAAGCAATCAGCGTCGATGATTCTGTGCGTGAATTTGGTGTCTCCGGACAACTCGCGCGACGAGCTGTACTTGAACAATTATGCCATCCTTCAGGTAAAAGATACGCTCGCTCGTGTTGAGGGAGTGGGGGCTATCAATATTTTTGGATCGGAGTACTCGATGCGGATCTGGCTTGATCCAAATAAGCTCGCATCGCTTGGTCTTACAGCCTCCGACGTGGTGCAAGCCATTCAGGAGCAGAACAGGCAGGTTGCCGCAGGCATAGTCGGCCAGCAACCCGCCCCGAAGGGGACGCAGTTTCAGATCGTCGTCAACGCACAAGGCCGTCTTATCGATCCGGAGGAGTTTTCCCGCATTGTCGTTAAGCGCGGCGAGAGGGGCGAGGTGGTTCGCTTAAGCGAACTTGGCTCGGTGGAAATCGGCGCGAAGTCATACTCTGTGGCGGCCACTCTTGACGACAAGCCGACCGCGACGCTTGCCGTGTACCAGCTTCCGGGCAGCAACGCCCTTTCCACGGCAGAGGCGATTCGCAAGACGATGGATCGACTCAAGCAGGATTTCCCGCCCGGAGTTGATTACAGAATCGTCTACGATACGACCGTCTTCGTAAACGAGTCGATTTCTGCCGTCCAGCACACCCTGATTGAAGCCGTCATCCTGGTGGCCATTGTCGTGATGTTGTTCCTCCAGACCTGGCGGGCGGCGATAATTCCGCTGATCGCGGTGCCGGTTTCCCTCATCGGGACCTTCGCAGCGATGGCGGCCTTCGGGTTCTCGCTCAATACGATTTCCCTTTTCGGACTGGTGCTGGCGATTGGAATCGTGGTCGACGATGCCATTGTCGTCGTCGAGGCCATCGAGCATAAGCTTAGCCTTGGTCTGTCTCCTCGCGATGCCGCCCGTCAAGCGATGAACGAAGTAGGCGGGGCGGTGATTGCGGTAGCGCTGGTGCTGTCGGCTGTGTTTATCCCGACTGCGTTCATCACCGGAATTTCAGGGGAATTCTTCAGGCAATTCGCCCTCACGATCGCTGTTTCTACGATCATCTCGGCGTTCAATTCACTAACCATGAGCCCCGCAATGAGTGTGATTCTCTTGCGACCGCATGCTGAGCAGAAAGATATTCTCACCAGGTTCTTCAATGGCACGCTGGGTTGGCTTTTTAGGGGATTTAACAAGGCGTTCGATTGGATGATTGAACGGTACGGGAGATCGGTGGCCGGCATTGTCCGCAAAGTCGCCATCGTCATGATCCTGTACATTGGTTTGCTTGTCTTGACCGGTTACGGATTCAGAATTACGCCGACCGGCTTCGTTCCTCCGCAGGATCAAGGCTATCTCCTCGTTGGCTGTCAGCTCCCGGACGGAGCTTCGCTGGAGCGGACGCAAGCCGTTACCGCCAAAGCGCTGGCGATGCTTAAGGAGACGCCAGGAGTCAAGACGACGCTTATCATAAATGGATTTTCAATCCTTACGGGCACATCGACGTCCAATGTCGCTTCGCTCTTCGTAATATTGGACGAATTTCACGATCGGAAGTCGCCAGATCTTAGCGCGGATGCCATTCTCGACAGTATACGGGGAAAGTTTGCGCAGATTCCAGAGGCTTTGATACTCGCCTTCGGCCCCCCTCCAATTCAAGGCGTCGGCAGCACGGGCGGCTTCACATTGATGCTTCAGGACCGGCGCGGTGGCAGCTTCAAGCAGCTTGAGGCTGTCTCGCAAAGTCTTGTAGATGCCGGCGAGCGGCAGCCTGAGCTCGTTGGCATGTTTTCTGGTTTTCGCGCAGAGACCCCCGAGATCTATGTAGACGTCGACCGGTCCAAGGCTAAGAGCATGGACGTGCCGCTCAACGGTATTTTCGACGCGCTTCAAGTGTATCTTGGCTCCGCCTACGTGAACGACTTCACCTTCCTCGGGCGTTCTTTTCAGGTAAATGTCCAGGCAGACAGCAAGTTTCGTGTCACGCCTGAGGACATCCTCAAGCTAAAGACGCGCAATATCGAGGGCCAGATGGTTCCACTTAGCACCATGGCTTCGATCAACGAGACCTACGGCCCTGCATTTATCACGCGGTACAATCTTTATACTGCCTCCGCCATCTCCGGCAGTGCCAGCCCCGGTTTCAGCTCAGGCGATGCAATTAGGGTAATGGAACAATTGTGCCGCCAATTGCTACCGCCAGGCTTTGGCTTCGAATGGACCGACCTTGCGCTTCAGCAGATCCTCGCGGGCAATACTGCACTTTTCATTTTCCCCCTTTGCGTCCTCTTTGTCTTCCTGACACTTGCGGCGCAATACGAGAGCTGGGCGTTGCCCTTTGCCATCATTCTTATCGTTCCGATGTGTCTCCTTTCTTCGCTCGCAGGAGTTTTGCTTCGTGGCATGGACAACAACATTTTCACGCAGATCGGATTTGTAGTACTGGTAGGCCTTGCGTGTAAGAACGCCATTCTTATCGTCGAGTATGCAAAGCAAATCGAAGATGCCGGAAAGGACACCGTTACTGCGGTCGTCGAGGCGTGCAAGCTTCGTCTGCGTCCGATCCTAATGACATCATTTGCGTTTATTGCCGGTGTGGTTCCACTCGTGCTCGGCTCGGGCGCAGGCGCGGAGATGCGTCAAACCCTTGGCACGGCCGTATTCTCGGGAATGCTAGGTGTAACGCTTTTTGGTATCTTCCTCACACCCGTTTTTTACGTGTTGATCCGCAAGTTCTCAAAGAGGCGGAATTTGAACTCAGCCAAGGTTGCCTGAGCCCGCGTTCAAAGAAGAGTTGTAACAACACCGGAAGCGATCAGCGCTACAGCCCAGGCGAGGTCGAAATTAAACCACGCCCGTTGCAAGATGCGCACCCCCAGCTTTTCATAGACGATCATCGCCACGAGGCCCGCGACCACCAGGTGTCCGACGGTGTGAACGACCACTGCGAGCGTCGCAAGCCACGGACTATTCAGGAGATCAAGGCCCGCTCCGTGCGTGGAATGCGCCCCAGGCGCGACGTGCACATGCTCTTGATGCATTGTTCCAAGGAAAACGGGGACGAGCATGAGGCCGGCTCCGTGCGCGGAAGCCATCAAGAAGGACCACAGGGTCAGATCGCGAAAGCCCACACGCATTCCCACCCATCTCGGATGTCGTGCGCGAACCAATCGATAGATGCCAAAGCCGACGAGCACTGTTGCTGCGATCCAGCGCAGGGCCTGATAGGGAACGCTGGCATGGATGAGCGCGACAAGCGCGACAACCAGTCCCACAGAAAGCGCGTGACCGACAGCAATCGGTGGCAAGGCATTCCAAACCGCCGACCGTCGCTGTTCCTGCAGCCCAAGCGCCACCGCAAAGAGCCAGCCCATGCCGGGATTTATGCCATGGAAGGCGCCCAACCCCAGCAGCGCCAGCCACGGCCACGCGCCGTTCACGGATAGCAGAATGAGTCGGAAGAAGAGTCGCCGCCCTCAAGCCGAATCTGATGAACGCGGTAATCGTCCGACTGCATAAAAAATTTCGTATCGAATGCGATCCCGCCCCCTGGTGCGGCATCGAGTTTCACCATCCAGCTCCCGACGCCCGCTGGATAGAATTGTTCATCCCATGCGGCGTAGAGGGAATTCGTGAAATACACGCGCTTACCGTCGCGACTCACTTCGACCATTTGTGGACCACCGCGCAGCGGCTTGTCGGGTTGGGCAGGATGCGGCGCCTGGCGAACAATGCCGCCAATGTGAACCGAGGCCGTTTTCTTTGGATGGAAAGGGTCCGATACGTCGTACTGGAGAAATTCCCCTGTACCCCAGCAGGAGACGTAGAGAAACCGATCGTCCAAGGAGAGATCGATGTCGGTGACCAGAGGAGGCACGGCTTTGAAGCCTTGAAGCAGTGGGGGAAGCTTCTCGGGATCGGCTGGCTCAGCAGGGATCTCGATGACTTTCTCAATTTGCCATGCTCCGTTTTGCCTATGCCAGAGCCAAATCGAGGCGCTCAAATCCTTGAGCGAGACCACGACACTTGCGAATCCATATGTCTTGGTGGGGTCGTGGGCGGGGCGCATCTCGAGAACCATCTGGTGCTCCTTACCAAGGTCAAGCGCCTGCACATGGCGCCGCTTGCGCAAATCCCAAACATGCACCTGATGACCGTATCGGCCTTGCAAGAGTTCTTCGGGAATGACGCCGTTCTCGATTTGGTTGGGCGTGCCCCATTCGCTGGTCAACAGGGTGTCCTGAGTGATATGCCACCAGAAATCGTAGCCCAGATATTGCGACCCTCGGTCCATCTCCCATTTCCCTAGGACCTCAAAGGTAAAGTGATCCAGAAGGAAAATGCCAGCAGGTCCATTCCCGTCCGGAGCGCCCAATGCGCTGATATAGATCCCCTCCGGTCCACAATGGACCGTATGAGGACGCGAGTAGCCCGTGCGTGCAAAGAGTTCCTCAGGTTCGACGACTTTTACGATCGATGGGTTTCGAGGATCGGGCTTGATATCCAGGATGTAGATGCGCGAAGAGCGGATGCCCGGCACAACCAAGTAACGTCGCTCGATGTGCGGATGTGGCGCATATGGACACAACGCTGAACTGCAGGCATTCCAGCCAAAGTGATGCAATTCGTCTCCGGCATTGGGCAAGACGGTTTGCCCGACTCGCTTGCCGTAGCTGGCTGACGCGGGGTCGACATCGATCACGAGCATCGCATCGTTCAATGTTCCGCCGGGCGGATTCAGCGCGGCGACGTAAGCGAGCCTCTC
>DATDAX010000013.1:0-7039 GCA_036525175.1 Terrimicrobiaceae bacterium | reverse complement strand
GCCGGAGCTTAGGGGCGTAAGCCCTACGAAAACAAGCTAAGAATGTGTGTTTCTCGCGCGAGAGGCTTTGATTCCCTTCTCGTCGTGTGATTTCTGGCTACGATTAAAGCGAATATGACGGAGCCCATCCGGATCCTGACGGCGGTGCCGATTTGCGACGGACACGACAGCGCGATCCTCACGATCAACCTCGAGCTCATGCGGCATGGAGTCGAAGTGATCTATCTGGGTTACAATCGGTCCGCGCGGGACATTGCGCGCGCTGCTGTTCAGGAGGACGTGAGGGCCGTCGGTATCTCGAGCTATAACGGAGGCCATATCGAATTCTTTTCCGAAGTCCTTGCGCGTCTCCGAAAATGGAATGCATCGCACATCGGAATATTTGGCGGAGGAGGAGGCACCATTACCGAATCGGACGCTGCCATCATGCAGCGGCGCGGGGTGGACAGGATATTCTTTGCCGGAACACGGTTTGCGGAAATGATCCGATTTGTCAAGGAGCGCTATGGGCGGCCCCGTGTCCGGTCGACGCGCGAGGACATTGCAAGCCGTTTTGCTACGCGGAGAGCAGGAGCAGGGGCAAGCCGTCCGGCGCTTGTGGTTGGAATCACGGGGCCGGGAGGCGTGGGAAAGACAACGCTCATCGACGAGTTGGTCCTGCGACTCCTTGATTCTTATCCGGAGCGGCGTGTCGCGATTCTTTCACATGATCCAAGTGCGACCGGCAAGGGGGCGTTGCTGGGCGATCGCGCAGCGATGATCTATTCGCAGGACGACCGCGTCTTCATGCACAGCCTTGCCAGTCGCGGTGTGGCGGGAGGCCTTTCGCCCGCGACAAGGCCGTGGCTTCGGTGCTTAAGGCGCGCGCGATTCGACATCGTTCTGATCGAGACAGTCGGTATTGGTCAGGAAGCGATGCCGTTTCCTCGATCTTTGGTGGATCAGCGGGTGCTCGTGATGAGTCCCGACTATGGAAGCCGGCTTCAACTGCAAAAGATCGTCATGCTGGAATCCGCAGATATCGTCGTAGTAAACAAGGCGGATGCTCCGGGCGCCCGAACCGCCCGCTCCGAAATCGAGCACGTCCTCGATTCTAACGCTCGTGGACAGAAATTGCTGGAGACAACAGCCAAACGGCACGGCGACGCGGGTGTCGATGAATTGTTCCAAACCCTAATATCACCTTAATTGCCCGTCCATGCGATGAATTTGATCGCGGCGCAAAGAGGGTTTTAGCGCATATTACAACCATGAGCACGCTTTCGGAGGTCGCCGCTGCGATCAGACAACACGAAAGCTTCGTAGATCAACAAACGATCCGGGCGCAAAAGGATTCTAAGTTCAAAAGCGCGCTCCTTCGGCGATGGAAACGCATTCTTAGCGACGTTGAGGTCGTGAGGACCCCGACAGGCTTTCAGCTCCCGCGTTTGGCGCTTCCTCTCTTGGACGAGCCGGGAGAAATTGCGCGATTCTTGTTTGGCGATGGCTTGCCGGGAGAGTTTCCGTTCGTCAACGGGGCCTACCGCGAGCTTTATCTGAGCAGCCGTAGTCCTGAGAACGCGTCGAGTCGGCACAGCGCCAAGCACGTGACCGGGGTCGGCGAGGAACCCACGCGGCTCTTCGCGGGCCTCGGACTCGCTGAGGACACGAACAAACGCTTCCGCTATCTTACACATCAGCAGAAGTCCATTCGTCTAAGCACCGCATTCGACGGACCTACGCTCTACGGTCTCGACAGCGACGCGGACGGCGTCTTCGGGAAAATCGGCGAGGGCGGCGTGGCGATCGACACCATCGACGACATGGAGCGTCTATACGAAGGCTTCCGATTGGATGATCCGCATTTTTCCGTCTCCATGACGATCAACGCTCCGGCGCCCGTCATCCTTGCCATGTATGTGGCATCCGCCAAACGTCGGCTGGGCTCGCGCTCTCTGCGGAGGCTTCGCGGGACATTACAGGCCGACATTCTGAAAGAAGTTCAGGCGCAAAATGAGATCATCTTCCCGCTCGAAGCCTCGTTGCGCTTTCTTGCGGATACGATTTCCTTCACGACCCGGAGTATGCCGCGGTGGTATCCGGTTTCGATCAGCGGATATCACATCGCCGAAGCCGGCGCCACGCCCGTTCAACAGGCGGCATTCACACTATCAAATGGCTTCGCCTACGTGGAACTCCTCTGCCGTAGCGGTCTTGACGTCGACCAATTTGGGCCGCGACTCTCGTTCTTTCTCGATTGCGGCCTGGACATTGAATATGCGGCGCTAGCCCGTGTCTGCCGGAAGATCTGGGCGATTGGCATGCGGGACGTCTTCAAAGCGGGTGAGCGAGGGCAATTGTTTAAGCTCCATACCCAAACAAGCGGTCGCTCGCTGATAGCGCAGGAATTCAAGAACAATATAACCCGGACAGCCGTCGAGTTGATGCTCGCCTACATCAACGCGACAAACTCCTGCCATAGCAATAGCGCCGATGAACCGTTCACGACACCCGACGAAGAGTACGTCCGCATAGCAGCTCATGCACAGGCGATCTTGCTCGAGGAAACCGGTATTTTTAATACCATGATGAACACGTTCGCCGGCGCTCCTGGAATGAAGATCATTGAACGGGAACTACAGAAGGGAATCCTTACCGAGTTCCAGGAGATCGACAAGCTCGGAGGGGTCATCGGAGCCATCGAGCATCGCTACCAGCGAAGCCAGATCCAGAACGCTGCACACAGGTACGAACGTCAGATCAACGACGGCAGCCGACCAATAGTCGGTTTGAACCGATATCGCGACGAATCGACCGACATTCCAAAGGTGAAAGTCGTGCGCACACCTCGTGCAAAGAAGAGGCTTCAAGTCGACCGCCTAAGGGAATTCAAACGCCGTCACGCGAACGATTCCCGGCGAGCTCTCGACGCTTTGTCCGAAACCGTCAAGAACGGTGGGAATGTCTTCGAGGAGCTGACGAGAACCGTTGAACACTGCTCGCTCGGCCAAATCACAAGCCGCCTTCAAGGTCTCGTGGGCCGCTATCGCCCAACAATGTAACCGGGACCATTTGCTCAATCCTAAGAGCCGTACCCTCCGCCAGCCCGATCAGACGCCGATTCCGTCTACAAACAATGCCATCCGCCGACGTACGCCACAGCCTTAGCTCTTGTCTTCCGGCCGGTCGTCCACAATCGGGTGAGTACCACCCTGAAGGGCCTCAATGCGGTTGGAAACCTGGCTCACTTCGCCGGCGGTTGTGTGGATGGTGAAGTCGATTGCTGCGCTGTAAGTTCTCCCCGGCGGCAGTTTCGGTACGCGTCCGAACTTGCGCTCAATGCGCCGGTTATTGGGGAAGCCAGTTCCCGGCTCGAGTCCGGTGACATAACCTTCGTTCACGGCGTTCGTGTTCTTCCAGAGGGTCACAAAAGGCAACTCGCTCACGGGAAAGACCATAGATACCGCCTTATCGCGCGCCTTGTTTCGGAGCATGATCAACGCTCGTCCCTCGGCGTCCGGCTTCGGACGAATACAGTACACCTGCTCGATGAACCCCAACTGCGGTCCCTTATACTCAGCGTAGAATGCGAGATCCTTAGCGGCGTGTTCATTGAAAGGCGTGACCCGCTCGACGGCCCCCGCGAATGTGGATGCTTCCTCAAGCAATGGTGGCCCAAAGTTGGCGTGGTAGATGATCTGAAATTCCTGTTCGTCGGCACTGTGGTTCGCAATGACGTCCGCGAGTCGAAAACTGTTTGAGCCGGGAACAGTGGAGATCTCCGTTTGCATTTCGAGCTTCGGACCGTAGAACATGCGCTCATCCACGCGCCCTCGTATCCTGATGCGATGCGGTGGCTCCGGATCGATGACGACCTCCACTTCGCTTGCCGGTATGTTGGCGATCTTCCCATGGAGGGTCAGTTCCATGGTCGCCTCATCACCCACATTGTTGATGAATTTGTCGACGCCAGGATGGCCGGCACTTTCCAGACCGCATCGAACCATCCATTCATTGAATCCCTCGAGCCAGCCGAGCCCGCCACGGCTCTGCAAATTGATCAGGCTCGGATGCACGGCTTCTTTGACCGGAGAATCCCATCCCAGGAAAACGTCGTCCATTGTTACGGACAAAACGCCCATGCCGCGGGTTGGGCAAACCGTAAACTTGAGCCTCCCATTGTCGACAAGAATGATGTCCACGCCCTCCTGCTTGCCCCCGTGCAGTGTCGATTTTTTCACCGACCATCCTTGGGCTCCTGGAATGACGTCCCCCGCGTTCACATCCCATTTCTCGACGTGCAGATTTTCCTTAGCGCTCGTGAGCGTCTTTTTGTAAGCCTGCTTCACGGCTCCTGAACCGACATCAAAGGGGGACGAACTCTCATTCATACAAATATCTTCGCGACGCGCGGCGTCATCGGACAGATTGCGTTCGCTATTCGGAATACACGGTGCCGTCGGGCGCGACTGTGTAGTGCGGAGTCGCGCCATCGCTCGAGGCGACGAATTCCCCCAGCCGGCACGCGCGTGTTAGTATCGCATCAGGAGGTCTACTGGTCGGACCCACAAGCCCGTGAATCAACGCAGCGAGGAAGGAATCCCCGGCTCCGACCGTATCCTTCACAGCCACAGACCGCCCGTCGACCCAGTACCATTTTCCGACGTCCAAGAGACCCGCTCCGCGAGCGCCGGCCGTGACACAAAGTCGCTTGCAGCCCACCTGCGCGGCATACTCTCGAGCAGCTTTCTCAAGAGACATCGCCGGATACACACCATGTGTGACCACTTCGAGTTCCTCATCGTTGAGCTTGATCAAATCGGACTTGGTAGCCAGATACCTGATTGTTTCAGCGTCGTCAAAAGGCGGCCGAAGGTTGACGTCGTAGATTTTCAGTCCTCCGGCCATCTTCTCCAGCACTGCTTCCAATTGCTTGCGGTTGTGCTTCGAGCGCTGGGCCAGCGTTCCGAAGAGAAGCGAAGCACCTCGCGCTGCCAGTTCGAGAACCTCCTCATCCGGCTCAATCCAATCCCACGCGACATCCTCCACAATCTCGTATTTCGCACTGCGATCGGGCTGGATATGCGCGCGCACGACACCCGTCTGTTTGTCCGGCAGGACATTTACAAAGCGGGAATCCAGACCCCATTGTTCGAGCCGGCGAATAAGTTCCTGGCCAAGAAAATCCTTGCCTACGGCCGTAACCGGATATGCGGTGATGCCGAGTTTCTGGAGATGATAGGCAACGTTGATCGGAGCCCCACCGGGAAAGAGCCCGCGAGGCAGACAGTCCCACAGGACTTCACCAAAACAAAGGACGGGAGGAACGGCCGAGTCAGCCATAAGGCCTGCCAGTTAAGCGGATCAGCACGATTCTGTAAACAACCGATTTGATGCGGAATAGGTGCCAGATGATCGAATGGAAAGAGTTCTCGAAAGAATTGTTGCGGCCTATTTCGTTCCGATTCAGACTCAAGTTTGCACCTCGCGCTCCAATCTGCGGGCGCGCATTCGAACGCCAACTTCCAGTTGCTAACTTCCAAAAAATCACCCGCGGCATTCTAAGGCGGCTGCGTTTGACAAATCACACATGAACCAACTCATCGGAATCGACATCGGAGGCACACAAATCAAGATGGGTGCGTTTTCGCCGGAAGGAAGGATGCTCACGCAGTGGACGCGCGAGACCGGAGACCGTCCGACGACGGGCGCTCCCAGGTTTGCAGAAACGGTGCGCGAGATGTTGCGGGAAACAAACGACGCCGATGCGCGTATCGGCATAGCCGCGCCGGGGGTTGCAGCGAAGGACGGTCGCTCGATAGCGTACCAACCAGGGAAGATGCATGGGATCGAAGGTTTTGACTGGGGAAATTTTCTCGAACGCGACGCGCCGGTGCTCAATGATGCTCACGCGGCCTTGCTCGGCGAGGTCTGGCAGGGTGCGGCTCAAGGTGCCAGGGACGCCATCCTGCTGACGCTTGGAACCGGCGTCGGCGGCGCAATCCTTAGCGATGGCCGCCTGTTAAAAGGTGCCTTCGGCCGCGCAGGTCACCTTGGACACAGCTCCGTTACGGAAAGCGCAGAACGAAGCATTTTTGGAACGCCCGGCTCACTCGAAGCCGCCATCGGTAATTATACAGTCGGAGTCCGGAGCAATGGACGCTTCTCGTCTACACGTGAGCTCATCGAAGCGCATCGCGCGGGAGATTCGGCAGCCACCTTGGTTTGGGTAAAGTCGGTTAGAGTTCTTGCCCGCGCAATCACCTCGTTCATCAATATCCTCGATCCGGAAATCGTCATCATCGGAGGCGGAATCACAAAAGCGGGGCCTTACCTCTTCGAGCCGTTGGATGAATATCTCGACGAATTCGAATGGCGCCCCGCGGGGCACCGCGTAAGGATCGTGCCCGCAACGCTCGGCGAATGGGCTGGCGCCTATGGCGCGGCATGGAACGCGCGGCAGCTTTCTCCAAATGACTAAGCGACCGACGAGCTCGGAGAAATCCACAAGGAATTTACGAAAGAAGCTCAGGAGAAGCGCCAACTGACTCGAGGCGCAAGGTGATTGACATCATCGTCAAGAATTCAGACTATCGGCGTTCGATGTCTCGGAAATCTCTTAGACACCAAGGCAACGATGCCCTCTCTGCTTCGCGCTTGCTGGCGCAATGGGGATTCATCGATTGCGCTTCCCATCCGTCTTCATCGCCCGGCACCCTGTAACCTGTCGGTCGCTCCGCACCATAACACCGCAATAACGTAAACCTAAAATGTCCACTGCCGCTTCATCCTCGAAGAGTCAGCCCGCAACGTCCACAGCGAAGCCTGCGCGTCGATCGATAGCGCAGGAGTTGGGGTTGGTTGTGGTGGTGTTGCTACTGGGATCTATCTTAGCGATATACGGGTGGCAGGATGCGACGGAAGGAAGGCCGAACACGTTTTTAAATTTCGACAATTTGATCGATGGGATAGCGACGCCGATGTCGTATTATGCGATCATGGCGGTGGGTGTGACCATAGTGATCATCACCGGGGGCATTGACATATCGGTGGGTTCGAT
>DATDAX010000012.1:0-14534 GCA_036525175.1 Terrimicrobiaceae bacterium | reverse complement strand
CGAATATAAAAGTGTGGAGGCGTGGCCGGCCGAAAGGATAAACCTGTCACGGTTCGGCCAGATTGGATCTTGGGGATCAAAGCGTAGATATTCCTGCCAGAGCACATACGCCACAGGCGCCATCGCCATAGGCGTTCCAGGATGCCCGGAGTTCGCTTGCTGGACGGCATCCATGCTAAGCGTGCGGATTGTATTAATAGAGAGAGCGTCGATGGTTTGCATAAGTATAACAATTAGATGCACACGCCGATGCCACTCGAGACAACACGCGTCATGGTAAACACCAGAGGCACGCTAAGCCGCGATGTCCGGTCGATACCTCCGTGCTGATAGCAATGCACATCGCTCCCGCATATGCCGACAGTCTGAAGGGCAATCCTCACATCGTGCGGCCCAATAGGTTCATCTATTGGAAATTCGCGAAGAGAGAATTGATGTTGCTTTTCGAGGACAAGTGATTTCATTGTTGGAGTAGGTTTAAGTGGCTTAACAATCCGCCTCTGTGACTCGGAAAACATGCTCCGCGTTTAGGAGGCCTGCCCCCGCGTGCGCAATTTGTCGAGCAACACCGCCAGGATAATCACCGCGCCCTTGATTACCAATTGCCAGTAGAAGGACACGTTCATCAAGGTTAGGCCATTGTTGAGAACAGCAACGATGAGCGCTCCAATTAGCGTTCCGAATACCGTTCCAACACCGCCGGAAAAGCTGGTGCCGCCGAGAATCACCGCAGCGATCGCGTCCAATTCGTAGCCTTCCCCCAAACGTCCCTGTGCGCTGTAAAGCCGGCTTGCTGTCATGACGCCGCCCAAACCGGAGAGAAATCCGCTAATTCCATACACGACGATCAAAATCGTGGCGACTGGAATGCCCGTGAGGCGCGCGGCGAGCGGATTGCCCCCTACGGCGTAGACGTGAATGCCGAATACGGTCCGATGGAGCACAAATGCGCTAATTAGGATGACTGCCAGGGCTATCACCACCAGCCAGGGAATCGGACCGAGGTAGCTGTTGCCGATCCACTCGAAGTTAATGTCGTTGTTAATAAGTGTTGTTCCTCCCGCGAACAAATATGCTGCCCCACGAAGGGCCGTGTAGCTTCCGAGCGTAACGATGAATGGCGGCAAACCAAAATAGTGGACGATTGCCCCTGTCATTACGCCTACGATCGTTCCGCTCAAAAGGGCAATGGGCACCGCGGCCCAGCTCAACGACGGATTGAGAGAAAACACGAGCGAGAGCACGGCGGTCATGCCAAGAACTGAGCCGACAGCGAGATCGATGCCGCCCGTTAGGATCACAAATGTCATCCCGGCGGCCAGGACGATATTGATGGATGCTTGCCGAACCACATTGATCAGGTTGTTGGTCGTGAGAAAACTCTCGGTGAGAAAGGCAAAAAGGATGCAGATGACGATGAGCACCGGCAGCATTCCTGCAACCTGCATGATGCTGCGCATGACTTCTTTTCGCGCCACAGTGTTAACGGTATCCTGAGTAGATGAGGGACTGGCCATAGTTGGAAGGGATTGCTTAGACTCCGGTTGCGAGCTTCATAATGTTCTGTTGGGTGACTTCGACTCCCGTTTCGCCGCCCACCTCACCCATGACGACTCCCTCGCGCATAACGATGACGCGCTTGCAGACGCCAATGATTTCGGGTAATTCGCTCGAGATGAAAAGGACGGCCATGCCCTTGTCGGCGAGTTGCTGAATTACCGCGTAAATTTCCGCCTTTGCTCCGATATCTACGCCCCGGGTGGGCTCGTCGAGGATAAGCACTTTGGGATTGATCTCCAGCCAACGCGCAAGAAGGAGCTTCTGCTGGTTGCCGCCCGAGAGCCCTCCGGCCCGAACCCACAGGGAGGCCGCGCGCAGACTAAGGGCCTTCGCCTGAACCTGAGAACGCTCGTTGATGTACTTGAAATCAATAATCCCCGCCTTCGCATTTCGGGAGAGGATGTTCATCGCGATGTTATCCCGGCAGGACATCTGCAAAAAAGCGCCCGCGAGTTTTCGGTCCTCGGGAACGTACCCGATACCTTGCTGAACCGCATCGATCGGATGCTTGATGTCCACCAACTTCCCCTCGAGATGGACCTCGCCGCTCACTTTCGGATCCGCGCCAAAAATCAACCGAGCTAGCTCCGTACGTCCCGCCCCGACTAATCCCGCCAACCCCAAGACTTCCCCGGCACGAAGCTCGAAGCCCGCGTTTTTCACATGCTCTTTGTCGGACATGTTTTGCACCCGCAGAACGACGTCGCCGTGCGCAGCCGTTTTTTCCGGGTAGAGCTCCTCGAGCTTTCTGCCGACCATCATTTCAATAATCCGGTCAGAGGTAAATTCCGGTCGTGTGAGTTCACCGACGTACTCTCCGTCCCGAAAGACAGACAAGCGGTCTCCCAATTCATAGATCTCGGCCATTCGATGGCTGATGTAGATGATCGCCAAGCCTTCTGATCGTAACTGCCGAACGACGTCAAAGAGGCGATCCGTTTCGCGGTCGGACAACGCCGTCGTTGGCTCGTCCATGACTAGGATCCGGCTCTTGTAAAAGAGCGCCCGCGCGATCTCCACTTGCTGCTGCTCAGCGATCGAAAGATGGGCGGCGCGCTGAGCGGCTTTGAACCTGGCTCCCAGCCGATCAAGCACCTTCTGTGTCTCGCGAACCATCGCGGCGGTGTCTATGAGAAAGCCGAGATGTCGCTTCTCCGAGCCGAGGAAGACGTTTCCCGCGACCGTCAGATTCGGCGCGATGGTGAGTTCCTGGTAGATGATTCCGATACCAGCTGCCCGGGCCTGATGGGGCGAATGGAAATGCACAGGCTTTCCATCTATGGCGATCTCGCCACCGTCCGGGGGTTGCGCTCCGGCGAGGATTTTCATCAGGGTGCTCTTGCCCGCACCGTTCTCACCAACTAGCGCGTGGACCTCCCCTGGCCAGATCGTGAGATCCACGCCTTTCAGCGCACGAACGCCGGGGAAACTTTTCGTTACCCCGCGTACCGTGAGGATCGGCTGCCCCGGCCGGCTACTTGGTCCAGCCTTGGTACTCGTTGACATTGTCGCGAGTGATCAGCTTGGTAGGGATAAGGATGACGTCTTCGCCCGGCTTTTTCCCGGCCATGACCTCTGCGCCCACTTCGACCGCCTTCTGCGCCATGGCGTAAGGATCTTGGGCGGGGGTGGCCTCGAATAAGCTTCCCTTGCTCTTCAGGGCGGCGACCGCGTCGGGAGAGCCGTCTACACCCACGATGAAGAATTCACTGCGATTCGCCTGCTTGGCCGCGAGGTCGCAGCCGATGCCCGTCGGATCATTGATCGCAAATACTGCGTCGAGCTTCGGATTTGCGGTAAGAAGATCGGTCATCACCCGCAAACCCCCATCCCGACTGCCCCCAGCATTCTGATCTTGAGAAAGAATCTTGATGTCGGGATTCTTGCTGAAAACATCCATGGCCCCCGCAACGCGGTCCATGACGGCTGTAACAGGAGGTCCATTAACAATAACGATCTGTCCCTTGCCCTTGAGCTTGTCCACGATGTACTGAGCTGCTTGCTGGCCGGCCTGGCGGTTGTTCGATGTGACCGTGGCATCAACTCCTCCCTCTGCGCCGACGTCCACGGCGATGACAGCCATTCCGGCGCCCTTGGCTCTCTTCACCGCCGGCGCGATCCCTTTGCTGTCCGCCGCATTGAGAAGAAGAAGGCTCGTGCCGGAGGAAATCAAATTATCAATGTCATTAGTTTGTTTGTTGACGTCGTAGTTGCTCGAAAGCGACGCAAACTTGACGCTCGGGTTGATTTCCTTGGCCTTTGTTTCAGCGCCGCGGGCGATCTGAACGAAGAAGGGGTTTCCGAGGTCGCCGACGGTCACGGCTACGGACTTAAGTTCTTTGTCGGCGGCTTGCAGCGGACCAAGCAGGGCTGCTCCAAGTATAAGGCAAAGTGGTTTTCTTAGGGTATGAGGGATTTTCATGGGAACGTTGTGAGGTGTTCTGGCTGCTATGGACGACAGAGCTGAAATGGCGAAGTTGAGTCCATCTTGAATCGGATGCTGGCAAGCATCCGACGCTGTCAGACTGGGCTTTTAGCTGCTTTCGGTCAACGCAAAATTGGCCGTGAACCATGAAAAATCCAACATGGTTTCGAGTCTTCCCAAGAAATCGCTGGGGGAAGGCTGCTCTTGCGCTCGGGCGCTTGGGCAAACGCTCCGATCAATGAATTTGAGCGTTTCGATCAGGCGGCGTCGGATTCTTCCTGCGCGCCTTTCTTGTAGGTAAGTCCGCGCAGCTTGCCCTCGATGAACGCATCGATGTCGCCGTCCATCACGCCTTGAATATCGCTTGTTTGGACGCCGGTTCGGAGGTCCTTGACCATTTGGTAAGGCTGGAACACGTAGGAGCGAATCTGGTTACCCCATGCGATGTCTCCCTTCTCACCGTACTGGCGTTCCGCTTCGGCGCGTTTTCTATCCGTTTCGATTTGATAGAGCTTAGCCTTCAGCATTTTCATCGCCAACTCGCGATTGCGGCCCTGGCTGCGTTCGGCCTGGCAGGCGACGACGATGCCGGTCGGAATATGGGTGATTCGCACGGCAGTCTCGACCTTATTGACATTTTGGCCTCCTTTTCCCCCGGAGCGATAGGTGTCGAGCTTGAGGTCGGATTCGTTGATTTCTATGGGCACGTCTTCAATCTCCGGGACCACATCAACACTCGCGAACGAGGTATGGCGGCGCTTATTGGAATCGAACGGGGAGATTCGCACGAGACGGTGGACGCCGATTTCGTTTTTCAGGTAGCCGTAGGCGTAATCTCCCGAGATTCGCAGTGTTGTCGACTTGATACCCGCCTCGTCGCCGACCTGGATGTCGACCGTGTCGGATTGGAGCGCGTTACGCTCAATCCATCGAGAATACATCCGCAAGAGCATATCCGCCCAATCGCAGGATTCGGTGCCCCCAGCGCCGGCATGGATAGTCAGAAATGCCGGACTTTTGTCGAACTCGCCTGAAAGCAATTGCTGGAATTCGAATTTCTCGAGATCGCGCAACAGCGACTCGTATTCAGCGCGAACTTCCGCAATCACCCCGGACTGCTGTTCCGGCGGCTCCTCAGCGGCGAGTTCCTTGAGGACTTCCAGATCGGACGACCGGGATTCCAGGGCCAGGAATGGCTGGATCTTGGAACGAAGCTCGGAAACCAGTTCGACATCGGTTTGCGCGAGCTCCTTGTTATTCCAGAAGTCCGGCGATGCCATACGGGCCTCGACATCGGCGAGGCGCCGGGTCAGGGCGGAAAAGTCAAAGAAACCTCCGCAACTCGGCGAGGCGCGCAGAGATGGCGGAGGTATCGACGGTTTCGAGTTGTTCAATCATTGCCAGCAGGTTCGAGTTTGGATTGATGAAGGTGAGGACTTGCGGGATCCCCGAACGATTATGGGGACTTTTGCACAGCCTTGAAGCCTTTCGAAGGATCGAGACGGAAGATCGTCTCGCCTTCTTTCATCATATCGAGCTTATCACGAGCGATTGTTTCGATGTATTCCTTGTCGCTTTCCAGCAGGTACACTTCCCGCTCGCGCTGTTTGCGCAACGTCTGCTGTGCCGTCAGCTCCTCCTGCTCGCGGAGGAGGTTACGTGCCATTTGGTCCCGGCGGGCGAGCTCGGGATAGAACCAGAGGACAAGGCCGACCGCCGCGCTTAAGATAACCAAGGTCAAAAGGATGCGATTGATCGCGTTCCAGAAGGAAGGATCGCTCGTCCGTCGCGCGTCCGCCAGTGACCTCATCTCACCATAGTAGCACGGAGACGCCCAAGGGCACGGGAATTATTCTTTCATCCCGGCTCGAGCGGTAATCCCGTGAGATTGGGGGAAAGGATCCTTGGTAGTTTCAGCGCATCTTTCCACCATAAACGGCGTCGGCTCCAAGCTCCTCCTCGATGCGAATGAGTTGGTTATACTTGGCAACGCGATCAGTGCGACATAGAGAACCGGTCTTAATCTGTCCAGCATTCGTTGCGACAGCGATGTCAGATATCGTGGTATCTTCGGTTTCGCCTGAGCGATGGCTAATGACTGCAGTGTACTTGTTCTCTTTGGCAAGCTCGATGGCGTCGAAAGTTTCGGTGAGCGAGCCGATCTGATTGACCTTCACAAGGATGGAATTGGCGACGCCCTTGTCGATGCCCTTGCGCAGGAAGGAGACGTTCGTGACAAAAAGGTCGTCGCCCACCAGTTGCACCTTATCGCCCAGCGCGTCGGTAAGAAGTTTCCAGCCTTCCCAATCATGTTCAGAGCAGCCGTCCTCAATGGAAACGATCGGGTATTTGCCGCAAAGCTTCTTGTAAAAGTCGACCATTTCCTCAGACGAGCGTTTTGATCCGTCGGACTTCTTGAAGACATAGGTCTTTTTCGCGGAGTCGTAGAATTCGCTCGCTGCCGCATCGAGGGCAATGAAGACCTGCTTGCCGAACTTGTATCCGGCAGCTTTGACCGCATTGGCGATCGAATCGAGGGCGTCCTCGGCGGAGGAAAAGGCGGGGGCGAAACCACCCTCGTCTCCGATTGCGGTCGAGAGGCCCCGCTTCTTCAACTCGGCCTTGAGCGCGTGAAAGATCTCGACGCCGGCCCGGAGCGCCTCCGAGAAGCTGGAAAAATCCTTGGGCATGATCATGAACTCCTGAAAATCGATCGGAGCGTCACTATGTGCCCCACCGTTCACGATGTTCATCATGGGGACGGGGAGAACCTTTGCGTTCGGTCCGCCAAGGTATTTGTAGAGGGGAACACCTACCTGCAGTGCTGCAGCTTTGGCAGTGGCCATCGAGACCGCAAGAATGGCGTTTGCGCCGACCTTCTTCTTGTTCTCCGTACCATCCAGGCCGATCATCGCCTTGTCGACGGAGATCTGGTCGAGAGCATCCATTCCGACAAGCTCGGGAGCGAGGATCTTTTGGACGTTTGCGACCGCCTTGGTCACGCCCTTGCCGAGGTAGACCGTTTTTGTGCCATCTCGAAGTTCCCATGCTTCGTAGGCTCCGGTGGAAGCGCCGCTCGGGACGGCGGCGCGTCCTATGGCGCCGCCGGCAAGCTCGACGTCGGCTTCGACAGTCGGATTGCCGCGGGAGTCAATGATTTGGCGGGCTGTGATAGCGGTAATGAGGGTATCAGACATGGCAGTGGAATGGTTCGGTGGTGCGTTCCAGAAACTCTTTCGCGCGGTTGGTTGCAAGCAGATTTCTCGCCGCACGCGGATCAGGCGGTCGCGGGCTCTGAAAGCGGATGAACTTTTTCGCGGAGATCGTCCAAATTTGTGAAGGGCCCTATCCGGACGATGGTTACGCTTCGGCTTCCGGTTTCGGTAGGCAGTTCGGCGCTTTCGCCGGGCGTTTTTCCCAAGAGGGCCTGCCCGATGACGGCCTTGTATGAGATGATCCCCATGTCGGGCGCGCTGTCCCAGGCGCCGAGGATGCTATAGGTCTCTTCCGCGCCGCTTTCGTCTCGCAGGGTTACGACGGTGCCGATGGAGACCTGGGTCGTATCGGGGTTTTCGAAGCTGGTTCCACGCGCGCTGGAGAGGTCGCGTTCGGCCTCCGCGCGGCGCCGCATGAGGACACGCTGCTGTTCCTTGGCGGATTTGAACTCGAAGTTTTCGCGTAGATCGCCGTAGGAGCGTGCCGTAGCAATGTCCTTCGTATTTTGCGGGATTTGACGGTTCACCAGATCCTCAAACTCCTCCTTGCGCTTTTCAAGGCTGGCCCATGAAACGGTGAGAGTCTCCTCCCTTTCGCCGGCGTCTCCAATGATCATGCCTTGCATCTCGGGGTACAACTTCACGATACGGGCAAGCAGCGAGCGCTTGTTGAGGTCGTCGAAGACGGGCGTCAGCAGGAGACGTCGCATTGCGTCGCGCACGCCATCGGCCTCGGTGGATTCGAGCAGGTCGCCAACCAGACCGCGATCCTCGAGAAGCAGATCGTGCAGGCGGGCGCCTCGTTTCTCTGCAAGCTGGTCGCGCTCCAGCGCACTCAGCACGGCGCCGAACAGGTCGGCGCCAAAGAGCTCGGGAAATGCGCCGCCGCGTTCCTTGCACAGCCACACGAGAATTTCGGAGGACGCGGAGCGCTCGCTGACCCATCGGGCAAGTGCCCCCCGGAGGTCTTCGGTTCGTCCCTCCTTTTCAACGAGACGGGCGATTTCGATAACGAGGCGCGAAGGCACACTTTGCATGAGGCGGAAGATCACCTCCAACCAGTTCTCGCCGAAGGCTTCGGGAAACTCCTCGATGCAACGCCGCTGCTTGGCAGCAGGCAGGGCATTGAAGAGCTCAGGCAAGCGAGCTTGCTCGCCGCGCAGAATATCGGCAACTTCCGGGGCGTCCTTGCCCGGCTTGAGGGCCTCGTGGCGGGCGAGGATTTCGTCGCGCGCGAGCAAAAGTTCGACGGCCTGGGCGGACTGGAGTTTGCGGCCCTTGTGTGCGGCGTCCTCGATCTGCACGGCAAGCGATTGAAGCTCCTCCACCTCGTGGGCAAGATCGTCCAGAGCCTTTGTAATGAGATCGAGAGCCGCCACCTGATCTTTGAGGTAACGCGCACCCCGAAATCGTTCGATGAGTCCCTGGCCTGGCGTGGCTGGCGTGGTAAGCAGAACCACGGACTCGGTCTTTCTTGCGGGGAGTTGGAAGTGGCCGTCGGCCTTGAGTCTTTTCTTCGCGATTTCCCACCATTTCTTGAATGTCGCAGCATCGAAAATCTGGGGAGCGAGCGCTGCGGCGATTTGTTCGACGCTCGCTTTTCCGCCGTGATCGCGAAGAATATCTCGAACCAGCGAGGCGGGTTCGTCCTGGGCTTGTTTCTTGACTCCGGCGGTGTCGGCAATTTTACGAGCGAGAATGTGCTCCGCTGGAATTGGCTGAAGAGTTTCAGCCGCGTACTGAGCCTGCATGTGGTGGCCCTTCTTGGACTGAAAATCGATGACGATCTGACCGGTGAGCAAGCTCCACTCGGCCACCCGCCCAAACCCCCAGCTCTTGTGCAAACAAGTAGCGCCAGGCTCGAGTTTCGACAGGGCTTCGGCAGCCTGGGGCGTAAGCTTGCCAGCATCGACGGCTTGTTGGAGTTCTTCGTTCATGATCATTGTTTTCTGCTGATTTTTCCTGCGCTGCAAGGGCCAAGAGAATTTGCGCATGGGTAGCTGGCATGATTAATTGGCGACTTCATGCACGAGGCAGTTGGCCCCAGAGAGAGCACCGAACGAATTTCAGACGCTCTGCGGCGGCTGTTGCGCGAAGCGGCCGGTCGGCCGCTCATGATCCGAGAGATGGTCGAAATCCTGCACGGCCGCGGATTGCAGTTCGTGGTGATCCTTCTTTGTCTTCCCTTCTTGGCGCCGGTCACGGTACCCGGAATTTCCATCCCGTTTGGGCTGGCGATCGCTCTGTGCGGACTTCGCATCGCGTTTGGGCACAGGCCGTGGCTTCCCGCCTTTATCTTAAACAGGCGCATTTCATATTCCGTGCTGGAAAGGATGGTTCATTTCGGATGCGTGATCTATGAGAAAATCGAGAAGGTGGTCCGGCCTCGGCTTGGGTTTCTCCTTGCGGGTCCTGGTATGGGGATGATGATCGGTTTGGCGATCGCGATTTCGGGACTATTCCTAAGTCTTCCGATCCCGCCGCCGTTTCCCTTGACCAATACGATTCCCGGGTTTGCGATTATTTTCCTGTCTTTAGGGCTCATGGAGAGGGATGGAGGACTGATCTTGTGCGGTTACGCGCTGACCTCTATCGCCGCTATCTACGTTACCGCGATCGGCTTCCTTGGGAAGGCAGGGGTTGACCACATCTGGGATATATTCAAGGACGGTTGAGCGCATCCAAAGTCCAGTCGGCGAGAAATTTGCAGAGTTCGGTCTTATCTGCGAGGTCTCGCGCTTCTCCGCTGTCTCGTCCCAGGAACCCGAATCGGGATCCGTAAGACGTTCCATTGACGACGCAGGCATCAGTGTCAGACGCCACCATTTGTTTGCGCGCGCGCGCGACGGCGTCCTCGCGAGACCCGTCGAGTTCGTATTTCCAGCCTACGATAACGGCTTCGGGAAACAAGCGCCTCAAGTGTGGGAGAAGCTTCTCGGCAGGACGCAGGATGAGCCGCAGTTCTGCGACAGAGCTACGAATCTTGTGGGCATGATCAGCTCCCTCGATTTTATGCACCAGAAAATCACAGAGCGCAGCCGCGTGAAAGATCGCAGCGGGTTGATCCGGAATAGCTTGCAGGACGCCAAGCAGCGACGCGTTGGTAGTGAACGGCACGACGCGCACATCTCTCGGCCCGGGATGAACGGCCATTTCCCCACGAAGGCAAAGCACCTCGAAGCCGGCGCTTGACAATGTCTCGGAAAGGATGGTTCCAAGCTGGCCTGTCGATTGGTTTGTGATGCGCCGGACGTCGTCGATCGGCTCGTAGGCTGGTCCGCATGTCACAACAGTTAGGGGCATCATCGCACTCTCAACGTTCCCGAACCAACGCTCAACTCTCAAGTGACAGACCACAGCCATCATGATATTGAGAAAGGCATGAAGATCCTTGTTGCCTCCAGCGAGTTGACTCCTTTTGCCCGGACCGGTGGGCTTGCCGACGCAGTTTCTGAGCTCACTGCTGAGCTCGTCCGGTTGGGGCATGAGGTGAGCGTAGCGATTCCCTATTACCGCACCATCCGGGAGGGCAAGCTTGCCAAGACGAAAAAGACACGCGTTAAATTCAACGTTCAGGTTGGCAACGCGGGGATACCCGGCGAGGTTTTCGAGGCAAAGACGCCGGAGGGAGTTCAGGTCTTTCTGATTTCGCGGGACGAGTATTTCGATCGATCGGGATTCTATGGGGTGGACGGGCGTGATTATCAGGACAATGCGGCGCGATTCATCTACTTCACCAAGTGCGTCATCGAATTGGCAGGCAGGATAAATCCTGCTCCGGAGATCTTGCTTGCTCACGGCTGGCAGACGGCGCTCCTGCCGGTATTTGTTTCTGAGCGGCGGCTTCCGTTTCGCACTGTTCTCACACCGCACACGCTTGCTTATCAGGGGAACTTCTGGAGTTACGACTTCGGTCTGACGAATTTGCCGGGCGACTATTTTTCCGCGCATGGCGTCGAATACTACGGGAGCATGAACTGCCTGAAGGGCGGCATCCTGTTTGCGGATGCGGTGATCCTCCCGGGTGAGCGTTACGTTTGCGAGGCGCAGACGCCCGAGCACGGATGCGGGTTGGAAAACGTGCTCCGGGAGCATCAACACAAGCTTTATGGCATCCCGTCGAACGAACAAATGAAGGACTGGGAGGTCGCTGGCGACGAGAGTCCCGAGAAGCGGCGCTCGGCCCTCCTTGAAGCGGCGGGCCTGTCGCCTGAGCAGCCTCGCGCCACTTTCGTGACTTTCACGGACAGTTGTGAAGGCAAAGGTCTGGACCTGTTGTTTCCGGCTTTGGATCGGCTGCTGGCCGATAATGTTCGTTTGATTTTGGTGGGACCCGTCGGAGCCGAGCATATCACCGCGCTCGAAATCGCCGAGCGCAAACATCGCGCCCGTTTCGTGCACCTTTCGCCGGCTGATGAGGCCCTCGAACGCAAAGCCCTTGCAGGCGCCGACGTTTTTCTAGTTCCGGGGCCGACTGAGCCTGAGGCGATCTGGCTGCGCCGGGCTATGCTTTCAGGGGCCATTCCCCTGGCCGCGCAATGCCCGGGACTCTTTCAGTTCGTTCGTGATTGGGAACAGACCCGCGGCGAAGGAAACGGTTTTGTCTTTTGTTCGCAGACAACCGACGGGTTGCTGGATGGATGCCGGAAAGCGCTGAGGGTCATAGGCGACGAAGCCAACCGCGACTCGCTGCGGAAGCGCTGCCAGAGCGCCGATTTTTCGCTCCAGGCGGCTGCGCGCGCCCATATCGAACTCTTTGAACGCCTTCTTGGCCTAAAGAAAAGTTCTCTGGCCGCCTGACGAGTTCCCGCGATCTTTTCGACATTGGAATCGCAAAGAACCTCTCGTTTGCAATTGTAATTCCGAGCGGCTGTTCGCTTAGAGTTGGCATTGCCAAATCTTCCACCGCCCGCGTCCATTTAATGAGCGCGGGGTGGTCGTGGGGTGCGGCTCATCTAGTGGTCCCGCCTGCCATGTTTCTATCATGCATTGTGTAGTTCAGAGCCGACAACGTATGGAAAAAGATTGCGTACGGAACGAGGAACAGTGGGATCATACCCGTAGGGAAGACAATAACGTTGTTGGGCACGGCCGGGAAGAACAGCTGGAGCGGTGTTTCGGATGAAGTAAATCCAAAGAAGAATGCGCTTAGGAAGTCGGCCGCACCCAGAACTATGACAAGGAAGACGGGAACTGGAGGAATAGTCGTGGCCTTTCGATAGCGCAGAAGAACCGCCAGCGCTGCGAGAGCGACAAGGATGTCTCCTATGCCCGCAGGATAGGCGAAGATCCCGGGAATCTTTCCACGTGTCATTTCGATGAGAAAAACTGCCCCAATTGCCCTGAAGAGCTGAAGACCGACAAGCCACTTCTGCGACAGGCTTTTATCGAGAAACCATTGTCTCCGCAAGATCAGCACCGCACTCGGGAGGATCCATGCAGCCGGGACAATCAAATTGCCGGGCAGTCCGAGCCGTCTCGGAAGGCCGCTCAGACACACCCAGAACATGAGGGAGCCGAAGACCAGGAAACCGATACTCACCTCCATTCCTTTCACTCGGGATGCCCCACTGAAAACGTAAGTTGCAAGCGCGTAAATGGGAGTCACCATTATGGAGGCGATTATGATGACGATCGTCAGAGCGTTCGCGTCCATTGTTTCGTACATGTCGGGAATCCTCGAAAGGCCTAACGTTTGAGCCGCGGCGAGGTGTTGGGCGGTTTGCTCAATGCTGGGCTGAACGCATGCTAGGAGATACGAGGCGGTGCTATATTTGGATGCTCGGCTTCGATCAGCGTATGGCCGCGATCATTCCCCTCTTTGTGCCCTTTTCAAATCCTTGATGCTGATCTTTCTCATGTTTGGAGCATCCCCTCGATGATCCTCTTCGATTTGTCGGAGTCGGGATCGCTTACCATTTCACACGGGATTGCCGGTTAGTGGGTCAGGTGGCGTCTGCGCTCTCGAATTGCTTGACGTACACGTACTGGGCGTGACCGTGCGGATAGTTAGGTAATGTTCCTTGCCTCACGTAGCCTAGGCGCTCGTAGAAGGCGGGCGCTTGAAAACTGTGGGTCAAGAGCAACGCCTGCGTGCAACCGCGATGAACGGCTTCCGTTTCGGCCGCCTGAAGAAGTGCCCGCCCCATACCTTGTCCACGCTTTGACTCGTCGACCCAAAGATGCTCAACGTGGCAGCACTTGCCCCAGGTATGGCCGCTGATCGCGGCAATAACGTTTGCGGACTCGTCTTTAATGACGCCGGCGAACGGTCTCCCGTCGCGGAACCCCGTAGCCCGAATGTTGAACTCATAGATTCGTTTGTCGAGAAACGCGTTGAGCTCAGCTTCGGCTTCGCTGCTGGGTTCAACAATGCGCGGGTTCATTTGTGGCACTTAGACTTGGTGGCTGCGAAGGGGCTTTGGGAGGCGGATGTGCAGTCTCGAGAGGCCTTCCACGCGCGGACTGCGAGCAACGCCAGAGTCCAGCGCCCGTCGTGTTGAAACGAAGTCCGGAGGCTTTCTCCAGCCTGCAGGTCCGTATGTGGGAGAATCAACGCCGATGCCACGAACAAGATTAGCGCCAGTCCCAGGAGCGCGAGGAAATGCGGGGAAGTCCACTCGTTGACCAGGATCGAAAGCGCCCGGAGCGCCCACGAAAACTCCAGCAGCGAATAGAAAATACACGCGGCTCAGACCAAGGGCACCCAGTCCATTTCGGTGCGGCCTGGCCCGAAACAGTGTGACCGCCGTGGCGAGCAAACGCGTCATGCCGAGCGCTAAGACCATCCCCAGCGTCCCTGTGACCCAGTGAATTCCGTTAGCATCATCAGTCCGGTGCTCGCCGGAAGAATCTGGAAAAGCCTAAGACTGAAGGGAAAACATGAAATCAGAGTGCGTTTCCTTGAGTTCACGAGATTGACCGTGGGCCCCCACGCAGCCTCAGCGATCGTGACGTTGCAATCTCTAGATGCCTTCGCATCGCTTGGAGTGTCGCTCACGTGGAGTATCTCGATCGCGTGCTGGCAGGCTCACTCATATTTGGTAAAGGTCATGTTGCGATCAGTCGCCCACACGATCAGTTCATCAATCGCCGATGGCAGCCAGCTTTTGTTGGGTGCATGCGCTCCAGTCGGTGGATAGCGACGTTCGTGGAAAACAATGGCGCCACCATGAGAGCGCTTGAGCCTACCCTTTATCGTCTGCATAAGCTGCTCTGCGTCGCGCGGCTCGGCGCCTGCATCATCGATATAGAACGTAAGATATGCCCGCTGGCGGTTTCTGGCCTGAGTAGAGAAATGGATCGCGGGAGTAATAAGTCCGTAAGGGGGACGA
>DATDAX010000011.1:0-4089 GCA_036525175.1 Terrimicrobiaceae bacterium | reverse complement strand
TACGGACGAAAGCGTGATCGCGGGCCCGCAGGCACGATTACTCTCCGCCTCGCGGCTTCACCTTCCCTCGTCAAAAGCCGTCCCGCGGCGAAAGAACTTGCCGATCTTAGATCGTGGCCTTGGATCGCGCTTGCGGGATTTCAATTCTGGAGCGCAAAGGAAATTACGCTCTTCGCGCGTAACCGCGCCGAGCAGACGTTCCGCATCTCGCCGGTGCTGATTTTCGAAGGAGTCACAAGTATCCGCGACGCAGTGCGAGCCGGCCTCGGCGTCGCCGTGCTTCCGGACTGGTTGATTCAGGAAGACCTGCTTGCCTGACGACTCGTGCGCGTTCTGCCCCAGGGGAACGCGAAGGATTTACCGATTCACGTCGTCTATGTCGGAGAACGCCTATGCCCCGCGCGCGTGAGCGCTTTGATCGACTTCGCCGTCAGCCACATGATGAACGAATTGAACCGCCCTCCGTCGAGTCAGCTTCGAACCCGACAACGATGAATCGATGGTCCTCAAATTAGTGCACCTCGCTGAGGCCATACAATACCGCACGTCAATCGGAATCTGTGGCACTGGAAACAAGGATGAGAAAAAGGGCGAAAAGTTATCCTCTTTGATGAGTTGGGCCAACGGCTAACACGACGCAGCCTAAGGAAACGTTTGGCTAACCCCGATCGCCTCGCTACGTCTCGGCGGATGAAGACTGACGTTTTGGTTGTCGGGGGTGGACCGGTCGGACTGACGATGGCGGCGGAACTGGCGCGCTACGGACTTTCTGTGCGCATTGTCGAGAAGGTGGCGCATCGCACCGACAAATCGAAAGCCCTGGTCATTTGGAGTCGCACTCTCGAACTGATGGATCGCATGGGCTGTACGTCATCATTCGTGGCAGCGGGCTTCAAGGCGACGGGCGCAAGCATTACCGCGGGAGACAAACGGATCGCCCATATCACCTTGGGCGGCGTGGGGACTCCCTATCCCTATGCCCTGATGATTCCGCAGTCGGATACCGAGCGCTTGATGGAGCAGCACCTGAATTCGCTCGGTGTAAGACTGGAGCGCAATCTTGAGATGGTGCGGTTTTCGAGTTCAGACGAACGCGTAACCTCCACGCTGCGCCACACCGACGGACGAGAAGAGACAATGGAATCGTCGTGGCTGGTGGGTTGCGATGGTGCTCACAGCACGGTGCGGTGCCAGCTTGGGATGGAATTCCTGGGAGACACCTTGAGCAGCGATTGGATTCTTGCGGATCTTCATTTGAGTGATGTGCCCAACGCGGGAGAGATTAACGTGATGTGGCACTCGGAGGGCGTTCTCGCGCTCTTTCCGATCACCGAAGATCGTTATCGCGTCATAGCTGACACGGGAAATGCGACAAGCGATGCGCGGCGGTCTGATCCGACTTTGGAAGAAATCCAAGCCGTGCTTGATCGACGCGGACCGGGCGGAATCAAAGCGACGGCGCCGATCTGGTTGGCTGCCTTCCGTATTAATGAGCGCAAGGTCGCCAACTACCGGGACGGTCGCGTCTTTCTCGCGGGAGATGCCGCCCACATCCACAGTCCTGCCGGCGGCCAGGGCATGAACACGGGAATGCAGGACGCCTGCAACCTCGCGTGGAAGCTCGCGCTCGCCTGCCGCGGCGGTTGCGCGGAGGCGCCGCTTCTCGACAGCTACAGTCTCGAGCGAAGCGCGGTGGGCGACGAAGTCCTTAAAGGCGCCGGTCGCCTGACGACCATCGCCACGATGAAAGGGGGTCTGAAGCAATCGATTCGAAATCATATCGCCTCGCTGGTTTTTGGTTTGGCCCCTGTCCGTGACATGATGGCTGATGCACTCAGTGAAGTCTCGATCGGTTATCCCAATAGCCCTCTGAGCATCCATGGCGTCGGCGTTCACGACGGACCACACGCCGGCCAGAGGGCGCCGATCCGCGAGGGCGAAGTGCCGGTGGGTGCGGGCAACACGCCGCGTTTCGCCCTCTTCGCGGAGCGGGACGAGCGAGCGGCAACATTATTGGCGCAATATCCAGACCTCGTCGAACCAGACGTCCGCAGGCCATTCCAAACAGGAGGACTTTGGCTCGTCCGACCCGATGGATATATCGCCGTGGCGACCACTCAGGGGGATTGGGATCGAGTTTCCACGTTCCTCGAGAAGCTGGCGGGGCATTGACAAAACTTGTGGGAAAAATTCGGCATCAAACATTTGCCCATTTAGACTACGTGTTGAAACAAAGAGAGGACGACCCTTTCTCGCGAGTTCGAGACAAGAGGTGTTCAAGATAGGAACACTCACGCGCCGTAACCACCTTCGGCATTGAGGACCGATCCGGTGATGTAGGAAGCATCCGGGCTGGCGAGGAAGACGACAGCGGCGGCGATCTCTTCCAGCCGACCGAAACGCTGGATTGCCAGAGTCGGAAAGAGTATGCCAGCCACGTCGGCGTCCGCAGCCATGTCGGTGTCCATCAATCCTGCCTGCACCACGTTGACGGTGATGTTCCGCGGTCCGAGATCACGGGCGGCTCCTTTGGAATATCCGACAATTGCCGCCTTGGTTCCCGCATAGTCGGCAGCCGTGGGAAAGCCGACCCGGGTCGCAACGCCGGAACCGATGGTAATGATGCGCCCTCCTTCGGGAAGCACTTTCACGGCCGCGCGAATGTTCGCAACAACGCCATGGACGTTGATGTTCCACATCCGGTCAAGCGCGACGTTGTCTACGTCCGGGCTGTCGATCGTTTTGCCCTGGATCGCCACCGCCGCGTTATTGACCAGGATGTCGAGCCCTCCGAACTTCTCGATCACGGCCCGGATCAGCGCTTCGGACTGCGACGGGTCGCCTTGATCGGCCTTGAATGCCGCCGCTCGAACGCCCTTCGCAGTCAAATCGTGCACCACAGCTTCAGCCTTAGCCGCGGAGGCAATGTACGTGATCGCCACCGACGCCTCCTCCTCCGCAAGAGCCAACGCGATTTCCGTCCCCAGACCGCGAGAGCCTCCGGTGACCAGCGCGACTTTTCCTGTGAGCTTGCCCTGTGAGGATTTCATGTATGATAATGATCGCTATATAACTGGTCCAGCAACGTCAAGAGGAATTGTAGTGAATACTATCAAACACAAAAAGAAGGCGAACGTGGGAGGCAGGCCCAGGACTTTTGATGAGAACGTGGCACTGGAGCAAGCGATGCGGGTTTTTTGGAGGAAGGGCTACGAAGGCACCTCGCTCACCGACCTGACAAACGAGATGGGCATCAACCCACCCAGTCTTTATCGCGCGTTTGGTGACAAGGAGAGATTGTTCTGGAAGGTGATCGACCGGTATGGAGAAGGGCCCGCCGCCTATGTCGCGGAATGCCTGAATGAGTCCACCGCCTTCGCGGTGGTTGCGAAGCGGCTGCGCTGCGCAGTAGACGTGATGAGCGATCCTGCGCATCCGTGGGGTTGTCTCGCCACCCAGGCGGCGGTGACGTGCGGCGACCAGGGGAGAGTCGTGCGGAAGAGATTAATTGCGATTCGCGCAGGCACACAGGCGGCGCTGTGCGAGCGCTTTGAGCGCGCTCAAGCCGAGGGCGATCTTCCCGAGGAATCCGATCCGGCCGCCCTAGCCAGCTATGTTTCGACTCTTGTGCTCGGGATCTCGGTGCAGGCCGCGAGTGGAATGAAGCGAAAGGAGTTGCTAGGTATCGTTGAAAATACTCTCAAGGTTTGGCCCGCACTTACTCGTGGCGGAAAACGAGCTAGTGCCCGACGTGCCTAAGTTCTACTATGCGTCACAGCTCCAAGGTAATGAGATTTGCCAGCCTTGGGAAGCGCAGGGTGCCTTTTGCAGTCAACGTCGTCTTGGTAGAAATCGAGGATGAGCGAGCGCTCCCTCTCTGTGAATGACGGCAAAGATCACAGCTGTCGGCCCGGCCTATGTGGGCATAGGCAGCGGATGTGAATGATTTTGGAGAGATCAGGCACCTGCAAAATCAAAAACACATTGTCAAGAGGTAAGCGCTGCGATATGAATTCGCGCGAATAGAGCGTCTAATCAAAATTGCTAGATGCCGTGTCGTCGGGCGCGGCGTGCTCTGTGAATAGTTCA
>DATDAX010000010.1:0-39745 GCA_036525175.1 Terrimicrobiaceae bacterium | reverse complement strand
GCTTATTGATTCGTCGCAGGGTCGGCTCCTTATTGGTGGTGCCCTTCGCATACTTCTTGGATGGCACGCTGAATAGCTTCGGTCGCGCGTTCCAATTGCGGGCGGGTGGTGCACAAGGGAGGCATGAGGATGATCGTGTCGAGGATCGGTCGAGTCAGCAGGCCATACTTGCGCGCGGCGGCGCAGACGCGCGCGCCAACTTCCTCCTGCCAGGGAAAGGGTCTTCCGGAATCCCTTTGAAGCTCGATGCCAACGATCAGGCCGCATTGGCGAATTTCACCGACGTTCGCAAGGGTTCTCAGGCCGCCCAATAGATCTCGCAGGAACACGATTTTTTCCTTCAAGGTTTCGAGCGTGTTCTCCTCTTCGAAGATTTCCAGATTCGCCAGGGCTGCTGCGCAGCCGAGCGGGTTCCCGCAGTAGCTATGGCCGTAGAAGAAGGTCTTCAGCTCGTGGTACTCGCCAAGGAATGCATCATAGATGCTCTCGGTGGTGAGGGTTGCGGCAAGCGGAAGGTAGCCGCCGGTGAGACCCTTGGCGAGGCACAGAAAGTCGGGCAGGACGTTTTCGTGCTCGCAGGCGAAGAGCCGTCCTGTGCGTCCGAATGCTGTCAACACTTCGTCAAAGATGAGCAGCACATCGTGTGCGTCGCACCACGCGCGCAGGGAAGCAAGCATGCCCGGCGGCCATAGACGAATTCCCGCCGCGCCCTGTACCAGAGGCTCGATGACCACAGCGGCAAGCCGATCGGGATCCCGTGAGGAGATGGCTTCGAGATTGGCCGCTCGCTCAACCGGGAAATGGATCGCGGCGAACCGGCTTGTAAAGGTTCCTAGTCCTCCCAGGCTTGAGGCCCCTGTGGTGTCGCCATGGTAGGCGTTCTCAAAGGCGAGGAACCGGGTCTTCTCCGGACGGCCGCGCAATTGCCAATATTGAAGCGCCATTTTCACGGCTACCTCCACGGCTGTCGAACCGTCGTCGGAATAGAATGTGCGCGTGAGAGTCCGAGGCGGGAAGCGTCCCGCCAACTTCTCCGCCAGTTCAATTGCGGGGACATTCGTCGAGCCGAGGAACGAGACATGCGCCACCTTGTCGAGTTGGGATTTGATTGCCGCATTGATGGCGGGATGGTTGTGTCCGTGGATGTTTGTCCAGATCGAGGAGTTGCCATCGATGTATTCGCGACCGTGCCTATCCCAGAGGATTGCGCCCTGTCCTTCGACGAGAACGATTGGATCGTGATCGGGCGCGCACCACGCCTTCATTTGCGTAAAGGGATGCCAGATGTGGCGCTTTTCAGCGGCGACGAGGGGATCGGTATTCACGTTCGAGAATCATGGGGCGGTTGACACGAGCGGCTCGACAACATTTTCTCTCTGAAGTGCCCGCGCTGGGGAAAATCCTTCTTTATCTGGTGGTCGTTGTGCTTTTGGGCGCCGTCTCGGCACCTCCGATCTATTGGATACTGCATGAGACGGTGGATTACCCGTTTTATCGCTATCTGAGCCGTGTTACGCAGGTCACCGCCTTTGTTCTGCTCGGCCCGTTGTTGTTCTGGCTGGGGATTCGCAGCACGCGCGAGTTTGGGTTGCAGCGAAACCCCATGGCCGTTCGAGACGCGGTGACGGGTTTCGTGCTCGCCTTGGCGCCCGGGGCATTGCTTGGCGGCGCCTACCTCATGTTCGATATATACCGAATAAAGCAGGACTTGATTCTCTTCTTGCTCATTCGCATGGCATTGACCGCGGGTTTTGTTGCCATGGTCGAAGAATTTCTGTTTCGTGGCGTCCTGCTCGGACTTGCGGCCAAGGCATTCGGGAAGTGGCCAGCGGCTCTCGGGGTTTCGCTTGCTTTTGCCGCGGTCCACTTCTTGAGACCCGGCAAGCAATTGGATCCCACTGTGGAATGGTGGTCCGGGCTGGCTCAGATTGCGCGAGTTTTCGATACTGCACCGCCCATGCCGCTGCTCTTCTTGGGTTTCGTATCACTCTCTGTTGCGGGAATGATTCTTGCGATGGCAACGCTTTGGACGCGCTCGCTTTGGCTGGCGATCGGGCTTCACGCGGGGTGGATCTTTTGCCAGCAGGCGCTGCAGTGGCTGGCGAAATACCGCGTGAAGCCCCCTGAAGCGCTCATTCCCTGGATCGGCCCGAATGTGGTAAGCGGGGCGGTTCCAACCGGATTGTTGCCGCTTGGCGTCCTGCTGTTGACCGGAACCGGGGTCTGGTATTATCTAAGGAATGCCCGTGGGGACGCGCGTGGTTCTTGAGACGCTTGGCGGCCTCTTTTTTCCAAGGCACTGTGCGGCGTGCGGGGTGGCAGTTCGTTCGGGGTGGCTATGCGGAAATTGCTTGGACTCCTTGATTGCGGTTACGCCTCCTCGTTGCGAAGCGTGTTCGCAGCCCTATTCAGGTGCGCTCGAGTCCTTTGTCTGTTCAAACTGCCGGGGGAGAGCCTTTCATTTCGTTTGCGCGGTCGCTGTCATGCAGTCCCGCGGAGTCATGCGTGACCTGATCCATCGCTTCAAGTATGGCGGCGAGGTATGGCTGGGAGGCCCTCTTGGTGATTTTCTCAGGCAGGGGCTTCGCGACGCCAGACTGAAGGACGAGACTTTCGACGGGGTCGTGCCCGTGCCGCTCCACCCGCTACGCAGGCGAGAGCGCGAGTTCAACCAGGCAGAAGTTCTCGGTCGCGAGCTAGCACGAGGGCAGAGGTTGGAGTTTTGCGACTCTTTGGAGAGGATTCGCTATACCGTCACCCAGACGCATTTCGACCGCCGTCGTCGCATGCGAAACCTTCGGGACGCCTTCAAAGTGCGCCGGAACGCTGCCGTTCGAGGGAAGAGCCTGCTCCTTGTTGACGATGTGCTCACCACGGGCTCGACGCTGGACGAATGCGCGCGCGTGCTTCTGGCGGCGGGCGCGCGAACGGTTCACGCGCTTACAGTGGCTCGCGGCTGAAAGTTTCTGAGCTGTCTGGGGGGCGGTAATCAGTGCCTATCGCGAATGGTCTGGGCGCTTGAATTTGCTGCGTCTTCGCCTTGCGCTTCAGACTGCCTTCCTGCAGGCTATACTCGCGTGGCTCGCTCTTAATCATGCCGATCTTTCGAAAACCCATCCTCAAGGCCATTGGAGGCAAGACTCGCGAGATGCCGGAAGGACTCTGGACGAAATGCCCTTCCTGCGGAGAAGTGATTCACAACCTGGCGTTGGCCGAAAACCTTCGTGTCTGTCCGAAATGCGAGCACCACTTTACTATGAGCGCCAGCGAGCGGATCGCCAGTCTCATCGATCCGGACACCTTCGAGGAGACCAATGCCGGTCTTACTTCGGTGGACACCTTGGAATTCAAAGGCGTAGCCACCTACGCTGACCGCCTGAAGAGTTATCAAGAGGAAACCGGTCTCAAGGACGCGGTCACCACGGGCAACGCGAAGATACTTGGCCACGCCATCGGTCTTGCAGTCATGGACTTCCACTTCCTTGCGGCGACGATGGGATCGGTTGTCGGAGAGAAAATCACCCGCACGATCGAGTTGTGCACGAAGAGGAAGTGGCCGGTGATAATCATCTGTGCCTCGGGCGGCGCCAGGATGTATGAGGGTATGCTCAGCTTGATGCAGATGGCCAAGACCAGCGGAGCGCTTGCCCTGCTCAGTGAGGCGGGGCTCTTGTACATCACTGTGCTGACAAATCCGACGACGGCGGGTGTCATGGCCAGCTACGCATCCTTGGGCGACATCATCATCGCCGAGCCTAAGAGCATGATAGGCTTTGCAGGTCCTCGAGTCATCAAGGAGACCACTCATCAGGATTTGCCCGCGGGATTTCAGACAGCGGAGTTTCTTGAGAAGCACGGACTGATTGACATCGTCGCTCCACGTTCCAAGTTGCGGCCGACGATCGGCCAGCTTCTCGATTACTTTTCGCCGCTGCGGAAGTGACTTACGAAGAGTCGCTGACCTGGCTTTATTCGACGCAGCAATTCGGCATCAAGCTTGGGCTCGAGAACATTCGGGGCTTGCTGAAGGCGTTGGGCGATCCGCACGATCATCTTTCTTTCCTCCATGTGGCCGGCACAAATGGCAAAGGCTCTGTTTGTGCGATCTTGGATTCGATCCTCCGGGCGGCGGGCTGCAGAACCGGGCTTTACACTTCGCCGCATCTCGTCGACTTCCGCGAACGCATTCGCGTTGATGGTACGAAGATCCCTCGGGAGGCCGTCGCGGGTGGATTGGAAGTTCTTCGCGACCTTGCCGCCGATTGGGCTCATTCGCCGACATTTTTTGAGTTGGCGACCGCTCTGGCTTTGCGGCATTTCGCAGAGTCGCGCTGCGAACTGGTCGTCCTTGAGACTGGAATGGGTGGAAGGCTTGATGCCACGAATGCCGTAGTGCCGGTTACCTCGGTCATTACCCCTGTTGCACTCGATCACACGCGCTGGCTGGGTGGTACACTGGCAGAGATTGCGGGAGAAAAGGCGGGAATCATCAAACCGGGAGTGCCTGTGGTCAGTGCAAGACAGCATCCGGAAGCTGCCGCAGTGCTCACGCGACGGGCGGAGGAATTGGCCTCTCCCTTATGCTTCGTCGACGGACCAGCCGGCGGGTGGGAGGTCGCCCTGCGTGGCATCCATCAGAGAGAGAACGCGGCGTTAGCGGTGGCCGCGTTGGGCGCGGCGGGCTTGAAGATCTCTGATCGGGAAGTTGCGCGGGGATTGCGCGACATTAGCTGGCCAGGACGCTTTCAAATTATCGAGGCACGACTCGTCCTCGATGGTTGTCACAACCCGCACGCCGCAAATCAGTTACTTGTGAATTGGAAGGATTTCTTTGGCTCGGAAAAGGCGACGATTATCTTTGGAGCGCTCGGCGATAAGGATTATCCCGCCATGCTCGAAATTCTCAAGCCAATCAGCCGAGAGGTATTTTTCGTTCCCGTTCGCAGCGAGCGGTCGACAGTCCCGGAAGCCCTTGCGTTGGCTTGCACTGTGCCGCATCGGATCTTTCCATCGGCGAAGGATGCGCTTGACGCATCGCGAGGAAAGACCCTCGTTACCGGCTCGCTCTTTCTCGTCGGAGAAGTTCTGGAGTTGCTCGGCTTCGAGCCCTAGTTAGTCGCGGCCTTCGTTCGGGGTCTGCGGAAATGTTTGGCTTTCGCGCGCCGAATGCAGCAACTTTTTTCCGTGGACGGCAACCTCCAATTGAAGATCAACGAGATCTATTTCTCTGTTCAGGGCGAGAGCACCTGGGCGGGCCTGCCGTGTGTTTTTGTGCGGCTCACCGCCTGCGACCTGCGGTGCAGTTATTGCGATACCGAGTATGCCTTCTATGAGGGAGTCCGTAGGTCCCTCGATGAAATTCTTGCCGAAGTGCTTGCCTTCGGCTGCTCGCTTGTCGAGATCACAGGCGGCGAGCCGCTGCTTCAGAAGAACATTTTTCCGTTCATGACGGCCCTTTGCAATGCGGACCGCACCGTGCTCTTGGAAACCAGCGGTGCGCACGACATTTCAAGAACTGATCCTCGTGTTCACCGCATCATGGACCTCAAGACCCCTTCAAGTGGCGAGGTTGAAAGGAATCTTTACTCCAATATCGCATGCCTCAACCATCGCGACGAAGTGAAGTTCGTCATCGGATCGCGAGAGGACTACGAGTGGTCGCGAGAGCAGATCGCACATCATGATCTTGCCGAGCGGGTTAAAGCGGTACTGGTGAGCCCTGTATTTGGCTCCGTTGAGCCGCGCCAAATCGTCGAATGGATGCTTGAGGACCGGTTGCCGGCGCGATTTCAGCTTCAGATTCACAAATTTATTTGGGAGCCGCGGGCTCGTGGGGTATGAGCTGGTGATGGGCGTTCTAGCTCTCGAATGGTAATGCGCAGGCCCTCCAATAGGTCGCCCGTAGGGCGAGGACTGCTGATGGGATCTATCCTGGGTGCTGGGGCCCTGGCGGCCGTGCTGTTTTTGCCGATGAACCGCAGGCCTTTCGTTTATCATCCGGCCAAGTTGCTGTCCTATGACGAAGCGGTAAAGGCCATCGGGACCCTCGCCACCGCCTCGCCCCCCAGTGTTCGGCAAAAGTGTACCGTTCAACTTCTTGAGCACGGTCAACCCACAGAACGTGTGTTTGTCCTTCTGCATGGGCTTTCCAACTGCCCCGCGCAGTTTAGCAAGCTTGGGCGGTTGCTTTTCGAACGCGGGCACAACGTGCTCATTCCGCTCTTACCTTATCACGGCGAGGAAGACAGACTGGCTACTGAGTGGGGCGGCCTTACCGCTGACGATATGCTCGAATCGGGAAATCAAGCCGTCGATCTGGCTCGGAGCCTTGGGCAGAAGGTCATTGTTGCAGGTCTTTCCATCAATGGCGCGACAGTTGCCTGGCTGGCTCAGAACAGAGATGATCTCCACCAGGCCGCCCTTTTGGCTCCTTTTCTTGCCCCGGCGGGACTGCCCGATTGGACGCTTGACCCGATCGAGCGCCTTTTGCTTCGGCTTCCAAATATGTTCTTCTGGTGGGACCCAAAAAAGAGGGAGAACCTCGCTGGACCGACCTACGCCTATCCGCGCTTCCCCACACGGGTAATTGGCGAAACCATGCTCCTAGGCCGAGACGTCTTGCGCGAATCTCGTATCCTCCCTCCACGATGTCCTTCAATTTTGGTCGTCACCTCGGCCTCGGATACCGCCGCAAACAACCAAGTGACAGATCAGCTTGTCGCGAACTGGCGAAGGCTTCGGCCTGCGGGCGTCGAAACTTTTCAATTTCCTGCTGATAAGCAAGTTCCTCACGACTTTATCGATCCAAACCAACCCAATCAAAGGATCGATATCGTCTATCCCAAGATTATCGAGCTACTCGAAAAGTGATTCCATTAAATGCAATGATGTTGCAGTATTAGAAAAAATACTATTTGCCAGATAGCGAATGCTGCGTAGGGTTCCCGGCCGATGATACGGAAACCCCTACCTTTCACGACAGCGTTAATGATGGCAGCGGCTTCGGCATTTGCCGCCAGAGACATCCACGGGCAGATTGGTCAACGAATCGAAAAGGTTCGCACGACAGCCTACACTTACGGTGCTGCCGAGAATGGTTCCCATCCCACTTCGAATGCGATTGGCAAGCCGCTTAAGGCTGGCAAGACCAGCAGTGCGGCAGCGGATTGGTCGCGCTGGCCGCTTGGTACGCGCTTCCGGGTTGTGGAAACCGGTCGCGAGTACATTGTGGACGATATAGGCAGCGCCATGGTCGGCACCAATACCATCGACCTGTTTAAGCCGAACAACCGTGCGATGAACCGGTGGGGTGTCCGGCATGTCACCATCGAAATCCTTGAATGGGGATCCCCGGAAGAGAGTCTCGAGATTCTTATGGAGCGCCGAAAATTCCGGCATGTTCGCGAAATGGTATCGAAGCTCCTCGTTCAGAGGGCGACCTAAGGCTAGCCGATCTTGTCGGATACCCTTATAGCGCAGGATCTTCTAGCCACGCCAGGCTGTCTTCCGAGGCAACGAGGGACTGGAGGTCAGCTGCCCGATCAAAGTCCGCATTGAAGATGTCTTCCTGCTGATGCTGGTAGGTCAACCATCCGAAGATCAGGCCGGCGCATGCGGCGGATGGGATCAGCCAGCGGAGCAGAACGCCAGGCGAGAACCAAGGGTGTCGCTCCTGTTTCTGGATGGCGCCGATGACCTTGCGGGCAAAATAGGGAGACGCTTCGACGCTCCGGGCGCGGCCCAGAAGCTTCCACAAGGCGTCGTTCTCCTCCTCGTTATCCATATTCGAAGAAACACCATTCCTGCGAAGAAGTTTCAATCTATACTTTCGAGGCAGTACACGCGTTGGGCGTCTCAAGAGATGGGCTTCTTCTTGACAACTTCCTTATCGACCGAAACACGAATGAATTCCTCTGGTGGATTCGTGTCTACGCGCAGGCTGGCAAGCTTGTCGAGAACCCCTTTTTCGTCCCTGGTGAGACGCTCGTTTTGTCTTTGATAGTCGCTCCATGATGATGCGACGACTTCCATTTGAAACCGGTTTGACCGTATGAAGTCCTCGTACAGGTGCCAATTGCGGGCGCCATTCCTAAGGTAAATGAGCCGAATCTCTCGCATCAGGTCGGTGCATTGGCTGCGATTGGCCGGATCGATCGCAAATTCAATAACTACTGAGACGGGATTGTCTTTTGCTTGAGACAGCCGCATCGGGTCCAGGTTATGGGAAAAGATGGTGACTGCAGCGGGTTCCAAATTCAGGTCGGCGGCGAAGTCGACCGAGAGACGCTTTTGCACGGCAAAATGGACAACCGCCATTGTCAGGATTGCCAGGACGCCGGCGACGAGGAAGGTAGAAACTACGCCGCTGGTCACGGCCGCTGATCCCCACACTACTCCACCGAGAGCCGTTGCCGCCTGTGAGATCATGACGATTGTTGCATTGAGGCGTCCTCGGGCCCAGTCAGGCATTGCGCGCTGGCCTGCTATCCAAAGTTCGGTTGCGGACAACGTCCATCCCGCGCCTCCAAGTGCAGCCACGAGCAAGAATGCGTGTGGCCAACTGACAATTGCCATCAGGAACAAGTCCAGCACCAGCAGAATATTCGCGTAGAAGATCAGCTTGTTCGGGGAGAGGTGGGCGCGCGCGAGCGGGATGATGCATACGGCTGCAGCGACCGACCCGACGGCCATGGCGGTGAAGAGGTATCCCAATTGCGAAGGATCCAAGTTCAGTTTATTCAATCCCACCACGGGCATCAACGCGGGAATGATGGAGATAAAGAACGAGAACAGCGCGATTCGAGTAAGGATCACCCTGATCCCGGGAGTGTAATGAACATAACGTATTGCCGTGGCGATCGTCGCAAGGAAGTCCTCGGATGTAGCATTCCCTTCACGCAGCGGCCTTTTCCACCGCACAATTGCCAGGAGCATGAAGAGGAAACCGAGTCCGTTGGCCGCGAACGCGATGCCCACTCCCGCGATCAAGACCAGAAATCCTCCGATGAGAGGACCGATGATCCCCGCGATATTCATCTGCAAGCCGCCCAGCGTGTTGGCGGAGGCGAGATCCTCCTTGGAAACCATCTCAACTTCGACGGACGCAGAAGCCGGCGAAGCAAAGGCAAAACCTATTCCGAACAGGAACACGCTCGTCAGGATGATATATGAATTGAGCAGATCGGTCAGCGCTAGGATCGCCAGGCAGATCGCGATCGACGCTTGCCACAGGTTAGTTCCATAGAGGATTTTTTTGCGGTCCACCATGTCCGCGAAGGCACCTGCTGGCAGCGTGAACAGGGCAAAGGGCAGGGCTGAGAGCGTCGACATCAACGATATGAGCAGGGCCGATTCTCGTTCTTTACCCAGCACCGAGAAGGCCGCTGTGTTGTGGGCAGCCACGCACGTTCCGGAAACAAGGGCTGCCAGCCAATACGCTCTGAAGACCCGGTTTCTCAGGGCCAGCCAGATGGACGTCTTTTTGGTCATGGAAGCGCCGAGCCGAGCGTCGAGCGGCACATGCCAATTCGCTTGGAGGCTAGTGCCTGAAGTGGCGCACGCCAGTGAAGGCCATCGACAGACCTCGTTCGTCCGCTGCCGCGATGACTTCGTCATCGCGAACAGAGCCGCCGGGTTGGATGACGCAGGTGGCGCCGGCATCGGCGGCGGTAATGAGTCCGTCTGGGAAGGGGAAAAACGCGTCACTGCACACGGCGCTACCCTTCAGAGACAGACCTGCCTCCTGTGCTTTCCAGACTGCGATGCGCGAGGAATCCACACGAGACATTTGGCCAGCGCCGATTCCCAGCGTGCGGTCCCTGCCGGAATACACGATGGCGTTTGATTTTACGTGCTTGACAACTTTCCATCCGAATTCCATCGCTTCAATCTCGTCCTTCGTCGGAGGTCGCCGCGTGACGACTTTGTGCTCCAGCTCAGCAATATTCGCGGAGTCGGTATCCTGAACGAGAAGTCCTCCGACCACAGAGCGCACGTCGCGGCTGCGCTCTGGCGGAGCTTTCAACATTTTCATCAAACGGAGGTTCTTCTTCTTGGAGAGGAGGGAGCGTGCATCGGAGTTGAACTCCGGGGCGATGATAACCTCGCTGAAAATTTCCGAAATCGCTTTTGCCAATGCGACGGTGACCGGCCGGTTGCAGACGATAATTCCGCCAAATGGTGCTTGCTTATCGGTCGCGAACGCTTTGTCCCACGCATGCCTGATGTCGGGGTCCGTGCCGACGCCGCAGGGGTTGGTGTGCTTGAGGATTGCCGCAGTGGGTTTTGAAAACTCTGAGATGAGTTCCGCGGCAGCACTGATGTCGAGGATGTTGTTGTGCGAGAGTTCTTTGCCTTGAAGCTTCTCAAAATAAGACCCGAAGTCTCCGTAGAGTTCCGCGTGTTGGTGGGGATTCTCGCCGTAGCGAAGACGAAGCTCCAGGGGAAGGTCGAGTCGAAACGTGGCGAAGGTTTCCTGTTCGCGGTTGAGGAAGCCGGCCACGGTGCGGTCGTAGGCGGCGGTGGTCGTGAAGGCTTTGATCGCGAGTCGCTCACGCAGGCCGCGGCTGGTTCCTCCGCTCCCCTTTTTCATATCTTCGAGCACAGCGGCATAGTCGGCCGGATCCGTAATGATAGTGACGGACTGGTAGTTCTTGGCGGCGCTTCTGACCATCGAGGGGCCTCCGATGTCGATCTGCTCGATCGCCTCCGCGAAGGTGACGTTTTCGCGCGCGATTGTGGCCTCGAAGGGATAAAGGTTTACGACGACAAGGTCGATGGGGAGGATTCCATGCTTCCCGGCCTGTTTTTCATGCTCTTCGTCGCCGCGAAGATAGAGCAGGCCACCGTGGATCTTTGGATGCAAAGTCTTGACACGTCCTTCAAGGATTTCGGGCGAGCCGGTAAATTTTGAAACCTCGACGGTGGGCACGCCCTCGCCGTGTAGTGCACGTGCGGTGCCGCCCGTGGAGAGAATTTCGATGCCTTGGTTGTGCAACTCGCGGGCGAAATCAACGATGCCGGTCTTGTCCGAAACAGATATCAGGGCGCGTTGTATTCTCATGAGAGGTGAGAGGCTACGATGCTGGCGGGAAGACGGGGCGGTGACAAGTGACGAGTGAAAAGTTCTTGCTCCCTGGACGGCGTTGGTCACTCATCGTCGATAATGCCGATCAAGTATTGGAGCGTGTTCACAACGGGTTTGCAGAACACATTCGTCTATCGATGGAACTTTCTGCTGCGGTCCCTTTTTGGAATCATTCCGCTGGTAGGCACGGTCTTGATTTGGCAAGCACTCTTCGAGTCTCGCGGGGAAGACATTCGAGGCTACAACTTCGGCCAGATCGTCTATTATTTCCTCATCGTTCTGCTCGTGGACAATCTTGTGACGCCAACGGACGACGAATGGCAGATCGCGGCGGAAATTCGCGAAGGCCAAATCAATAATTTTCTTTCGAAACCCGTCGACTACCTGGCTTATCGGGCAAGCCTTTTTCTCAGCGCGCGGCTGCTCTACACGGCGGTGACCATCCTCCCCGTGATTGCGGTTTTTGCCTGGTTTCATGAATTTATTGTTTTGCCAAGTGATCCGCTCACATGGCCGCTGTTCGTGCTCTCGCTGGTGATGGCGGCGGCGCTTCAGTTCTTGATCGCATATGCCCTGGCCATGCTAGCATTTTGGATTCTCGAAATTTCGACGGTCGTCTTCATTCTTTATTCTTTCGAGTACTACTTGAGCGGGCGCCTGTTTCCACTGGACGTCATGCCGGACTGGTTGCGGGTCATCTTGAAGTTCCTGCCCTTCACCTATGAGCTCTATTTTCCGGTCGCGATTCTGATGGAAAAAGTCCGCGGGTTGGAACTGTGGGCTGGGCTTTGCATCCAGGCGGGGTGGGTGATCGTCTCCTTTGCTGGGGCGCGACTGATGTGGCGCGCCGGCTTGCGTCGATATGAATCAGTGGGAGGATAAGGGCAAGAATGCCCGCGGGCTGCGAGCCATCTGCCGCAAACTGCATTGACGAAGCGGCACTGAAGATCCGCCGAATCGTGCCGTCAGGGCCGGGCGTTTGATCACGTTGGCCGGCGTCACATTCATCGAGGCGTGTTCACTGCGGGGAGGTTTTCCCGCGCCGTTAGGGGGCCAGAACCCGATCCTCTCTATCTTCTGGCGCCGCTGGGCGCAGCGACTATCACCGCCATGAGAGCTTTGCTTTCCGATAGGAGCCTGAGGAGGGTCTCTTCCCCCGGGGACGTTTTTGATTGTCTTCGCGAAGCGCGCTTTTATCATTCTCATGAGGAGTGTTGGGGAACTTGATCAAGTGACCGGGCATCATGAAATATCGCACGAAGGTGATCGTTCTGCTCATGGCGATGGCGTTTGTGACGACAGGCATCTCTGTTGCGATACTGTATTGGGACTTTGAACGTGTGCTGCGCGATCAAATCGGAAGCCAAATACTAAGCGTAGTGGCAACAACCGCCGCGTTCCTCGACGGAGATCTTCATAAGGAAATCAAGTCGCCGGGCGACGAAACGTCCACCGCTTATATCACGCTGCGGGATGCGATTCGTCGTGCTCGCGATGCCAACCGCCGCGATGACTTCTACATCAAATATGCCTACACGCTAACGGTCGATCCCAAAAGCCGCGAGCTGATTCGATTCGGTGTTGATGCCGAAGAGAACACAGAGATAGTTGCCGCCATCGGCGAGGCGTACCGCTCGAAGCTCAACAATCCCTTCAACATCGACCAATATCAATACGACAAGGTATTCACCAAGGACGATTGGGGCGAATTTCTTACCGCGAATGCCCCGATCAAAGATAAGCAGGGCAACGTCGTCGCGGCGCTTGGATTCGATGTGGAATCGAGCGAGGTGATTCGTAGGACGGCGGGCATCCTAAAGGTTGCGTTGATCGCGCTTGGCTTAGCATTACTGATCGCGCTTGGAGTTGCGATTCTGCTTGCGAATCGCGCAAGCAGACCGCTGGAGGAACTTCGGCGAACAGTCGAAGCGATAGGGAACGGCGATTTGAGCGCCCGCGCCAACCTTCGGTCGAAGGATGAGTTCGGCATGGTCGGTGAGGCGATCAATTCGATGGCCGAAGGGTTGCAGGAGAGAAAGACGCTCCTGTCGTCGATCGAACGTTACGTGCCTTACAAGGTGGTCGATTCGATTCTTCACTCGCCTGAATCGCCGATCGTCAAGGGCGAGCGTAGAAAATTGACCGTCCTCTTTTCTGACGTGAGAGGGTTCAGCAAGATCGCTGAGAACAGGCAGCCCGAGGAGGTCGTGACCTTCTTGAATCGGTGTTGCGAAGTGATGAGCGACGTCATTGAGCGTCACGGCGGCACGCTTGACAAATTCATTGGCGACGGAATGATGGCCACATTCGGCTCGCCAAGCGATGACCCGTACCAGGAGGAGCGCGCGGTCAACGCCGCGCTCGACCTTCAGGAAAAAATTGGCCAGCTGTCTGCCAAATGCGAAAAGGAAAGCTGGCCTGCGATCCATGTCGGGATTGGGATTCATTCCGGATATGCTGTTGTGGGAAGCGTGGGATCGAGCCGCCATATGGAATTTACCGCAATCGGCGAGACCGTGAACACCGCCCATTATCTCGAATCAGCCACTAAGCTGTTTCATGCGGATATCCTAATCAGCCAATATACCTACAACGCAATCCGTGGGCAGTTCAGCGTCAGGCAGATTGGCCAGGTCAATGTCAAAGGCCACCCCGAGCCTATGATCGTTTATTCAGTAGAAGGTTCTCGTGGCACAGCAGACGTCTCCGCGGGCAATGCGTGACAAGATCCGGATTGGGGATTGTCGTTTTGGCAAGGGAGTCTTTGCCCGTTCGATTATTCGCAAAGGTGAGGAAATCCTCTGCTTTTCCGGACCATTAATTAGCCTTGAAGAGGCGCTGGCCAAAGGCGAGCGGCAGTGCGATCCCCTCCAGATCGGACGAAGACTGTACATGGACATCGGGTCCCCCGGGGTGCTCGTCAATCATTCGTGCGAACCGAACGCCGGCATCCGCCACGACGTGAGACTGGTAGCCATCACGGACATACGGGCTGGAGAGGAGATTTTCTATGACTACTCGACCACGATGGACGAAGATCATTGGACTCTCGGGTGCCTTTGCGGGAGCGCCCTCTGCCGTGTGAACGTCGGCGATTTCAAGTATCTACCGTTGCACACACGGCGCAAATATTTGCGGATTGGGATCGTGCAGACCTACCTCGCGAGCCAGTTCATCCGGCCCGAGCGCAAGAAGACGGTGATGCAGAAACCGGAGAAGGAGATCCGAGCGGCAGGCCGAAAACACCAATTGGCCCTGCACTGACATTCAAGGCGGGACAGCCCTTTCCAGGTTCAACCAATTTTTTAACTTTGGTTTCGGCAGTCCGCGATTTAATCCGTCGACATGTGGATTGTCTATGCTCTCGCCGCGGCAATAATTTGGGGTATCAGCTATGCAGCGAGCGGCAGAGTCATCGAGCGTGGCATGACCCCGCTGGTCTTCTTCTTTTTGTACACGTTTTTTGGAGCGGCGGCGGCCGCGGCGGTGCTGGCAGTCACGGGAAAGACGGGAACGCTCGTTTCTGAGTGCCGCTCCTTGGGGGGAGACTGGGTTTGGCTCCTCGTTGCCATCGTGTCTTCGGCGACCGGCGGACTTCTTATTTACATCGCGATTGGTGAGAAAAATGCCACGCTCGCTTCATTGATCGAGATTTCGTATCCTTTTTTCGTTGCGGTTTTCGCGTGGCTTTTCTTTCGCGATATTCAATTCAACTGGCAGACTCTTATCGGAGGCGCCCTGATTCTTGGGGGTGTGGCGGTCGTTTTTCTTGGCGAAAGGAATTGAAGGCTCTTGGTCGGTGACTTCGAAGGCGAGGATGCCTGCCACCGCGAGGATATGAGCTTTCGGCATCGAGGCGTTTGTGCGCGGCGCTTGGAGGGTGAGAGGTGTTTTTCTCTTGCCAGCCGGAGACGGCAAAATAGCCTCCGTGATCGGATGAGAAGGTCTCTTTTGTCGTTGGCGCTTGCCTGGCTGGCCGGAATGGTCTGCGCAATGGCACAATTCGGGAGTTTTGGCGACGTGCCGGTCTCTATTACCGCCGATGGCAACACGCGATTTGAGGGCGGCGTCGCGGTTGCTGAAGACAATGTTCAGATCCATTACGGCGACTACAGCATTTATTGTGACTATGCGGAGTACAACCCTGACACGCGAGATGTCCTTCTTATCGGCAACATTCGTCTCTACACCCCCAAGGAGGTCTTAACCGGCCAGCGAGCACTCTTCAATCTGGAGACAAAGCAGATGCGCGCGCTCGAGTTTTCGGGGGCGCACTTTCCGCTGCTTTTTCATGCCTTCAGTCTTCGGGCACCTTCGACGCGGGAATTCCGGGTGCGTGACGCCATTTTCACGACGGATGATTCCTCGAAGCCCGACTTTCACGTCAGGTCAAAGAGTGTGCGCATCTATCCGGACAGCAGGGTCGTCTTTTCCAACTCCACCGTTTACATCGGCCAAACTCCGATCTTCTGGTTCCCATACATCTTTGCAAACATCAACAACACCGGTTTCGAGTTCCTGCCCGGCTTTTACACGCCGTGGGGCGCCTATTTGCTCACCGCCTACAGCTTCCCGATAGGATCAGGCGATAACATGATCGCAAAGGTGCACAGCGATGTTCGCTCGGAGCTTGGTGCGGCCTTTGGATTAGATACGAAATTCAAGTACGGAAAAAATGATCGCAGTTACGGCGATTTCATATCCTATTACGCCTTCGACACGCAGCCTGACCAGCAGTTGAGTGGTCCCGGTGAACCCGTGGAGCCGGGAGAAGAGGGCCGCTATCGCGTGACTTTCAAGCACCGGTTGTTCCTGACCGACGACATCTATGCGACGGCCGATATCAACCTGCTGAGCGACGTGGATTTTCTTGAAGACTACTTTCCTGGTGAGTTCCGGGTTGATCCGCAGCCCGACAACTATCTTTCGCTCACAAAATGGGATGAATTCTATACACTAACCCTGCTCGCCCGCTGGCAGATCAACGACTTTCAGGACACGACCGAGCGACTGCCAGAACTGGTGTTCGACTTCAAACAACACCGGCTCTTTGGCTTACCAGTGTATTATGATGGTGAGACGAGTGTCGGCGAATACCGGCGCGCCTTTCCCGTGGGACCTGAGTTCGACACATTCGATTTTCCTGATTACGATTCCGGTCGATTTGACACCTTCCATCAACTTTCCTACCCGCTTCAGTTCTTTGGTTGGTTAAACATCACCCCGCGGGTGGGCTTTCGTGCCACCTACTACAACCGAAGCGGCACGTTCGAAAGCTTCGGAGGGGAGACGACAGAAATCGACCCTGTGACTGGGCTTCCCCAGGTCATAACCACTCCGTCTATCGAGAGTACTCCGCTCAATGCGCCAACTCCCAATCTCGTTGGCGGCGGTTCAGTCTTCCGGCCCGTCGCGAATTTTGGCGTCGAGGTTTCAACCAAAATATCCAAGGCCTACGAGCGCGTGCAATCCCGATGGCTGGGGCTGGACGGGCTTCGCCATGTGATCCAGCCTTATGCGAACTATTCGTTGGTTGAGAATTTCGGCCCCAGCCCGCAGGAGATTCTTCAATTCGACCGGGTCGTGCCCTCGACCGAGCTCCTGCCGCTGTCGTTTCCACAGTTTACCGGCATCGATTCCATAGACACGTGGAACATTGTGCGCCTCGGCGTTCGCAACCGACTGCAAACCCGCCGGGATCAGGGCACGCATCAATGGATGACTCTGGACACCTTCATGGATGTCAACTTTGATAATCCCTATTCCGACGCCGAAGTATCCAACCTGTTTAACGTTTACAGTGTGCGTCCAGTTCCGTGGTTCACGTTGACCGTCGCCTCACAACTCCCGATCATCGAGGAGGGATTCACCGAGGTGAACACCGGGTTTTATTTCATGCCGACGCGCAATTTCACCTTTCGTGTCGGCCATCAATATATCGATAATAACACGTTCTTCGCGGACAATAGCCAGGTCGACTTCTATGCGTACCTGCGCATCAACGACCACTGGGGCGTGAGCGTTTACGAGCAGTATGAGTTCTTCTCACAGGTCTGGCAGTATCAGCGGTACATGATCCATCGCGATCTTTCGAGCTGGGTGGCCTCGCTGGGAGCGCAGGTGCGCGAAAGTGAGGGTCAGGGGAAGGCGGATTTGGGAATTCTCTTCATCCTCACCCTCAAAGATGCTCCGCAAGTGACTCTGCCTATCTCATTCGACACGGCGACGTCGCCGATTGAGCCCGGCGCCAGCGCAAATTAAGCCGGGCGCGGCCTGACTTTCCCTCGAGCGTCCGTGCCTGCGCCAACCTTGCGCACCTGGCTACCAGTTGACCTTCCATTGATTGGTGCTTGACGAAGCGCACCGCGAAAAGAGGTCAAAGAAGTTCGTGCCGCTGCGCTTTGTATCGCCAGGATATTTGTATCCGTAATTTTCTCCAAAAGGGTCCACGACATTGCCTGCTGCGTTGGTCATTGTCTTGTTGAACTCAAAATAGACCTTGCCTGTGGACGGCATCAGATTGGTCAAAAGAAAATTGTTACTCGACGGCGCGTTCGCGGCGTTGACGTTGTCCCCCGGCGGGTAATCTCCATTGTCCGCCTTGTAGTTTTCGAGAGCGACGGTCAGCGCGGCGATCTCGGCCTCAGCGCGGGACGATGCGCCTTTCCTTTGAATATAGCCCGCCGTGCTCAAGAGCAATCCTGCGAGAATGGCGATGATCGCGATGACGACAAGCAACTCGATCAGCGTAAAGCCGCCCGTCTTCGAACGCACACGTCGCATTGGAATCTAGGATTGCTGCTGCATGCCGCTGATGATGCTGATGAGCGGCAGGAACAGGGCGATCACGATGGTCCCTACAACTACCGCAAGAAACACAATCATGATCGGCTCAAGCAGCGACGTGAGACCCGATACAGCGCTGTCGACCTCGTCGTCGTAGACTTCGGCAATCTTCAGAAGCATTTCGGGCAGCTGTCCGGTCTCCTCGCCGACATCTATCATGCTGATCACCATAGGCGGGAACACGCCGCTGACTTCGAGCGGGTGGACGATCGACTCGCCTTCCTTGACACTGTCGTGGACCTTCATGATCGCATTGGCGACAACCGAGTTTCCTGCCGTTTCACGCGTGATCATGAGCGCCTGGAGGATGGGAACGCCGCTGGTGACGAGAGTCCCCAGCGTGCGACTGAAACGCGAAATCGAACTCTTTCGCGTTAGGTCGCCAAAGAGCGGCGCCTTAAGCTTGATCGTGTCCAGAATAAACGCGCCCTTGGCGGTCCTTCCAAACACCTTAAGGAGAGCGACGATGCCGCAGATTGCCCCGATGATGTAGACAATGTTGCTCTTCACCGCGGTGCTTGCGCCGATGACAAACTGTGTAAGTGCCGGCAGCGGCTTCCCGCCAAGCATGTCCGCAAAGATCGCCTCAAACTTCGGAACGATGAACACCAGCAGAAAGCCCATGATCAAAATGGCGATGAAAAGCACGATGATGGGATAGAACATCGCCGAAACGACCTTGTTCTTTATCTTTTGGGCCTTCTCTTGAAACTCGGCGAGGCGCAACAGCACAAGCTCCAGCACACCGCCGAGCTCGCCCGCCTTGACCATGTTTACGTAAAGCTTGCTAAAGATCCTGGGATGGCCCGCCAGGCTCTCAGAGAACGTTCCCCCGCCCTGCACGGTTTCCGCCAGGTTCACGATCACCTTCCTAAGCAGTGGATCAGGTTCCTGCTTGGCAAGAACGGTCAAGCCGCGCAGGAGTGGAAGGCCGGCATCGATCAGCGTCGCAAGCTGCCGGGTGAAAATCATCAGAGTCTTCCCTTTTATCGTCTTGCGTTCGAAAAATGGGATGGAGATGTTGATCTGCTTCTTGGCAGCTCCAGGCTGCCTCGTCGCAGCCTTCACCGCCTTGGCCACCCTCCCGCCCTTGCCTTCCTCGGCAATGGCCTTCGGAAAATAACCCGCCTGCCGCAATTGCCCCACAGCGTCGTTCTGAGACTCCGCCTCAATCACGCCAGACGCTTCCTGGCCGCGTGCATCAAGGGCAACGTAAGTATAACGAGGCATGAACAATTATCGGTAGAGAGAAACAGAAAAAAACTTAGAACTGGCCGGTTTTCCTGTCGAGCAAAGATTCCCTCAATTCACGAGAAACGGGTTGTTACGTTTTTCCCATCCGATCGTCGTAGGCGGTCCGTGACCTGGAAGCACAGTCAACGCGTCGTCGAGAGGTAACAATTTTCGTCGGATGCCGTCAAACAGCACGTCCTTATCTCCGCCCGGAAGATCCCATCGGCCGACGCCTTCACGAAAAATCACGTCTCCACCAACTATAACCCGTTCATCAAGAAGGTGAAAACATAAGCTGCCTGGGCAGTGGCCGGGGACATGGTAGATGCGCAGCGGCGCTCCGAGAAGTTCATCGGGACCCTCTTCATCAAGAAAGAAATCTGCCGTGAACGGATCGATTTCCAATTCGAAGCCCCACCTGCGGAAGAAGCCGGGATCGCCGACCATTGCTGCCGTGTCGGGGTGAAAGGCGGTTTTGCATCCATGTCGCTTGATTATCGCAGCTCCATCGACGACATGATCGAAATGTCCATGGGTAAGCAGCAGCAGGTCGACTTTTTCGCGAGCGAAAGCGGAATCCGCCCCTTGCGGAGCGTCGAAAAGGATTCCGCCGTTCGGCGCTTTATAGTAAAAACAATTGGTGTCGAACGCACCTCCGGTGAAGCTTTTGAACCGATTCATGAGAAAATGGTCAGAGAAATGATGTGGAGGTTTGATTTTCAGGGATCTGTCTGCAAGCTTTTGACGTTTAGCATTTGATGAAGCGCGCGCTTTCAGGAATTTGTTGTGCGGGATTGATAGCCCTTACAGGGTTCGTTCCGCTGTCTGTCTTTGCCCGGAGCTCGGTCGAGCCGGGTCAGGTGGCGATCTCGGTTGCACGATGGCTCGAACAGGGACATTACACCCGCGAAAAGCTGGACGAGAAGATGTCGGCCAGGTTTCTGCAGACTTACTTGACGACGCTGGACTACAACAAGCTTTACTTCACGCAGAAGGATGTCGACGAGTTCCAGATCAAGTATTCCTCGACTCTTGGCGACAGTGTCCTGCGGGGAGATTTGGCCCCCGCGCGGGAGATTTTCGCCCGGTTCAAGCAACGCGTGGAAGATCGCGTCGCCAAGAACAAGAAGATGGCGCAGAAAAAGTACTCGTTCGACAGTGCTCGCACGGTCGAAATAAATCGTCAAAACGCTCCCTGGCCGAAGAACCAGGAAGATGCCGACCGCATGTGGCAGGATCGGATTGAAGCTGAATTGCTCAAGGAAGACCTCGCCGAACTCAAGCTGCGACCGCCGCAGGAAACGGTAACTCGCCGCTACGATCAGGTCCTGCGCAACGTTCGTGAAATGGAGGATGACGACGTCGTCAAGACCTTCCTGAGCTCACTTGCACAAACCTATGATCCGCACTCGGAATACCTGAGCCCTTCGGATCTCGAGAATTTCCAGATCTCGATGAAGCTCTCGCTCGTCGGCGTTGGCGCGGTCCTCTCGTCCGAAGACGGCTATGCCAAAGTCAAGGAAATCGTGCCCGGGGGTCCGGCCGATCGTGATGGCCGACTGACTGTAAACGACCGTATCGCAGCCGTCGCGCAGGGAGAAGACGAGTTCGAGGATGTGGTTGACATGAAGCTTGACAAGGTGGTCGAGAAGATCCGGGGCAAGAAGGGAACGCTCGTCCGGCTGCTTGTGATACCGGGCGACGCGACGGATCCTTCCAAAAGAAAGATCGTCGAGATTCGCAGGGATGAGGTGAAACTCAAGGACCAGGAGGCCAAGGCCGAAGTGTTGGATCTTGACGGTCAGAACGGGCGTCCCGTCCGCGTCGGTTGGATAACCCTGCCGTCATTCTATGCGAATATGGAAAATCGCGGAACGCCAAAGAGCACTACGGAGGACGTGGCGGCTCTCATTGGTCGTCTAAAGCGCGAAGGCGTCCAGGGCTTGGTCATTGACCTTCGTCGCGATGGTGGCGGCTCGCTCGAAGAGGCCATCAATCTTACCGGCCTTTTCATTCCCAGGGGGCCGGTGGTGCAGGCCAAGGATTCCAACGGCAAGATTACTGTCTCGCAGGACACCAATCCCGAATTGGTCTATAGCGGACCGCTCGTGGTCCTGGTCAACCGGCTGAGTGCTTCAGCGAGCGAGATCTTTGCCGCCGCCCTTCAAGACTATGGCAGGGCCGTGATCGTTGGCGATGAGCGCAGCTTTGGTAAGGGCACAGTGCAAACCGTTCTCGACCTCGGACGCCTTATGTCTCCGTTCAGCCTTGGCTCGGCGGACGCGGGAGCGTTGAAGCTCACGATCCAAAAGTTCTATCGGGTGCGCGGGGGGTCAACTCAATTGAAAGGCGTGGAGTCCGACATCGTCCTCCCGTCCTTGACGGACAATTCCGAAATCGGCGAAGGTTCCTTGAAGAACCGATTGGCTTACGATGAGGTCGCGCCGGTCAAGATCGTAGATGCCATGGCTGCGACGCCACTCTTTCTCGACGAGCTCAGGACGCGGTCCGCTCAGCGTGTCGGCGCCGATCCAGAATTCCGCTACACGGTTGAAGACATGAACCGTGTTCGCGAGAAGATCAAAGAGAACGCCATGTCGCTGAATGAGAAGGTTCGGCGCAAGGAGCTCGTCGACGACAAGAAGCGAAAGGAAATGCGGGAAAAGGAAAGGCAATCGCGCGGCCCTGCGCTTAATGCTCAGGCCTTCGAGCTGACCCTTGATGACCTCAGCGCTCCGAAACTGCGCCCCGTAGCCTTTGATCGCAAACAGGATAAAAATCTGTTCGAGCCATCAGAAGAGGGTGAGGAGGATCCGAAAAAGGAGAGTCCCGAGCCCGACGCCATACGAAATGAATCTCTCCGCATCGTGAGAGATCTCATCGAACTGGGCAATCAGACGAAAACGGCCAGCATTCCAAAAGACCCGCTTTAAGACCGAAAGTTCCTGTTTGATACTGATAACGGTTTGACAGCACGCAGGCAATTTGTAACCGTTGCTAATGCGGTGTGCCGCTGTTTTTAACCCTTGAAATCATATGTCTGAGCCCAAGAAGGAAACTGTACGCATCGTCCTTCCCCCTCGGCGGGACGGTCAACCGTTATCATCGAGCCCGCGCGAGACGGCGATGATTAACCTGCCGCCCAAGCCAGTTCAGAAACCGCCGGGAACGATCTCTACGCAGCCCCCTTCAGTGGCGCCTCCGCCGATACCGCCACTTCCCAAGCCGCCCGGAGTCTCTCCGGTTGCAGGTCCGACCGTGCTGCCACCCGTTGCGCCGAAGCCGCCATCGATTCCCGGAGTTGTTCCGGCGCCTCCCAGGCCACCCTCCGCCGTGGGTGCGCCTGCCATTGCGGCCTCGCCGTCGACTCCACCTCCCGCGCCGGGAGCACCAGGAGCGGTCTCGATTCCCAAGCCACCTTCCGTTGCCGGTGTCCCTCCTCCCCCTGGCGCGCTAAGGCCCGCTTCATTGGCGGGAGTTTCGCCGCTTGCGCCAAAGCCCCCAGGCTCGGCCATTCCTTCTGCGACCATTCCTCCGACAGTGCCAAAAGCACCTTCGGTATCGGGCGTCGCCCCGGCTCCGCTCGCTACTGAGAGCAAGAAGGAGACGGCCAAAGTTCCTCCGAGCGCAGCGGGTTCGAAGCCGTTGCCTCAAGCGTCGGTTCATTTGCAAAAGAAGCCGACGTCAGTCTCTGCGATACCTGTATCCAAGTCGACTTCAACAAGTTCCGCGATCACAGTCGCGCCTCAAGTGCAATCGGAGCCGGCTGTTGGGATCGGGGTTGGCATCTTTGCACTAGCGGCCTCGCTTGCTGCCGTTGCCATCCAGCTCTGGATGATTTTGGGTTAGATTTTCGAGCCAGCCGTTTGAGCGGTCGGCCTCCGGGTGAAGCTGGCTTTTTGGCGTTCGTCTGCTATCTTGCCATGCCTATGGCTAGTGAAAACGTTGTAGAGTTAAACGATTCGAATTTCGACAGTGTTGTCTCAGGGGCGGCGGAGCCTTTGCTTGTCGACTTTTGGGCGCCGTGGTGCGCGCCATGCCGGATGTTAACGCCAGTTGTTGAGGAGATTGCTGGAGAGAACGCAGGGAAATTCAAGGTCACGAAGGTCAACGTGGACGAGTCGCCAAGCGTCTCTGAGAAGTTTGGCATTCGCAGCATTCCTACACTGCTCTTCTTCAAGGCGGGAGTGAAGCGCGACCAGACGGTTGGCGTGCTTGGAAAAGCGGAGATCGTCCGTCGCCTCGAAGCGTTGGTTTAGGTCGTGATCCCCATCAGGGCTGCCATGCAGACCCTATTTTTGCCTCAGGCCGCTGCAAAAATTTCGCGGTTTAGCGGCCGGGTGATACTGGTTTAATCCGATGGCTGCTGTCCCGTTTGTTCATCTGCATTGTCACACTGAGTACTCCCTGCTTGATGGTGCTGTTCGCACAAAGGATCTCGTCAGGAAGGCCGCCGAATGCGGTATGCCAGCGGTTGCGATCACTGATCATGGCAATCTCTATGGCGCGATCGAGTTCTACCAGGCGGCGGAGAGAGAGGGTATTCGGCCGATCATTGGATGCGAGGCTTACGTCGCACCCAATTCTCTGCATGACCGCAATGCCTCTTCAGGAAAGGAGGCCGCATTCCATTTGACGCTGCTTGCAGTGGATGCCGATGGATATCGCAACCTCGTAAAGCTGCTAACGGCGGCGCATCTCGAAGGCTTCTACTACAAGCCGCGCATCGACAAAGACCTTCTCGCGGTCCATTCGCGCGGCCTGATTGCCTTGAGCGGTTGCATCAAGGGAGAGATCAACAACAGACTGCTCGCGGGAGATTCATCGGGTGCCCTGCGGATCGCGGGCCAATACCGCGACATTCTTGGACCGGATAACTTTTTCATCGAGTTGCACGACCACGGCCTCGAAGCGGAACGGCGCTGCAATCCCGGCCTTGTGCGGATCGCCCGCGAACTTGATCTCGATCTTGTCGCTGCGAATGACGTCCATTTCCTCGAGCGCGAGCACCATGAATCGCACGATGTAATGCTCTGCATCGGGACGGGCTCGATGGTCTTCGATGAGAAGCGGATGCGATACGCTCCGGAGCTCTATTTCAAGACCGGCGAAGAAATGGCCTCGCTTTTCGCGGAATTTCCAGACGCGCTAAGCAATACGGTGCGGATCGCCGAACGCTGCGATCTCAAGCTCGAATTTGGCCAGCCGAAATATCCTGCCTTTGAAGCGCCCGCAGGAATGGCGCGGGAAGAATTTTTTCGCGAGCTTTGCTGGCGAGGACTCCGGGAGCGTTACGGCGCGAGGGCGGAATCTGATGCCGAGCTGCGCCAGCGTCTCGAATACGAGATTTCCGTCATCGAGAAGACAGGGTTTGTAAGCTATTTCCTCATCGTTTGGGATTTTATCAACCACGCCAGGCAGGAGGGGATTCCGGTTGGACCCGGGCGTGGGTCCGCTGCGGGCTCGCTGATAGCGTACGTCCTGCGCATCACGGATATCGACCCATTGCGCTACGGGCTGATCTTCGAGCGCTTCCTGAATCCTGAACGCATTAGTCCGCCGGATATCGATGTGGACTTCTGCATGGAACGACGCGGCGAAGTCATCGAATACGTGCGCCGCAAATATGGCGAGCGGTGCGTTTCTCAGATTGTGACATTTGGCACACTAGGCGCCAAGAGCGTCGTGCGGGACGTGGGCCGCGTGCTCGGGTGGAGTTACACGGATGCTGACCGCCTGGCGAAAATGATCCCCAATGAATTGAACATCAGCCTGTCCAGCGCAGCTGAGAAGAACGCCGAGCTAAGGGCGGCCCTTGAGAGTGAGCCCGCCACGCGTCAACTTTGGGACCATGCCCTCGTACTTGAGGGCCTGAGCCGCAACACCGGAATTCACGCAGCCGGCGTCGTTATCGGCGACCGGCCGCTCGATGAATACGTTCCATTGTGTCGCGGCAAGGACGACGAAGTCATCACCCAATACGAGATGAACGCTCTCACCGAGCTTGGCATGCTCAAAATGGACTTCCTCGGGCTCAAGACACTCACCGTCCTCGAAGAAACGGTGCAAAGGATACGCGAAACGAATCCTGCATTCGACCTTGCCGCGATCCCGACCGATGACGGGGCGGCGTTCGGTGTCTACAACCGAGGCGAAACCCTCGGCGTCTTCCAGATGGAGGGTGGTGGAATTACCAGTTGCTGCAAGCGCTTCGACGTGAGCTGCATCGAGGACATTATCGCGATCGGTGCCCTCTATCGGCCAGGTCCGATGAAATTCATCGACGATTATATTGCCCGTAAGAAGGGTCTGAAAAGCATCGAGTATGCACATCCACTGCTCGAGCAGGTTTGCGCGGAAACCTATGGAATCATGGTCTATCAGGAGCAGGTTCAGTTGGCCGCGAACGTGCTTGCCGGATATTCCCTCGGCGAAGCCGATCTGTTGCGACGTGCAATGGGCAAGAAGGACAAGGACAAGATGGCCAAGGAACGCAGCCGCTTCGTGAAAGGTTGCGCACGCGTGAATGGCATCGCCGAGTCTACTGCCAACGCGATCTTTGATTTCATCGCGCGCTTTGCAGAGTATGGGTTCAACAAGTCGCACAGCGCGGCTTATGGCTGGGTTTCCTATCAAACTGCCTACCTGAAGGCGCACTATCCGGTCGAATTCATGGCGGCGTTGCTGACGCATGATGCCTCGACAACCGATCGTCTCGCGGAAGTCATCGCGGAGTGTTCGCGTATGGGCCTGAAGATCCTGGCGCCCGATGTCAATCACAGCAGCCTGCACTTTACCCCGGAATCAATGGGCGAGGGCATGGCCATTCGCTTCGGGCTGGCCTCCATCAAGAATGTCGGTGCTGGCGCGATGCAATCGGTGATCGAGGAGCGAGACAAGTCGGGATTGTTCCGATCTCTTGAGGATTTCTGCGCTCGCCTCGATGGGCGAACCGTGAATCGAAAAATTCTCGAGAGTCTCGTCAGGTGCGGCGCTTTTGACAGCCTGGGAAAGTCTCGAGCGCAATTGTTTTCGGATCTCGACATGGCAATGTCACACGCCGCGGGCCTTCAGCGGGATCGGGCAAGCGGGCAGGGTGCGCTGTTCAGCGAAATGCATGGAATGCCGGCACCGAGCAACCCTTTGTCTGCGGTTGAGCCGTGGCCGCGAAACGAAATGCTTGCGTATGAGAGGGAGTTGCTGGGCTTCTACCTCACCGGCCATCCGCTGGAGGCCTATTCGGGCCATTTCGACAGTCCGAAGGTCACATCGATCTCTGCCGCGCAGCGCATCGAGGAGCCTTCGACGGTTCGTCTTGCCGGCATCGTTTGTTCAGTCGAGAAAAAATTTACCAAGAAGGATGGCAAGCCCTTTGCGGTGATTGTGCTGGAGGATTTCACCGGTCAGATCGAGCTGACAGCTTGGAACGAGGTTTTTGCCGACAAGGGCTCCCTCCTTAATCCGGGAGCGGTGATTTCCCTGACGGCGCGCCTCACACGCCGCGACGACAGCGTTCGAGCTACAGTTAACACCTTGGCCCCGCTAAAACCCAAAGCGTCAGTGAAGCCCGTCCGGCTTCGGCTCGCCCGAACAAAGCTCACCGAAGGCGCGTTGCCGGATATTCTGGAAGCTGTTAGACGATTTCCCGGCAAGCGGCCGCTTATCATCGAGATTGTCAATGACGCGGGCGTTGCATTCGAGATTCAGGCGGCCGAAAGTCTTGCTGTAGGTGATGAAAGCGGTCTGAAAAACGCCGTCATTCAGTTTGCGGCCGCCGCCTAGAGCAAAATACCAAAGGTAATTTCCAAATGGCCGAGGCGCAAAGGCCTGTCTGCCCGGGGAAGAGGCAAAGACTATGGGGATTAGCCTGTTTCCCCGCCCTGCCAGAGACCCCTCGGCGCTGCCACCATTTTCGGAAATTTCTTTGGTATTTGCTTTAAGCAGTTCCGCTATTGATTGTCGCGCGCATTCCAGATAGCAGTCTATTTTCAATGAAGACCATTTTTGTCACTGGTGGAGCGGGTTACATCGGCAGCATCTGCGTCGAACAATTGCTCAACGAAGGCTATGAAGTTGCGGTTTTTGACAATTTGACCGAGGGCCATCGGAAGGCTGTCAACCCTAAGGCGGAATTCTTTCAAGGTGACCTGGCTGACAGAACTGTGATCAGCCGTGCGATAAGTGAGGTAAAGCCCGACGCCGTGATGCATTTCGCCGCCAACGCGCTCGTGGGCGAGTCCATGCAGAATCCCTCGAAATACTTCCGCAACAATGTGGCGAATGGTGTGAATCTGCTCGATGCCGCTGTTGAGGGCGGAGTGAAGAAGTTCGTGTTCTCCTCGACATGCGCGACCTTTGGCATTCCGGATCGCGTGCCGATCGACGAATCAATGCCTCAGATTCCAATCAATCCTTACGGGGAATCAAAGCTCCTGTTTGAGAAGGTCTTGCATTGGTACGATGAGGTTCATGGTCTTAAGTATATTGCCCTTCGCTACTTCAATGCCGCTGGCGCTACGGAAAAGTACGGTGAGGACCATCGCGTTGAAACGCACCTGATACCAAACGTCCTAAAGGTGGCGCTTGGCCAGCGCGAATCGTGTGACATTTATGGGACGGATTACCCCACGCCGGACGGATCGTGCATCCGCGATTATATCCATATCCTCGATCTGGCTCAGGCGCATATTCTTGCCCTCAAAGCGGAAAAAAGCGCCCGGTTCAACTTGGGAACAGGCGGCGGAACGTCCGTCAAGGAAGTCATCCAAACCTGTCGTGACGTCACCGGAAAGGATATCAAGGCCGTTGAAAAGCCACGCCGGCCTGGCGATCCCCCTCGTTTGATTGCCTCCTCGGATGGGATTAGGAACGCCCTTGGCTGGAAGCCCAAGTTCCAGGACATCCGGACCATTGTTGAAAGCGCCTGGGCTTGGCATGTGAAAAACCCGGGCGGCTACGGCGACTAATTCCCTCGGTCCGGCGCCGGCGGGAACGGCGACTTCATGCCCGTGCTGGCGACCTGGTTGTCAGTAGAGACGCGTCGGCAGCGCGGGGGCCCTATTTGCGTCGTCTTGTACGCTGTGGTAAGCGATGGCATGCTTCGCGTCATTCTCTTTTGCCTGCTAGCCGTCTTCGCGCAGGCGCAGGTGTTCGAAGGCAAGACGCTCGTCAAGGCGTCGTTGCTGGCAGACGTGACGGCCATTGTGCCGGGCAAACCGTTCGAAGTTGGTGTGCTTCTCGAGATGGAGCCGGGCTGGCACACGTATTGGGAATATCCAGGCGATGCTGGCCTTCCGACTTCGATAGGGTGGACTCTCCCCGAGGGATTTGTAGCGGGGCCGATTCAGTGGCCACTGCCGCATCGTGTGGTCGAACCTGGAGATATCCAAGTCTACGCGTATAAGGACAAGGTTCTTCTCCTCACTGCCATCGTTGCTCCGGCGCAGATCGCCGAGGCAAAAGTGACACTTCGCGCGAAGGTCGACTGGCTCGTTTGCGCTGAGATCTGCATTCCTGGTTCGGCGAATCTGGAAATTTCTCTGCCCGTGGCAAGCCAATCCACAGCTGCGAACAAGGAGATCTTTGATAAGTTCCGCGCGATTCTCCCTGCTGCCACAGCGCCCCCGTACAAACTCACATGGACGAGGAGCGCTACCTCGCTCGATCTGAGGGTGAGCGGGTTGAACGATGCAAAGGCGGTGGATCTTTTTCCTCTTCCGCCCAAGGGCGAGCAGGTCGGACACCCGCAGAACGGACCCATTAGAGATGGCGAATCGACGATTTCTCTCGAGAATTCGAGCGAATTTCGCGGCGTTCTTGTTGTCGAGATGGACGGCGGGCGCAAAGGCTGGCTCGTTTCTTCGACCGAACAATCCGTCGAGACAGGGGCCTCGGCGCCAAAGGTTTCGACGCACGGAGAGAATCAGCCGGGCCTCTGGCAGGCATTGTTTTTCGGGTTTCTGGGCGGACTCATTCTCAATCTCATGCCGTGTGTGTTGCCTGTGATCTCCCTGAAAATCTTTGGTTTCATCCGTCAGGCAGGCGATCACCCTGAAAGGATTCTGCGCCACGGACTGGCGTTCATTGCGGGAATTTTCGCGTGGTTCCTCGCTCTCGGCGTAGTGATTGTGGTGCTGAAGCTCGCCGGCAGCGAAGTGACGTGGGCGTTTCAATTTCAGAATCCCTGGTTCAACTTCATCATTAGCTGCATCGTCGTCGTTTTTGCGCTGAATCTCTTTGGTGTCTTCGAGATCGTTCTGCCTGGCCGCGCGAGCACGGCCTTTGCAGAAGCCTCGTCACAGGAAGGCTACGCGGGCTCGTTCTTTCAGGGAGTTTTTGCGACGTTGCTTGCTACTCCCTGTACCGCTCCGTTTCTGGGGACCGCGCTTGGGTTTGCATTCAGTCAGTCCTGGCTTGTGATTCTTGCAATGTTCAGCTCTGTGGCCCTCGGAATGAGCGCGCCATACTTTTTTCTTTCCGCCCGCCCCGGTTGGATGAAGTTGCTGCCTAAGCCTGGCGCATGGATGGAGCGGGTAAAGCAGTTCATGGGCTTCCCGCTCCTCGCAACGCTGCTTTGGCTTCTTTACATCCTTGGCAATCAACGAGGACTCAGCGCGGTCATCGGGACCTCGGCTTTTCTGCTCTGTCTTGCCCTGGCGTGCTGGATTTACGGCGCATTTTGCGGACCGCTCTCGTCTCAAAAAGCGCGTGTCGTGTCGCTGGTGGTGATGCTGTTGCTTGTTCTCTTTGGAGGGCGCTTTTTTCTCCCGGGCATCTTTGCTGAGTCTCCAGCCCCCGGTTCGTCGAACCGCCCGGACGAGGGTATCGCGTGGAAGCCTTTTTCTCAAAAGGAACTCGACGATCTGTTGAAGGCTGGAAACGCCGTTTTCGTCGATTTCACAGCGGACTGGTGTATTTCCTGCAAGTTCAATGAGCGAACGGCCATCGATGTTCCCGCCGTGCGCGAAGCTTTCGCCAGGGATGGCATTGTCCCGATGAAGGCCGATTGGACTAATGCCAACCCCGAGATCACGGCCGCCTTGAAAAAATTCGGACGCGTGGGTGTTCCGTTTTATGTGCTTTATCCGCGCGGAAAACCCGACCAGCCAATCATCCTCCCGGAAATTCTCACTGAAAAGATCGTTCTTGAGGCTCTCTCCAAGGCGCACTCTTAACGTCGATCGCTCATTGCGACTTGCGCGGCTTATCGAAGTGAATAGGTTTTCGAACCATGAGAATCTTACCCGCACTTTTTGCAGTTGCTTTTGCAGCCTCAGCGTACGCGACCCCGCAAGTCGGAAAGCCAGCCCCGGATTTCACGCTCCAGGACGTCGCTGGCAACAAGCACGAACTGTCCGACTATAAGGGCAAGTATGTGGTGCTCGAATGGGTTAATTTTGGGTGTCCCTTCGTGAAGAAGCACTACGGCTCCGAGAACATGCAGAAGCTTCAAAAGGAGTTTTCCGAGAAGGGTGTCGTATGGCTTTCGATTTGCTCATCCGCACCAGGCAAGCAGGGGAATGAAACCCCTGACGCTGCGAAGAAAGGCATCTCTCAGTTCGGTTCGGCGGCGAGCGCCTATCTCGTGGATGAAGACGGCAAGGTGGGCAAGCTCTACAACGCAAAGACGACTCCTGAAATGTTCGTTGTCGACCCCAAGGGGACTCTGATCTATGCGGGAGCGATCGATAATAAGCCGACGCCTGACCCGTCGACTGTCGAGGGATCGAATAACTACGTGAAGGCGGCGCTGAGCGAGGCGACGACCGGCAAGCCCGTATCCGTGCCCTCGACAAAGCCGTACGGCTGCTCGGTCAAGTACTAAGTAGACGACAAAGCCTCCGGGGCGGAGACTTTGTCGGGTTGAGAGTTTCGGGGCTTCCCTTTCGCGGTCAATCCCGCTAAACGGCCATGGAATCCCCACTCTTATGGCCAAAGATCGCATCCGGCTCGAAGAACTTGACCAGTCGAAATCCTTAGATCAGGACGAGTATAAGAAGCTCCTCAAGAAACATCAGCTGGAGCTTCTTAATGCGCAGCTCGTCTTGCGGGAAAGCAAGAAATCGCTAATCATCGTCCTGGAAGGCCCCGACGCGGCTGGCAAGGGCGGGGCAATCAAGCGGGTGACCGAACGGCTCGATCCTCGGCTCGTGCGCGTCTATTCCATTGTCAAGCCGACACCGGAGGAGTTCCAGCATCACTACATGTGGCGCTTCTGGAACAAGCTGCCTCCCCACGGTCAGATAACAATTTTCGACCGCTCGTGGTACGGACGCGTGCTGGTCGAACGCGTAGAGAAATTTTGCACGGAAGCAGAATGGAAGCGCGCATATCGTGAGATAAACGAATTCGAGCGCCAACTCGCTGACGACGGGGCAATTGTGATTAAGTTTTATCTTCACATTACGAAGGACGAGCAACTCGACCGATTCAAGCGCCGCGAAGCCGACCCCTATAAGCATTGGAAGATCAGCGACGAAGACTGGCGCAACCGAAACCATTGGGACCAGCACAACCACGCCGCGGAGGACCTGTTCGAGAAGACCTCGTTTGAGCATGCGCCGTGGGTCGTCATTCCTGCGAACTTCAAATGGTTTGCGCGCGTGAAAGTGGTCAAGTTTGTCGCAGAGCGTGTCACGAAAGCGTTGAAATAGGCTCCTTTATCCTCCGATTCGCGCCTGAACGGCAACTATTCCGGGAGTGCGCAACCCTGCGTCAATGGCGCTGGCGGCCGTTGAAGCCGGCAGTGTGCTCTCAATCGCCATGAACGCCTTGGCATCGCGGACGGTTGCCGCCGCGGAAAGAGCATCGGGAATCCCCGCGGTTTCCTTCAATGCTTGACGAAGTCGCGCGAGGAGAATTGCATCCTCGTAGAGCCCTGAGCGGGAGGAGCGTGTCAGTCCGGATTTCGAAAACACCAGCGCGCCTTGGGTTTCGTTCACGAGCTGCCCTTCACGGACAAGGGCGATGATCTGCTCCGCCCTGCTGGGTTGCGTTTTGGGCACAATCGTCTGGAGAGGAGCTCTTCTCTCGCTTGGACGCGGCGCGGGTTTCCTGCGTGGCTCAATGGCAGCCGTGTCATAGACGGCGGGCGTTGCGGGTGTGGCGATTGAGGTCGCTGTGCGTTGCGCGCAGGAGCTCAGAGTGAGTGCGACGGCCGAGGCTAAAGTGGTTTTCCACGACCATCGGTAAGCTTGCTTTGCCAGTTCCATGCGGCATGCGTGCCACGAACGCCCGGGAAACTCAAGTCGGCAGGCTGGAGGGATTTCGCAAATTTGCTCTTGCCGGTTGCGCGGGGAAAAATACGTTCGTTATATGAGGGAGACAAGTCCGTTGGCGTACGATTCGAAGATCGAGGGCAACGTGATCTTCACGCGCCTCGACGCCGCAATAAATTGGATGCGCAGCAATTCTCTCTGGCCGATGCCGATGGGACTGGCGTGCTGCGCCATCGAACTCATGGCGGCCTCGTCATCGCGGTATGATATTTCCCGCTTTGGAGCCGAGGTGATGCGCTTCTCTCCGCGCCAGAGCGATGTCATGATTGTGGCCGGCACAGTGACGTACAAAATGGCTTACGCGGTGAAGCGGATCTGGGAACAAATGCCCGAACCGAAATGGTGCATCGCAATGGGAGCGTGCGCATCGAGCGGAGGCATGTATCGCAGCTATGCCGTGCTCCAGGGAATCGATCACTTGCTGCCGGTGGATGTCTATGTGTCGGGCTGCCCTCCACGGCCCGAGGCCCTGCTCGACGGTTTGATCAAATTGCAAAGGAAGATCATGACCGAGCATGCAATCGCAGATCAAAAGAAGGCCCTCGCTGAAACCGTATGACTCTCGCCGAAGCCTTGACGCTCATAAGGAAGCCTTTCGGCGAGGTGATTCTTTCCGAGACAGAGTTTCGCGGGGAACAGTCGCTTTCTGTAAAAATTGAGTCGCTGCACGAAATCTGCAAGTTTTGCCGGGCGGAGCTAGGTTTCGATTACCTTATTGATATTTCCAGCATCGATCATTTCGGTGATTTCCCGCGCTACGAGGTCGTCTACGAATTGTATTCGATGGCAGGCGGATTGCATTTGCGCCTGAAGACCCTTGTGCCCGATGAGGACAATCCGGTCGCGCCGACCGTTTCGGACATTTGGCCAACGGCCGACTGGCATGAGCGTGAGGTGTACGACATGATGGGCATCCGCTTCGATGGTCATCCCGATTTGCGGCGTATCCTCATGTGGGAGGGGTATCCGTACTTCCCCCTACGCAAAGATTTTCCGCTCGAGGGAAAACCGAGCGAGGTCGCCGATGTGGCCTTCACTGATGTGGCACCGCTGGCCGGAGGGCCCTTTGTTACGACCCCCACGGACGGCACCACGCAGATACGCGAACCCCGCGCGCGCCGGGCTGGAGACGATCTCCCGCGCGACAAATTCATTGCCGAGCCTTGATCTCAGACCCTCAGGGTTTGGCGGACCTAATCGCCAAGCTCACGCCCCTCGCCCGAATCGCGTTGGACACCGAGGCGGATAGTCTCCATAGCTATTTCGAAAAGCTCTGTCTCATACAGATAAGTACCGAGCACGAGGACGTGCTGGTTGATCCTCTTTCGGGATTTTCTCTCCAGCCGCTCTATGAGGCGCTTGCGAAGCGGCGACTCGTTCTCCATGGCGCGGATTACGATCTGCGCATGCTTCATCGTGGCGGTCAGTTTGCCGCGACGGATATTTTCGACACCATGATCGCCGCACGCCTCTGCGGTTACCAGGAACTGGGCCTTGCCGCGTTGGTGGCCAAGCATTTTGGCGTGAAGCTCTCCAAAGCTTCGCAGAAAGCGAACTGGGCGTTGCGTCCTCTCTCGAACCAGATGATTGAATACGCGATCAATGACACCAAATATCTTCTGCCTCTGGCGGAAATCCTCGAGGCCGAACTTCTGCGATTGAACCGCTGGGAATGGTTCGCCGAATCGTGTGAACGCATGATTGCCTCTGCGGGTGAACCACGTGAGCGGGACGAAAGCAAGGCATGGAGAGTCTCGGGCACTGCGGCTCTCTCCCCACGGGCGCAATCGGTATTGCGTGTCCTATGGTATTGGCGAGACGCAGAAGCGCGATCCTGGGACAGGCCGCCGTTCCACGTGATGAGCAATGAAGATATCGTTCGAATTGCGGAGAGAGCGGTCGAGGGAAGGGCATTTTCAACTCCTAGGATGAGCAATCGCCGCCGAAAGAGCTTCGAGATCATTCTGGCCCTGGCCTTGCATATCCCTGAAGGTGAATGGCCTGTTCCGACGAGATCTATTAGGCGGCGCCCCAGCCGCGAGCAGACGGAGCGGTTCGATCACCTGAAAAGCGCCCGAGACAAGGTCGCCGCTGAACTGGGTCTCGATTCTTCCATCGTCGCACCGCGGGGAGCGCTCGAAGCGGCTTCCCTGGATCCTCAGACTCCGCTTCTCATGCGCTGGCAAAAGAAGCTCCTGGATCTTGATGTTTCCGTGCAAGCCATTCATGCATCCTGAATCCGATATCATCGCATTGGCCCTCGCCGAAGACATCGGCTCCGGCGACGTTACGACAGAGTATTTCACCGATCCGAGCCGTCATGCGGAAGCACAGATCGTCGCGCGCGAAGCTTGCATCGTCGCGGGCTTGACTGTCGCAGAGGAAGTCTTCCGCCGGGTCGACCCAGAGCTCGAAATTGCCAGACTTGTCGAAGACGGCGCCCACCTGACAGCCCAGGGAACTGCAGTCAAAGTGCGCGGACGCGCAGCGTCCTTGCTGACTGCAGAGCGCACTGCCCTGAATTTTCTTCAGCGCCTCTCGGGCGTCGCTACGCTGACCGGCCAGTTTGTTGGCGCGGTACGCGGAACTCCCGCAAGGATTCTTGATACCCGGAAGACGACGCCCGGCATGCGAGTTTTTGAGAAGGCGGCCGTTGCCGCTGGTGGCGGCGTCAACCATCGGTTCGGCCTGCACGACATGGTCATGGTGAAGGACAACCACCTCGCCGCGAGTTCAAATCTCGAGCAGCTCCAAACCGCGATTTCGCGAGTAAAGTCCGAACGTCCACATATTCGGGTGGAATTGGAGGCGGACACCGTTGAGCAGGTGCGGAGGTTTGTGACATTGCGCGGCGTGGACGTGATTCTCCTCGATAACATGACGCTAGCCCAGTTGCGCGAAGCGGTTTCTCTCAGGAGGCCCGGAATCTCCTTCGAGGCCAGCGGAGGAGTAACATTGCAGACGGTCCGTGAAATTGCGGAGACCGGAGTCGACTTCATTTCCGTCGGCGAACTGACCCATTCCGCGCGCGCTGTGGACCTTTCTCTTGAGATATTCCTCGAGGAGGCACCGCGCGAGATGGGCTTGCAAGCCGCGAAAACGTGATAGATTTTCCGATGTTGAGGATATTCGTAATCACCGTTCTTCTCGCCCTGGCCATGGGCGGCTTGCATGCGCAGGACGGCGATCCGGCGCAGGAGATGGATCCGGAGTCACCCTACGACAACGTACAAGTACTCGCGCGAGCGATGCAACTCATCCGACAGGACTATGTCGATGATGGGAAGATTTCCTATCGTGATCTGACCTACAGCGCGTTGCGGGGGATGCTCGCCGAGCTCGATCCACACAGCCAGTTTATGGAGCCGCGTGACTTTCGAGGTATGCAGGAAGATACCAAGAGCGAGTTCGGTGGTCTGGGTGTTGTGGTGACGATGGAGGATGGCGCGCTGACCATCGTCAACCCTATGGAGGATTCGCCAGGCTTTGAGGCGGGACTCAAGCCCGGTGATCGAATCTTGCGCATCAACGGAACTTCCACGGAAAAGCTTACCCTGACTCAAGCGGTGGATAAGCTTCGCGGCGACGCCGGCGAAAAGGTGAACCTGACGATCCAGCGTCCCAGCACGAAGGAGATCAAGGATTACGACCTCACTCGCGTGATCATCAAGGTCAAGAGCGTTAAGGATGCTCAGATCCTACCGGCAGACAATCCCGACGACCTCAAGATCGGCTATGTGCGCATCACCCAGTTCAACGAACCCACTGCCGGCGAGCTCGCGAAAACGCTCGATAAGTTGGAGAAGGAAGGCATGCAAGCGCTGGTTCTGGATCTTCGCTATAATCCAGGAGGTTTGCTAAGCAGCGCCGTGGATGTCAGCGGACTCTTTCTCCCACAAGGAACAAAAGTCGTCTCTACGGAAGGTCGGCTACCTGGCCGGGAGTACCGGACGACAGCGCGCGGTGGCAAGACGCGCATCTACCCTGTTGCCGTCCTCGTAAACTACGCCAGCGCGAGCGGTTCCGAAGTCGTGGCAGGCGCCCTGAAGGATCTGAACCGTGCCATCATCGTCGGGGAAACAACCTTTGGAAAGGGCTCCGTGCAGAGTGTCATCTCGTTGCCTGACGGATCCGCGCTACGTCTGACGACGGCGAAGTATTTTACACCGGGTCGCCAGGTCATCCACGAGGTCGGTGTAACGCCCAATATCCGCATCGGGCTCACTCAACAGCAAGAGTTCGATCTGCTTGATTCGCGCAGGGATCCGCAGGGTGGAGGCGTCAGGCGTGTTTCCATCGACGGCGACCCGCAGTTGGCCAGAGCGGCGGACATCTTGCGCGGTACACTCATTTTTGCAGAGAGGCATCCGGTTCGAAAAAAGAGTTCCGCAGGAAAGGGCTCTTGAGCCGTCTCGTCCTCGCGATAGAAACCTCGTGTGACGAGACGTCGGCTGCGATCCTGCGCGGATGCGGCGAAGTGCTTGCGCATCGAGTTGCCTCCCAGTCCGCCATTCATGCGCAATACGGAGGCGTTGTTCCAGAGGTGGCTTCGAGAAACCACCTGGCAATACTCCCTGGCCTGATCCAGGCTACCCTTCGCGAAGCGGGAGTTTCTGTTTGTGAGATCGACGCCTTTGCTGCAACGACTGGCCCGGGACTCGCAGCGGCTCTCCTTGTCGGCGCCTCTGCAGCAAAGGGGCTTGCTATCGGCGCGCGAAAGCCGTTTCTCGCTGTCAATCATCTTGAGGGTCATCTGTTGTCCCCGTTCTTTGGAGAAAGCGAAATCCCGGCGCATGTGGCGCTGATTGTCAGCGGCGGGCACACCCTGCTCTTTGATGTCGAGGAATACGGGCGATATCGCCTGCTTGGCCGAACACTCGATGACGCCGCAGGCGAGGCATTTGACAAGACCGCAAAGCTCCTTGGGCTCGGGTATCCGGGCGGCTCTGAGGTGGACCGCCTGGCGCAAAGCGGCTCCCCTGGCAGATTTCCCTTTCCCCGGAGCATGATCGGCTCGGGCAATTTCAATTTCAGCTTCAGCGGACTGAAGACCTCCGTGAGAACCTTCTTGGAGGGCGGATTCAAATCCGAAGACCTGCCAGACATCTGTGCGTCGTTTCAAGAGGCGGTCGTCGATGTTCTTGTAGCCAAGCTCGGAGCAGCTGCGAAACAGTGCGGGCGTTCGTTGCTCGGACTCAGTGGAGGCGTCAGCGCGAACGTTCGCCTTCGACAAAGGATAGCGCAGATGTGTGAGGACTCCGGGTTTCGCGTGCGGACCCCTCCGCCAGAGCTTCGCACGGACAATGCGCTGATGATTGCGTACGCAGCCTCGCATCGTGCCGATCGCGCAACTCCCGTGAATTTCGATATTCATCCGAACTTTGATCCCTCCCTGCTTGCCGCCGCAGAGCATTGAATTTTTGAAACAATGAAGGAGAGTAGGGGATGCGTAATCATTTTCGGTACCTTCTGGTAGCTTTGCTCGTCTCTTGCGGCCTCCTCCTTCCGGCGCGAGCTGCCGAACAATGGGAGACAAATTACAATGCCGCGCTCGAGCAGGCAGCGAAGCAGAACAAGATGGTGCTGCTTGATTTTACCGGTTCGGATTGGTGCGGGTGGTGCATCAAGCTTCAGAAAGACACGTTTTCCAAGCCGGAGTTTCAAAAGTTTGCCGCAGAAAGTCTTGTGCTCGTGGAACTTGACTTTCCCCGCGGCAAGGAACAGAGCGAAGACCTGAAAAAACAAAACGAACAGCTCGCCGAAAAATTTGGAATTCAGGGATTCCCCACGTTGGTTCTGCTGAACCCTCAAGGAAAAGAGGCGTCTCGTAATGTCGGGTATTTGCAGGGCGGACCCGAAGCCTTCATCAAGTGGGTGCAGTCCGCGGGAAATCCCTGAGCGAGGTCGGTCGCGACACCTGCCGGAAATCCGGGGCCGCCGACGAGCCCCGCCGGTTGCGATCACGCAATCAGCGAGGGACGCTTGCGTCTTGGCTTTCGCGCGTGTGCTAGGCGCTCCTTCAGGAGACAAGCCTCGCAGGTGCCATAGAGGATGATTTCGTGATCCTCAACACGAAATCGCGGCGGCGCCATCGTCTTGATGCCCACCAGACACCGTTCCAGCTCGAAAACTCCGCCGCACAGACGGCAAAGAAAATGATGGTGATGGCCTTTGTTCGCCCGCTCGTATCGCGGCATTTGCCCGGGGATCTCGACGGAGACCACGCGGCCATCCTTTGCAAGCGCCTTGAGTGAGCGATAAACGGTTGCAAGGCCGAGAGTCGGGGCCTCTTTCAGGGCGAGCCTCTGGATTTCCGGCGCCGTCAGCGGGTTCTTGTGGCTTTCGAGCACGGCCTCGATGGCTCGCTTCTGGCGCGTGCTCCTCTCCACGCGCCGAACGATAGAAGAGAACGGATTCGAGATCAACGTTGTGATCGGTTGCCGGGAAAGATTCTCAAGGCGCTTGGTCAAAAAAGATCTCCACGCAAGCAGCGCAGATTTGGCGCACCGCCTTTTGACGCCGTACCGATCTATTGAAGGTTTCCGACTATGGATGTGATATTATGGCGGATCATATCCGAGTAGGTGGCCGCCTCTTTGTCTCCCAAGCCGTCGGCATAAAGCTCACCGCCGACCTTCGCCCCCGTTTCCCTCGTAATCTCGCCAACCACCTTCGGGTTCTCGATGCTTTCAAAAAACACCGCCTTTACCTTTTGCTCACGGATTGTCTTGATCAGATCGGTTACCTTCTTCGAGGAGGGTTGATCGTCTGTGCTCACACCCTCAATGGCATAGATCGTGAAACCATAGTCCCGTGCGAAATACTGAAATGCGTCGTGCGAGGTCACCAATTTGCGCCTGTCGCGCGGCAGCTTTGAGACCTCCTTCCTGGCCCATTTCTGCAAATCCGTGAGCTTGTCGAGATACGCTGCGGCGTTCTTCTCATACACCGACTTGTTTGCCGGGTCGGACGCCACAAATTGCTTCTTAACCGCAACCGTTGCCTTTTTCACGTTTTCGATGCTGTGCCACCAATGGGGATCCTCAACCACCCTGCCTTCCTCCTCCAGCTCCAAGGAGGCAATGGCGCTCCCCACATCGACGAACTTGGCCTTGTTGCCCACGGCTTCCTCCAGCTTTGTGAGATAGCCCTCCATCCCTTTGCCGCCCAGCAATACAAGATCGGCACCTTCAATCTCCCGCACATCCAATGGAGAAGGCTGAAAATCGTGCGGGTCCGTTCCCGGCTTGATGATGGGTGTGACTCTCACCGCGTCGCCGCCGACGCTTTGCGCAATCTCGGT
>DATDAX010000009.1:0-2553 GCA_036525175.1 Terrimicrobiaceae bacterium | reverse complement strand
GGATCGATGCGGAACGGTGCGGGCAGCGGCTTCGGATTCTGTGTAATGGGTCAACGGCATGTCTCCACAATAACAAGGTGACGACTGCAAACAACCCTCGCGCATCCCGAAGCCGATTTGCTTCCCCTGCTCAATTCTTGCCGGCGAGCTCCGGCTGGTATCCGAAGAGCTGTCGTTCCTTGATGATCTTCGCGACTTCGGGTGAGACCATCTTCTCCCAGCCCGCGGCGCCGGCTCGAATCTTTGCAAGCACTCCAGACGATTTGATCGGTAAATAACTCGGGTTGTATCCGTCCATGGAGTCTATAAAGCCGTTATCAAGGAGATGTTTGTAAAGGTGCACGAGGTTTGGCGCGACTTCGAAATTGTCTGCAGTCACGAGGTCGCCATTCGGATTCATGAAGGGGTACACGTAGAGCTTTACCCCTGTCTTGAAGAGGCGACCGAGCGCTTCGAGAATTCCGCCCTCGAGGTCCTTGTAATATTCTTCCTCCAGAATTTCGGCCATCGCAGGAATGCCAAGAGGTAAGCCAACCTTGCAATCGGTGTAGCGCGTCAGGTAGTCAACGAGGCGGTAGTAGGCTCCATAATTCGAGATGAGGACGGTACGGCCCATCGCGCCGAGCATGTCAACCCGGTCCAGGAAATCTCTCAGATCAAGTTCGCCGCTCGCCAAAAGATTCTTCATTGTAATCTCCATGAGGATCTCGGGTTCCGCGTCGCTCACACCCTCCTCGCGCATGAACATGGCGCGCGCGCAATTCAACATGTCGTCCGCGAGGAGAGTAACCGGCCGGAAACTTCCTCGCTCGACTAGCAGCGGCTTCTTGTAGAGCGCATCAGCGGCATTTACGATCTCTCCGTCGGCACGAAACAGCGCTGCGTTGGTGAGATTCTGCGTCACCAATTGCAGCGCCATGATGCGGTCGTCGACATCCGCAAAATCCGGCCCGGTAAAGCGGATCATATCGATCTCTATGCGGCCGGGCGCAAGATCGTCGACCAAAGAGACGACAAGCGCTTCCGGGTTGTCCGTCAAAAAGAATGCCCCATAGATGAGATTGACTCCTACGATGCCCAACGCTTCCTGCTGCTGCAGGTTGCGCGGATCAAGCATTCGCACATGAATGATAATTTCGTTTGTTTCTCCGCGAGGATCCTTTTGGAAACGAATGCCCATCCATCCCTGGGACTCCGCGTGTCTGCGAAAGCTGCGCGCGGCAACGGTATCCGCGAAGGCGAAAAACGTTCTCGCTCCGCCGACTTTCTCATCGAGGCGTTCGATAAGGAGGCTGTATTCATGGGTCAACATGCTGTCGAGCCGGGCTCTGCTGACGTATCGCCCGCAGGCGCCGTAAATGGAGTCGGAGAATGTCATGTCATACGCGGAGATCGTCTTGGCAACCGTGCCGGCAGCTCCTCCAACGGAAAAAAACCGGCGGGCTACATCCTGCCCTGCGCCAATCTCCGCAAACGCGCCGTAAATGCGCGGGTCCATGTTGACCTTGAAGGCTTTCTTCTCCACCTGCAATTCGGTCTCGAGGGACATACCATCCATATTCTATCTCCGATTCCTGCCACAGAGCAACATCGGGATTCCCAATTAAGTGAATGGCACTTATCGAGTTTCGCTTGAAAGCTGGGCGACTGGCGTTCGAGCCGCCGCTTCCGCTCCGCGAACAACTCGATTGCGCGAGCCGGCAGCTTGCCTACACTTCGCGCCGTGAAGTGGACCTCCCTCTTGGCTTTCAGCCTCGTCGCAGCTTTCGGGATCGCGGGCTGTCAGAGGAAGCCGCCCGGCGAGACTCAAGTTCCCCCCGCTCAGCCGTCCGCTGAGCCGACCACGGCAGAAGCCGTAGCAACACCTGAACCCCCCAAAACGCCCTCACCTCCAGAGACACCCGAGCCACCAAAGTTGCCGGACCCGCCTGAAGACTCCCTTGCAACGCGAATCGGATTCCTAGCTCCGATTTCGGGCTTCCAGGCTTCCTTCGGAATCGATGCATTGAACGGCGCGAGGCTTGCCGTTGACGAGATTAACCTGCAAGGCGGTGTCCTTGGTCATCCGATAAACCTGATCGTTAAGGATACTGAATCTCAGACGGAGAAGACGGGCGCTGTCGTCAGCGAACTGATTGACACAGATAAGGTCGCTGCTCTCATCGGAGAAATCACCACGGATCGCACACTCGTCGCTGCGCCAATCGCACAAGAGCGTGAAATTCCCATTATCACCCCCGGTGCGACCAATGATAAGATCACCGCTGCGGGGAACTTTGTCTTTCGCGCGTGCTACACGGATGCATTCCAAGCCGCCGTCATGGCAAAATTCGCTCGCTCGCTCGATGTCGAAAACGCAGCCATCCTCTTCGATGCGTCCAATCCGTATGGCAATGACTTAAAAGATGCCTTTAAGGCGGAATTTCTCAAGCAAGGAGGCGCGGTCGTCGCGGAGGAATCCTACCGGGCCGGCGACGCCGACTTTTCTGCGCAGCTCAATGCGATCAAGCTAAAGAACCCGGATAGCATCTTTCTTCCAAGCTACTACGCTGA
>DATDAX010000008.1:0-2089 GCA_036525175.1 Terrimicrobiaceae bacterium | reverse complement strand
GATCTGGCAAGATGGGCTTCGAGGGATTCGCGCGTGATCGTGTGCCGTGCGCCGCAGCGTGGGCAGTGGATGCGGATGACTTCCTCGCCTTGAAATAAATCGTCCGGCTGATTGCGCATGACAGGGGCGAGCATTGTGAGCATTTGGTCCTGGTTGCAGCCGCATTCGAAGCGGTATCTTCGCTTTTCGAGCAGTCCCAGTTCGACATCCTTGTCGAGGCGCCGGATGGCGTCCTCGTCGAGAGATTTGATCCATTCGAGATCGGCGTCCGGTTGGGCTGTGACCATTACCATATCCTCCTCGTCGTAGCGGAAGAAGCGGGCAAGGCGCTGCTCGCTTTGGAGGTAAAAGGTCTCGACGGCACCGAAAAACTCGCGGCCCGAAAACTCGACCACGCTGCGGCGCGCAGGCACGCTTTCGGCAACGACATCCGCGTAAAAGAGGCAGGAGGGAGCGGTCTTAACGTTTTCGGTGAAGACGTTGCCGACGACCGTTCCAAGCGTGTTGTTGCCGCTGACGAAGACGTTGGCCAGCGGATTCTGGAAGTTCACGGTCCAGGCGACCATCTCCTTCCAAGGGCGGGAAGCGCTATGCAGGGTTACAGCCGCGACTGCGTCGCGCAGGAGCTTGTCGGTTGCTTCGTCGAGACAACTCCCGGAATCCAAGCGATGCAGGTAGAGTGCCGCGTAGAGCTCTGAAAACTCCGCTCGCGCAACGAGGGCATTGCGCCCGCGCGCAAAATACGTTCGCACCTCGATGCCAGGGTCAACGGAGTTTTCGGTGTCCAACATTCGCCGGAACCTAGATGCAAAATTCGCGCAGGCAAGGGAGAGCCGACGCGAAACTGCAGGTCAGCTGCAGTTTCCACCTGCGTACGTGCAGATTCTTACGATGGGTTGATTTCATTAGGAGGGTTTCGAAAGGGGCCAGAGCAGGGGGACGATGAAAATCACAAGGATTGCTGTCGACAGGGTGAGTAGCCCGCCTACCCGGAAGAAATCGGCGAACCGGTATTTGCCCGGTCCGTAAACAAGCAGGCTGGAAGGCTCGAAGGGAGCGATCAAAGAGACCGAAGCTGCAAAAGTTACCGCGATGGCAAAACTGCGCCCGTTGAGTCCGAGCTTTTCTGCCGTGCTAAGCGCGACGGGCAGGACAACAAGGGCCGCTGCCGCGTTCGACATAGGCTGCGTGAGGAGGATGGTAAGCAGAACGAAGCCGGCAAGCACGACGATGCCGCCGAATGGGCTCAGCGTCGAAACGATAATCTCCGCGAGCCACTCCGCCGCCTTCGTCTTCTCCATGGCCAAACCAAACGCCATCATCCCTGCGATGAGCACAAGCAATCTCCATTCCACGCAGGAATAGACTTTGTGCATGGGCATGCAACGTAGCAGCACTGTCGCGACAGCGGCCCCCAGCAGACCCGCTGAGAGGGGCAAGAGTCCCGCACTGCTGGCAGCCACCCCCATTGCGAGAAATGCGATCACCAGAAGCCCCTTCTTTCCACGATGCGGCGAGGGATTCTGTTCTCCGAAGATGGCGAAATCGGGACTTGCGCGCAGCGCGTCCATGCTTTCGCGCGCTCCCTGCACGAGAAGCAGATCGCCTGTCTCGAGCCGCACCGACTTGATCTTCTCGCGCAGGCGCCTGCCATGACGGTTGATCGCAAGCACGACAATTCCCAGCCGGCTCGGGAGATCGAGATCCTGGAGGCGGCGACCTCGTATAAAAGACTCCGGTGTAACGAGCACCTCCAGAATCTCGAGCTCGTCCGCCTTGAGTTCCTTCTCTCCGAACTCAACGTCAGGTCTTATCTCGATGCCCTCGGTCTCGCGCACCGTCATGAGACTTTGGACGGGACCGTTGACGATCAGCACATCGCCCGCTGACAAAGCGAAATCCGGCCGCGGAGTTTTGGGCTTTCCATCACGAAGGACTTTAAGGATCCGGAATCCGAGTTTGCCGAGGTCGGAGTCTCGGATCGTCTGCTGCGAGAGGGGTGATTTCTCCTTAATGAGGATCTCCGACAGGTACTCCCGCAAGCCGTAATCTTCAGTGAGATTGATCGGAGGATTATCGGGCAACAGGT
>DATDAX010000007.1:0-9963 GCA_036525175.1 Terrimicrobiaceae bacterium | reverse complement strand
CGGATAGTGAAGACTTGCGATGTGATGGGTAATCACGTCATTGTCCATCCTCATGGCGCAACTTTTTGAAATTCTGCACACGCTTCCGAGGCGAAATTTCGGCGCCGGCGAGACAATCATCGCGCAGGACAGCACGACGGGAATGCTCTTCTTCTTGATCGACGGAGAGGTGGAGGTCTACAAGGACGATGTCCCGCTTGCGGACATCTCGGAGCCTGGTTCAGTATTCGGTGAGATGTCCGCGTTGCTCGGCACCAGTCACCGCGCAAGCGTGAGAACCGTCACGCCATCTTCGTTCTACATTGTGGAGGACGGCCGCAGGTTCCTGGAAAGCCATCCGGCGGTGTCCATGCATGTTTCAGAAATTCTTGCGCGGCGCCTTGATGCGCTAAACAAATATCTGGTCGACGTAAGGCAGCAATTCGAAGGCCATGATCATCTCAGCATGGTCGACGAGGTGCTCGAAGTCCTCATGCATCGGCAGCGGCGACCACCTGTTCGCTGACCTCTCCGGTCTCGATCGCAAGCTGTTTGAGACATTCGCCCTCAAGCGAAACCCATTCCGCTGTCATCGCGTCCAGATCGAACACGATCGAGGTAGGTCGCGGGCCAATTTGGCGTCCAGGATTAAATACCCAGGTTTTCCCGATCCGGTCGATCCACGAACCGTCCGGATAGAACGGCGAGTTGTGAATGTGTCCTGAGAGCACGAGGTCCGGACCAAAACGACGGATCCAGTCGACGAGATACTTGTCTCCGCCGAACTTCTTTCCTGTCCAACTGACCGGCGATTGGTCGGGGGGCGCATGGTGAATCCAGACCCATTTACCCGTCACCCGGGTCGCGGCATCCGTGAGAAATTGTTCAAGTTCGGCACGAGATGCTGGACCGTCCCACCAGGGACACAAGGTTACGGTAAGGTTCGGAAGGGAGACCTCGTCGCCATCTACGAAAAGTCCGTCTCCGCGGACCCTTATCAGCCACTTGGCGAACCACTCACCGGCGGCGTTCCGAGCATCGGCGTCGTGATTTCCGGAGACGACGAGCAAGCGCGTCTGGCCCCGCAATCGCCTGAGATATCTCTCAATAACAACAATTTGAACATCTGGGTCCAACGCCCCGCCAACATCCAGGAGGTCTCCGCCGATTGCAGCCATGTCGTACGGCCCTGCATTCGCAAGAAGCCAATCGAACTGCTTCAAGCTATAATGGAGATCAGCAACGTACAGGATTTTCATTTTTGGAATCCAGAGAATCGAGCGCTCGTGGTCGCGCTCCCTACAGGCAGCCTCCGGTACCGCGCTGGCACCGACTCCGGATAGCCCCGAATCCTATCTACTGACACCGCGATTCTGTAAAGCTTTCTCAACCAGACTTTGGCGCGCAATGGGCGGGCACGATTCTTCGATCATCGACTCGAAAGCCTCCATCATTCTTGCAGCAATCGGCTCAGCCGGGATATCCTGCGCGACAGACCACATGCCGCCCGAGTCGCAACCTGGCACCCCTCATAGAACGGGCTCGCCAGTCATGCAGCTTGCAGACTTCGTCCGGGCTGCATTGTTTCCATCGCGGCACCCTCCCCACATTATCCTTGGGCGCAAAGGCGAGAAAGTGGCGGCAAGACACTTGCGAAGCAGTGGCCACAAGATTCTCTTCCGAAACTTCCGCGCACCCCATGGAGGGGAAGTCGACATTGTATGCCGGGACAGGCGCCACGACGAACTCGTGTTCGTAGAGGTCAAGACGCGATCATCCGAGGAGTTTGGACGCCCGCTCGATGCGGTGGACAGGAAAAAGCGGCGCTTGATTCTTCGAGGAGCCATGACATGGCTAAGGATGCTCGACATGCCTGACGTCGTATTTCGTTTTGACGTGGTTGAAGTGATCATGTCCAGCCCCGCCGTTATCCGCCATATCGAAAATGCGTTTCGGATGCCGGATAACTATTCCTATTGATCCGGGCTTCGAATTTATCGCAAAAACCGGCTACCGGTGGACTCTGCACACTGGCATTCTTTATTATCTCCATGCGCATCCTTTCCGGCATCCAGCCTTCAGGCACTCTCCATCTTGGCAATTACTTCGGCATGATGAAGCCATCGATCGAGCTTCAACACAAGGGCGAGGCACTTTACTTCATCGCCGACCTCCACGCCCTCACCACCGTCCGCGATGCCGGAGAACTGAGCGAGAACATCCGCAATGTCGCAATCGATTTTCTGGCGTGTGGTCTGGATCCGCGCCGGGCGTGCTTCTTCCGTCAGTCCCAAGTGCCGACAGTCACCGAACTGGCGTGGATCCTGAGCACCCTGACACCGATGGGATTACTCGAGCGCTGCCACTCCTATAAAGACAAGCTTGGCCGGGGTATCGCGCCTTCGCACGGACTGTTCGCCTATCCTGTCCTCATGGCGGCGGACATCTTAATATATGACAGCGACGTAGTTCCGGTGGGGAAGGATCAGAAGCAGCACATTGAGGTCGCTCGCGACCTCGTCATCAAGTTCAACGACACCTACGGGCCAACCTTGAAGCTGCCCGAGCCAAACATCCGCGAAGAGGCGGCCGTAGTTCCCGGCCTCGATGGAGAAAAGATGAGCAAGAGCTATGGCAATGCCATTGGAATCTTCGAGGAGGAATCTGCTATGCGGAAAAAAATCATGAGCTTGAAGACCGACTCGACTCCTGTGGAAGCTCCAAAGGCGGTCGAGCATTCGACGATCCTTGCGCTTTACAGACTGGTCGCCACCTCAGCCGACTACGCGCAGATGGAGGACGGGTTCAGGTCGGGGGGTATTGGCTATGGAGACTTCAAGAAGAGGCTTTTTGCCGCTTTATGGGAGTATTTTGAACCCATGCGGCAGCGACGCCAAGAAATCCTCGCCGACCCCGGTTATGTGGAAATGGTGCTGCGGGAAGGGCGCGCAAGGGCCAATCAAATAGCGGAAGAAGTCATGTCGAGAGTTCGCTCCGCAACGGGGCTTTAGAGAGAAGCTCCGGATATATAGTAGTCTCTTATTTCGGATCCTTGGCCGAGGGAGTGCTCCCTGCAGGGCTTGAAGGCGGACTCTGGCCGGGGCCAAGCTTATCCAAAATCGGCGCGATAGTCGGATCGACCTTCGCCATCGCCTCGTGCAAAGCCCTCCGGTATTCCTCCGCCGCCGCCTTGCGGTCGTCGTCGGAGCTTGCCTCCCATCTCTTCTTTTTCGCTGCTTCTACGGCCGGCTCGTTATCCACCTGCTCCATCACCTTCAACAGCTTCTCACGCTCTTCATCGCTTAAGCTGACCAACCCCCCTTGGTCACGCCAAACTTTGCGAGCCCTGCGCTCCATAGACCGCTTTTTCACGATCTCTGCAAGTCCAGGATCTATCTCCAACATCTTGTCGCGCATGGCCTTGAAGAATTCTCTCTTAGCTCGCTCGGCGTTTTTACGGAGTTCCTGCAGCTTCGGATCCTCAAGTGCCTTCTCCCGGGCAGCCAGAAACCGCTCGCGCGCTTCCTCAGGAAGGCCCTCCAGAAACTTCGCGGGGCCTCGCATCCCCTTACCCGGAGGAGGATCGCCATCGCCGGAGGGCTGCGCAACTCCGGATGTCCCCAAACAAACCACCGCGAGCACCGCGGCTGCCAAAGTTTGATATCTCATAGACGTGAAAATGAAACCCGCAGGAGGCTCGAAAGTTACGGCGTGTGCGTTTGATGAACCAGAACTTCTACACCTCCACGGCCTCGGCGCTCGTCGGCATCTTGCGAGCTGCGGGTAGTCGAATCCTGAAAGCTGCCCCCTGCCCGGGAACGCTCTCGACGGCTACCGAGCCGCCATGGGCAACAACAATATGCTTAACGATCGACAAGCCAAGACCTGTGCCACCGCCGCCACCGCGCGAGCGATCCTTGTGCACGCGGTAGAATCGCTCGAAGATGTGGGGCTGATCACGATACGGAATGCCAGGTCCATTGTCGGAGAACACGATCTCGATGTCTTCACCGAGGCGTCGGGCCGTCACGGTTACGGCGACTTCATCGGAAGTCGCGTGTCGGAAAGCGTTTCCCAGAAGGTTTTCAAATACCTGTTCCATTCTGCATGGATCGACCTCGGCCGCAGCCGCCTCGGAACTCCACTCCACCGTCACACGCCCATGACGCTCTGAGATCGCCGTCGTAGTGCGCTCGATGACACGGTCCAAAAGTCCCGGCAGATTGACTTTCTGGAAATCGAGCTCAGGCGAGCGATATTCCAGGTGTGAGAGGGTCAGCAGATCTTCGATGAGAAGACCAAGGCGGCGCCCATTCTTGGCCATCACTTTTAACCAGGCTTCCGTTGTGGCGCGATCTTCGAGCGCGCCGTCAAGGAGCGTCTCAATGTAACCGTTGATGATTGCAAGGGGTGTGCGGAACTCGTGCGAGACATTGGCGACAAATTCGCGGCGAATTGCCTCGAGGTTCTTCACAGCAGTGATGTCATGGAAGACGATGACTGCGCCTAAGGGACGGGACTTTGGCCCGGGATTCAGGCCGCTCGCGTAAACTTCAATGTGCTTGGCCGCATAACCCTCGGCGGCAGGAACTCGCAGAGTCAGCTCAATCTTCCGGGCAATACCGTCGAAAAGCGTCTTCTCAATGGCCTGCTGGAGTTCGGGATTGAGAAAAACCTCGATAACCGTTCGGTTGACTGGTGATTGCGTCAGGTCAAGCATGCGCTGGAGTGAGTCGTTGGCCAGGCGGATGCGCTGCGTCCGATCCGTAATCACCACGCCCTCGACCATGCTGGAAAGAATCGCCTTCAGGCTGAAACCCTCAGCCGCTATCTGCTGATCGAGTTGCTGCAGTAACTCGGAAATACGTCGTACGTCGAGGGACGTCTCCCGAAGCACTCCTTTTCGCGCGCTTAGCAATACCGGCCGGAAATCTCCTTGAGCCAGACGCCGCAGGACAACGCGCAATTGGTTGAAGGGCGCAACGATTCGGAAAAACGCAAAAACCGCGCCGACTACCAGGCAACCAACGAGGATTTCCGTCCAGAGAATCAAGGATGCGTCACCGGATTAAAGCGATAGCCTTCGCCTCGAACGGTTTCCAGTCTCGCCGAATGCCTGCCGAGCTTTTCCCTCAAACGCCGAATGTGAGTATCCACCGTTCGTGTATCGATCGGATTCTGATATCCCCAGACATCGTAGAGCAGCGTTTCGCGGGACTGGGTGCGTCCGCGACGCTCGATCAAAACAGTGAGCAACTTGAACTCGGTTGTGGTCAGGTCGAGACGCCGCCCCTCGAGTCGCACGTCAAACTTGTTCTTGTCCAGATGAAAGTCACCCACTCCAATGACTTCGCCCGGCACCTTGGAACGCGATCTCCTTAGCACCGATTGAATGCGCAGGACCAGCTCACGTGGACTGAACGGCTTCGTCACGTAGTCGTCCGCTCCGATTTCCAATCCGCGGACGCGTTCGCTCATCTCCCCTCTGGCCGTCAACATAACAATGGGAAGCAGCTCGGTTTCGGCGTCCCTCCTGAGGGCTTTGCAGACCGAATATCCGTCCATCTTGGGAAGCATGAGGTCGAGCACGACGATCTCGGGTCGGCTCCTGCGAGCCATCTCGAGTCCGGCAAGTCCGTCGTACGCGATAAGCACAGAGAATCCCGCCTTGTTCAGGTTATACCTGAGCAGATCGACAACGTCGGATTCGTCTTCAATAACGAGAACAGTGTCCGCCATGGCGTCCCGGCTCATACTGAACGGAGCGAGCGATGGCAAGCGGGGAAGAAAGCCCGCAGAGCCGGCAATGCTAGTAAAAAAAGATTCGGGCCACTCGCGTACGATGCTCAGAACAAAGGAAACTGAACCGCGGTGGCCCGAATATGCTGCCTTAACCGATAATTTAGACGCCGCCCAGAGCCCGACGTTCAAAGATAAACTCAAGACGAGTCAGCCTCTTTTGAGCCACGTTGCGTAAGCCGTTAATAATGAATTACCATCGGGTCTGGTGCCCAACGAAAAAATTTAACATCAAAATTCCTTCCTGGATTTCGGCGATCAGGAGGGCAAACTTTGGCAGCTATGGCGACGCTTGAGGCCATTCAGGCCGACATTACCAAAATGGCGGTGGATGTGATCGTCAACGCGGCGAACTCCTCGCTGCTTGGCGGAGGAGGCGTTGATGGCGCCATTCACCGTGCAGCGGGTCCGGGCTTGCTTGAGGAATGCCGCGCCTTGGGTGGTTGCCAGACGGGCGACGCAAAGCTTACCAAGGGGCATAAACTTCCGGCGCGTTACGTCATTCACACGGTAGGTCCGGTGTGGCACGGCGGACATCATGGCGAGGCCGAACTGCTGGCCTCTTGCTATCGACGTGCACTGGAGATCGCCAGCGAAAACAATTTGCGTAGCATCGCTTTCCCTTCCATCAGCACTGGCGTGTACGGATACCCGTTTGAAGCTGCAGCATCAATTGCCGTCACCACGGTTAACGAATTTGTGGATGCTGAGCCCCCAAGCCTCGACAAAGTGATTTTTTGCTGTTTCTCGGCCCGCGACCTTGAAGTCTACAGCAAATTGCTCACCTAAGGGGAGCTTGCCGGTTTTTTGTCGTCCTTTTTCTCGGGCTGGGGAGTCGGGAAGCGAAGCGGCTGGAAAGGCTGTTCTTCGGTGTAGTACGGATCCCAATAGACCTCCGAGATTCTTTTCCAACGCAAGCCCTCTGCCGGCATGAGCGAGTCTTCTTTGAGGCGTTGGCGCACCTCCGCGCGAAGCTGCTGACTGGTCGCTTCAGGAGGCGAGTCAAGCTCAAGTCGACGAGTGATGACCGTATTCTGATCGACGACCTGATAGTTGACGAAGACGAACGCACCCTCGGGAACGTCCCCGGAGGTGACGCTGCACTTCAGCGACAGAAAGCGGCTGTAAGAAACACGCGAAATCCACCCCTCGAACTCCCAAACCTTCTTCTCTTTTTTGCGGCCGAGAACCTGAAAGCTCACGAAATAACGATCCCCAGTGATGGGAACAACCCTCGCACGATAAGTCCTCCCCTTCGTATCCTTATGCTCCCATACGCCCAGCAGCCAACTATTGATGTCTTTGGATGGTCCGCCAGTCAGCGGATTCTCGAAATAACAGCCAGCCAGCAGCGTACAGAGAAGCAGCAACGCAAGCGCTCGTATCCTGATCATTCTGATGCGCGCTGCTATATCCGAGTTCCCGACGCAATAACACTATTTTTCGGAATAACGACGATTCCGTCGCGTATATAGAACCCCTCGCCGTTCATTTCCTTGTCTTTACCCTCTGGCGAGATGACGACATTGTCCCCGATTCGTGCGTTCTTGTCGATGATGGCATTGCGGATGTCACATCCGCGTCCAATGCCCATATTCGGAACCTCTCCAGCGTTCCTGCCCAAGTCTGCCTCGTAATAGTCGGCGCCCATCAGGATTACGTCCCTGACCACCGAACCCGAACCAATGACCGAGCGTATCCCAATGATGCTGTGCTCGACTGTTGCGTTGTCGATAATGCAGCCGTCGCAGATCAGCGAACGGTCGACCTGGGTGGATCGCACGATGCTGGCGGGCAGAAAGCGCGGATGGGTGTAGACCGGCGCTCCTGGCTCGTTGAAGCTGAATTTCGGCTCCGCATCGGTAAGATTGAGATTGGCCTCGAAGAATGCGTCGATCGTTCCAATATCTTCCCAGTACCCCTGAAAAATATAGGCGGTGACTTTATACTTCCTGATAGCCGCCGGGATGATGTTCTTGCCAAAATCCGCGAAATCGTTGTCGAGGCACTCTTTGAGTACCTCCCGCCGGAACACGTAGATGCCCATGGAAGCCTGGTACAGGTCGGCGTCGGCCGGTTGCCCGATGGATTGGAGGAGGTCACCAGGAATCCGCAGCCCGTCGAGCACCTGCGGGTCCTTCGGCTTCTCGACGAACTCGATGATCTTGCGCTTTTCATCGGTGTGCATGATTCCAAAACCGGATGCCGCCGCGCGATTCACAGGAATGGTGCCTACTGTGATGTCCGAGTTTGTCTCAAGGTGCTGGCGCAAGACATGGCGGTAGTCCATGCGATAGAGCTGGTCGCCGCTCAGAATGATGTAGTAATCCACCGGTCTCTCGAAGAAGTAGCGAAGGTTTTGCCGGACTGCGTCGGCAGTTCCTTGATACCAATGCGATCCCTCCGGCGTCTGCTGTGCCGCCAGAATCTCAACGAAACTCGGGGTAAAATTGTCAAACTTGTAGCTCGCATTGATGTGGCGGTGCAGCGACATGCTATTGAACTGAGTGAGCACATAGATGCTGCGGATGCCGGAGTTTAGACAATTGCTGATCGGTATATCGACGAGCCTGTACTTGCCGCCGAGTGGCACCGCGGGCTTGGCCCGCTCTTTTGTCAGAGGGAAGAGCCGGGTGCCGGCTCCGCCACCCATAATGATTGCGAGAGTACGATTGACAGGGAGGATCAGGGGAAGCTGACTCATAAGCGGGAATTGAATCTTGCTCCGCTTTGCCCGAATTGTCACGATTCAAAATTCTATGTGCGGCATCGTTGGTTATATCGGCAGGGCAGACGCGGTCCCTATCTTATTGGACGGCTTGCGGCGCTTGGAATACAGGGGCTACGATTCGGCAGGAATCGCCACCATCAATGGCGGAGGCATCGAAGTGCGGAAGACCGTCGGACGCATCGCGGATCTGACAAAAGTCATTTCGAACAGTCCTCCGCATGGCCATCTTGGAATCAGCCATACGCGCTGGGCGACGCACGGCGGCGTGACAACCGAGAATGCCCATCCCCACTTTGACCAGAGCCAGCGCCTCGTCCTCGTGCACAATGGCGTGATCGAAAACTATTTGCCCCTTCGGGCGCAGCTCGAAGAAAGAGGCCATGTTTTCCAATCCCAGACCGACACCGAGGTCCTGGCCCACCTGATAGGGGTAGCCTTCGACAGCCGGAAGGAGAAAACTCAGGCCGCGCTCGTTGAGGCGGTCCGCGAATCGCTGCGTCAGGTAATAGGCACTTACGGCATAGCTGTCATTCACGCGGATGTGCCCGGCGTTCTCATCGGCGCGCGTCGCGGCAGCCCGCTCGTGCTCGGCGTTGGAAAGGGCGAGCATTTTCTTGCGAGCGACGTTTCCGCGATCGTCGCGCATACGCGCGAGGCCGTCTATCTCAACGACTACGAGATCGTTACCATCAGGGCGGATGGTTTCGATATTTCCACTCTCGCCGGCTACGATGCCAGCTTCCAAGTAAGCAAGGTGGAGTTCCAGGCCGAGGACGTGGATAAGGGTGCTTTTCCTCATTACATGCTCAAGGAGATCTTCGAGCAGCCGAATTCGGTGCGCGACGCCCTGCGAGGACGTCTCTCCAGAGAAGAGGCCACGGCGAAGCTTGGCGGACTGGAAATGACCAACGCCGAGCTCCGTCAGGTGGAACGAATTGTTTTAAGCGGTTGTGGCACGGCCTTTCACGCCGCGATGGTCGGCGAGTATCTCATCGAGTCGCTGGCCCACATTCCCGTAGAGTGCGAATTTGCCAGTGAATTACGCTACCGCAACCTGCCGATGACACGCGATACCCTCGTCTTTGTCATTAGCCAAAGCGGCGAGACGGCGGACACTCTTGCGGCTCTTCGCGAAAGCCAGCGAAAAGGCCACCGGACTCTCGGCATTTGCAACAATGTCGCCAGCACCATCGCGCGCGAAACGGACGGCGGCGTTTACATGCACGCGGGCCCCGAGATCGGCGTGGCGGCCACCAAGTCTTTCACTTCCCAGCTCACCGTCGTGACCCTTTTGGCGCTGCTCCTTGGACGCATTCACTAACTCTCCTACGCCGAAGGATTGGACATCATCTCGGAGATCGAGAAGCTCCCTGAGAAGGTGGCCAAAACGCTCGAGCTTAACGAAGAGGTCGCGGCCATCGCTAAGAAGTATTCCGCCGCCAGGAATTTTCTCT
>DATDAX010000006.1:0-6369 GCA_036525175.1 Terrimicrobiaceae bacterium | reverse complement strand
GTTCGGCTCTGGATCGAGATGTTCAACGCCGCTGGCATCGACGCTCTGACTACGAAGAGGCCTGCGGGGCGAGGACGCAGGGTGAAAATCGAACGGGTCCGAGATCTCTTAGTGCCGGTCTTAGAGAATCCCCGGCAAGCTGGAGAGCTTCACTGGACGGGGGTCAAGATCCATGGGTTTCTCAAGGAGCAGCTCGGGCTTGAAGTCGGCTACAGCACCACGGTGCGCTACCTTCATGAGCTTGGCTACAATCTGCGGGTGCCTCGGCCCTGGCCAGAACGCCAGAATGAAGAAGAGCGAAATGCTTTCTTAGATCAGCTGCGGCTCTGGCAAGCCGATGCAGCCGTGGAGTTATGGTTTGCTGACGAGTGCGGGGTTGAGGGCGATCCGCGTCCTCGGCGGCGCTGGAGCGCTCGGGGCAGTCGGCCCAAAGTGCCTTATCTCGGAGACCACATCCGAGCCAACGTCATCGGCGCGGTCTGTCCGGCTACAGGAGAGTGCTCGACGATGATCTTTGATGGCGTCGATAGCGATGTCTTCCAGTATTACCTGGATTTCTTGGCTAAAGAGCTTCCCCCGCTGGACTCCAAACGCCGAGTGCTCATCCTCGACAACGCCAGCTGGCATAAAGCTCAACGACTCAATTGGCATCACTTCGAGGTTCACTACCTGCCGGGCTACAGCCCGGATTTCAATCCCATCGAACGGCTTTGGTTACGCCTCAAAGCCGACTTCTTTAGCGATTTCATCGCTAAGACCCCCGAAGAACTCACCCAACGCCTTTGTCACGCGCTGACCTCCCTCATGAACGATCCCGAAAAAGTCGCCTCCCAGTGTGCTTTTCGGAAATGATTTCCGAGAGATGCTCCTAGATGTCTTTAGCATGCCGACAATTAATAATGCAAGTTTGTAAGTGGCCGCCCGCAGCTAACAGAGGCCGCGCAATCCGTTGCAATTCCGAAAGGCGGCCTTCGTCGGGCGCCTGCTTCGATGCCCCTATCTCGCTCACACGCAGCGCAGTCGATCTCGTCGCGGAGCGATTCCCATTCCCAGCGATGTCACTTGTTTCCGCTCCGCGGAATTGGTGGAGGTATGGGGATTCGAACCCCAGACCTTCTCATTGCGAACGAGACGCTCTACCAACTGAGCTATACCCCCAATACACTTACTTCCAGATACTTACATAATAATTTCCAGAGCACAAAGAATACTTGTCTACACCGGTTTCAGTAGCGCCACGAATCGTAGCACCGGCCAGCTTCTCCGCAGCATCCCGCATGTTCCGTGTCTGAAATATCATTTCAATCGACCGAAACTACTACGGCGTCAACAAAGTGCGCGGCAAGAATAAAAACCATCACTCTCCGGCTCGGAATCTGGCGCCCTGATAAGCGACCTGAAAGTCGCTCAGTGAAAGTTCCGCGAGTGACTGGAGGGTCTGGATCGCCCCCCTCAGAAGCGAGGTCTGTGCCATAAGCAGAAGTCGAGAGTTTCGCCGCCCTTCCGGTGTCATCGACCCGCACACCTCAGCGCACCAGTTGCCGTCTCCCGCTACGGGCCGCCTCGACGATTTCGCGGATTGCTTCGTTGACCAGTCGGGGCTGCTCCATCTGGATGGCGTGGCCGCTGTTCGTGTCGCTGACGTGCTTCGCGTTGAGAAGCTTCGCGAGGCGCTCCTGAGCGGTTCGCCACGCCGGCCATGTCTCCGCCCCTCCGGCACCGAAGTCAAATCGCTTGTCAGACGTGAGCACGACAATAGGGATCGCGTGTACTTGTGGGGCGGTATCGAGCAGATCGAGGCTGCGCTCGTGGTCGGGCGCTTCCAGGCCGTTGGATTCGATCAGCTTCTTCGTGGCTTCGATATACGTCGCCCACTGCGCAGGCGTCAGCGAGCGCTTCAGAAACTCCGAGGCGGGGTCGACCAGCACCAGACCGGACACCTCATCGGGGTACGTGCTCGCGAAGAGCCTGGCAATCAAGCCGCCCCAAGAGTGTCCCACAAGAACGTAGGGTCCCGGTTCCCTGGCTCCAATCAGCAGGGCATGCAGATCCGCGACTCCCTGTTGTGCCGTGGTCGGCTGTCGTACTGGGGTGGAATCGGTCCGCGTGTCATCGAGCCGGGCGGTTCCGGGACGATCGTAGGCACACACCCGGGTCAACCTGCTGACTTGGGGGAACACAGCCGACTCACTTGGGTTGCTAGCCCCGGCCGGGAGGGTGGGATCAATCAGATCGGTCCAGTCATCGTGCGCGCCCCGGGTGCCCGATACGAGCACCACCGTGGGAGAACCGGCGCCGCGGCATTCGAGATACATCTTGCGGCCACCACCGATCTCAACCAGCCCGGCAAAGTCTTCACATATCGGAGCATGGGCGGCCGCTGAGCCTGGCGCAACTTCGCGCCGGAACTCATAAGCCTGACCGTACTCAGCAGAGGAGAGGCGCAGCAAGTTGAGTTTAGCGTCCTTGTCAATCTGGAATTGGACGAATCCGAGCGGCAGAGGGCCGAGATTTTCTACCACCGCTGCGAATCTACCGAGCGGCATGAGCTTGACCGTGAAAATATCGCCGTCCCAGGGCTCGATCTTGAGCTTGGCGCCAGTGGAAATCTCCATCACCAGCGTATCACCTTCCACCGACACCGCCGCTCTACCGAAGCTCGGGTTGGCGAAATTGCCGGCGAGCGGTGCCAGCAGCGGGAACGGCCGAGGGTTCGCGGGTTTGGCAAACAGTCTGGCCCTGGTTTCGAAATGGGTTTTCGCCGCCTTGAGCGCGTCCGCCACCTGGTCGATCTTGGGATTGTCAAGAATACGGTCCAAAGTCCATAGCCCGAGCGCATCCGGAAAACCCACGTTCTCCTCATTCGTAAGGACAATGACGCCGAGATTCTTGTCAGGCACCATGCCGACAAAGGAGCCGAAGCCCCTCGTTGAACCGTTGTGCCAGATGATGTTGCCGTTCGGCGTTAGTTGAATGATCCAGCCCAGCGCGTAGACCAGCTTGTCGGAGAGCGCCACCTTTGGCGTGTGAGTAAAGGCGAGATTTTGGGATGAGACAACGCGGCGTCCTTCGAAGGTGCCGTTGCCGAGCTGCAAGCGGACCCAGCGTGCCATATCTTCGAGGGTGGAATTGATGTCGCCGGCGGGCCCACCGAAGTCATAAGGAAAGAGTTGGGTGAAGGGCACCTCGATCGTGCTGTCAGGGGTCCAACGATAACCTTTGGCATGATTGGTCGCAGCTTCGATGGCAGCGGCCGTGTAGGAAGAGTCCTTCATGCCCAGGGGATCGAGCAGTTCCTGCTGAAGAACCGTATTCCAATCCGCAGTGCCCCCGGCTTTGGCCACAATGCGACCGGCCAAATGATGCGTGACGTTGGTATAGGCGAAGGTCGTGCGGAAACTGGACACCGGCTCGACGTAGCGAAGGGACCGGATCAATGCCGTCTCGTTGAACCCCAGTTCACCGAGCATGTCGTTGACCAAGGGTGGAAGGCCGGAGCGCTGAGCGAGGAGGTCGAAGATTCGGAATTCGCGCGTGACCCACGGATCTTTCAACTGAAAATCCGGATCGAGATCGAGGACGCGGTCGTCCCATCGCAACTTGCCGCGATCAACCATGATGGCCAGGGTCGCCGCGAGAAATGCCTTGGTGGTTGAGCCGATCTGAAAGATCGTGCGCGTATCGACCGGCCCGCCTCCGCTCTTGCTGCGCACCCCAAAGCCCTTGGCATAAACGAGCCTGTCCCTGGCAACAATTCCAATGGCCAGGCCCGGCACGTCGAACTCCTTCATGCCGCTGGCAATGTATGCTTCGAGTTCCGGGATCAACGCCTGGACGCGATCCTCAACGGCCCCGTCAGTCTTGGGCTGTTCCGCCGCCCACGCCACGTCCTCAAGGTTAAAGCTGGCGAGTGCCACGACCGTCAGGAATGATAAAAAGACACCCCGAACACAGCGGTAAGATAGCGGCCTCGCGGCGGACGCGATCCTGTCGCTTTGGCTTGCCACGATCATCATAACAACACGCTCCCTTGAGAATTAGTCGGCTCTCTCATCATTTCAGGCGGCGTGATCGCATCAACAATTTTTTACGCACGGCGTCCCATCCGAAAAGAATTGCAGAGCACCGCGTCGGACCTTCGAAATCAATGTAGGTACATTAGCCACGGTAAAACACGCGAACGAATCACGTCTGCTTGCCACGCTGCCAGAATGACGGATCAGTCGCCTTGGCGATCAGTTCCAAGTCTCTGATCATCTCACCAAAACTGACCCTCCTCTGATGGGCGAAAACCAACCGGCAAAACTGCGGCCTGTGCGCTGCCAGTCTTCAGCCAGCACGCGGAAACGAATGTCTTGCGTCACCATTACACGACTTGAGGCGGTTGAGATATCCAGCAATTCTTCATCGCTTTTGCGCTCGTGCCCCTCTTCGGTCGCCGCGGCAATGTTCACTCCGCGCAGGCGCAATTGCAGGATTACCGGACCGGGTACATGCACATCTGCATAGAGAGCCGTGGCCATGCCGCGGTTTACGCTGCGGCCTGCTTCAATCGAACTAACTCTGATGCAGTGGGGTGTGACTTGCGCCAGGCGTCTACACCACGGCTTTCCTCCAGCAATTCCGTGTCAATTTCTTCGCGGTGATCGAAGTAATAGCCGAGGGCGGCATGCACCTCGGCGAGAGTCAAATAAGGATAGTGGCGCACGATTTCCTCCGCCGACCAGCCGCGCCAAAGGTAATCGGCCACGAGCATGGCTACTCGCGTTCGTGGATGACTCTCCAGCCGTGCCGGTTCGTCGGCCTTTTTGACAATGTGCGGATAGGCCACTTCCCCCATCTTCATGTATGGCAGCACTGCCACAATCAGACCGCCGCCTCAAGCCTTGTCATCACTCTTTGCGCTGTCGCCTTGCTATATCTTGAAATGCAGGAGGCAATCCGAGGCGAGGGCGCCGTAATCGCTGGCCAAACATCGAGAGCTTTGAGCAGATGGAGGCAGCTTTGTGAGTGAGTTGCGATTGCTCCGCTGTTCTGGTTGAATCAATGGATCCGGTTCGGCAAACGGCGGCGCTTTGGCCCTGCGAACGGCGACCGGCTGAGCGACCGCACCGCAGCGCACAGTCGCAACATTCGACTTCACGGTTTCGATGCACGCTGGGGACCAACTTGCCGCGCAACAGATCGGCCGTGGTCGTCAGCGAGATCGACGGCATTTCGGAGGGAGAGGCGATGAGGAAGAGTTTCAGAAGGGCGGCGTCTTCATGGCTGCGGTCGCTGTTTAACTCGCGGAGCACGGCTCGGAACACACTGCCCGCGATTGGAGACCGCGCGGGTCTCCGTCCACTGGGTATGCACATCGGTCGCCGTCAGGCTCCAGCAAAACACTCCAGGCATTGATAGCCTCCGCGGAGGCCTTTGCAGGACCAGGCATCATCGTGCCGACGCGCCATTTCTCGGGCCAAGGAAGGATATCGCATGGCAGCCGGGGAATCGAAACCGCTCACGAAAGGCAAACGGCGCAAAAGCCCACTCCCCACGCCCGCGACGTGTATCTCAGGCTATACTCTGAACAGTTGCGAGGGGATCACTTGATAGATAGGCTGACCCGTGGAACCGCCTTCAAACAACTCGGTTATTCTGATCGTTGATGATACCCCGGAGAATGTTGACGTGCTGGCAGGGATCTTACGCGAGCATTATCAGATCAAGGTCGCCTTGAACGGCCCCAGGGCGCTCAAGATCGCGCAGAGTGATCCTGCTCCGGCCTTGATCCTCCTGGACGCCATGATGCCGGAAATGGATGGCTATCAAGTATGCTTACAGCTTCAGGCTGATGAGCGGACCCGGCGCATCCCCGTAATCATTGTTACCGCCAAATCCGAGGTTGAAGACGAGGTGCAGGGCTTCGGTCTTGGAGCCGTAGACTACATCACCAAACCCGTAAATCCCGCCATCGTTCTCGCCCGCGTTCGCACCCATCTCGCCCTAAAACACTCGCTCCGGAAACTGGAGGATCTCTCCTTGAAACTGGCGCGCTATCTCCCGCGGCAGGTTTATCAATCCATTTTCGAGGGCCGACAAGACGCGCGGATCGGCTGCAGCCGCAAGAAACTGACCGTCTTTTTTTCGGATATCGTTGGCTTTGTCAACGAGACTGAAGGCATTGAGCCGGAGGACTTCACATTCATCCTTAATGGCTATCTCAATCGAATGGCCCAGGTGGTATCGAAGCATGGCGGCACTCTGGACAAGTTTATCGGAGACGCTGTGCTGGTTTTCTTCGGCGACCCGGAAAGCAACGGCGTTGCGGAAGATGCCGCCGCTTGTGTTTGGATGGCACTGGAGATGAAGGAGGCTATCGTCGAA
>DATDAX010000005.1:0-21515 GCA_036525175.1 Terrimicrobiaceae bacterium | reverse complement strand
TCCCGGCTCCGCTGCTTGAGAAATTCCACAGCCTCCCGAACGGTCGTATCGCGGAGGTCAATCTTTGGAATAATGATCCGATTGAGCTTGGCCATCGTGGCTTCAGTGCCGCGAATTCCTCCGCGCGCCTCAATGGCTGTCGTGGTACGACCACGCTGGAAGCGATGGACTGGGCGTTCCCAGGACTTATCAACGAGCCAAAGCAGCCTGCTGCGCGTTTCGTTATATGCGGACCCGTAGTACCTTGCCTTGGCGAGATTCACTTGTTCCATGCCCTTGCGCGCGGCAATGTTGTATCGATCGATATTCAGAACCTGTTCGTATCTCTTGAGGGCGAGATCAAAGCGACCAGCCTGATAGAACCCGTCGGCTTCGTAGAGGAGTTTGGTCACTTCTTCGCGGTCGCCGGCAAAATCCTGCGTGACTGTCTTATTGTAATAATCGGGTTGTTCGAGGTTGGAAAGAAGCTGAATGGCCGCCCTGTTGGACGGATCATAGTCAGGCAGCAGAATGGTTTTGGCGACTTTCTCTGCGTCGCTGTAGCGGCCATTGTTGATCAATTCCTCCGCGTAGCGAAGTGCGGCCTTTATAAATTTCGAAACCGTCTTTGCACGCAAGTTCCCGGAGGCAGGGCCGGCAGGTATTTTGTCGAGGGCATCGAGGTAGCTGACATACGCGGCCTCGTAATCCTTCTCCGATGCAGCCTTATCGCCAGCCGTGATAAGGCCATCCGCGACGACGAGATCTTCCTGCCGGCGGACGATTTCTTTTTCGGCGAGCGATTCCAGATTCTGCGCGACGAGGGAGGATTGGGTTTCCATGCACATGAACGCCGCCGCGAGAGCGAGGGACATGCGGGAAAGGGCGCTTGCAAAAAAGGATTTCATGTTCCGGAAATGTGTCTATTGCGGTTGGGGAATGGTGGTCGCATCGCCGGGTATGATTTCCTGCTCGACGGCTGATGCGCTCGGTTCGGGCACGATTTCCGCTTCTTCGTCAAACTTGATCAATGGCTGACCAGCGGGGTCCAGCAGGCTCGCGGTAACAAACATGATGAGATTTCGCTTGATGTGCTGGTCAACGGTCGTGCGGAAGAGTCTGCCTGCCAGGGGAATATCTCCGAGGATCGGGACTTTATCCTCGGTCTTCTGGATATTCTCGCTGATCAGGCCGCCGATGACCACAGTCTGCCCGTCGTAGACGGTGACTTCCGTGGTGACCTCACGCGTGGAGAAAACAGGCTTGTTGATTATGTTTTGCGTCACAACAAAGGGAGCGCTGACCGATGGAAAGATAAGGGGGGCAGTGAAGCTTGGAACGAGCGTGACCACGGTATTGATCGGGCTTCCGTAATTGATGAATCCATCAAACTCGACGACGCGTGGCGACAGAATCAGGTCGATCGTGTAACCGTCAGGTCCGACGGTCGGCTCGACTTCCAGGGTGATGCCGACGGGCTTGGTCTCGAACGATGTTGGAGTAGTCGGCGTGGCCGGCGTGTAAATGGATCCCGGCGTCTGGGTTACTTGCGGAAGATCGTATTCGGTCGGGTAGCGGAATTCCCGGACGATCTGGATTGTTGCCCGCTGGCCGCTTTTGGTGGTCACCCTCGGAGCGCTCACCAGATCGACTCCTTTTTGCTGATTCAATGCCCGAAGAACGACCTGGAACTGAGGGTTGGTAAAGATCCCCGCGACGGAAAGAAGTGCGGGAGCCGGGCCGAGGGGACTCGCGAAAAGCAGGCTATCAACTGCATTCACGGAAATCGCGGTCGTGCCCGAACGGTTTCCGGAAGTTATGGGACCCGACGTGGCGCTTGATGCCCCGATTGGCACAGTGGTTGAACCTGGATTCAAAAGCGGAAACGAATTGGCATTGATGTTCTGCCCAAATCCCTGTGTGCCGCCTCCGCCATAGACGCCGGAGCCGAATGGCATGGAGAACTGGCCAAGCAACCAGTCGATGCCCAATTCCTTGAGGTTGTTCTGTGTGACCTCGAGAAACTTGGACTCAATCTCCACCTGGCTTGGAGGCGCAGTCATCTGTGTTTCCACCAGCGTGTCGATGAGGTCGAGGTTTGCCTGACTGTTCTTGATGATCAGTTTGCTGGTGCTCGCGATAAAGTTCGCGCTGGCACCAGGAGGAAAGGTTACGCCTTGTGCTTCGAGAAACTCTCTCGCACCCGAGCGAGCTTGAATGGCAGGTTGCGAGCCAGGCGCAATCGTCTGGCTCCCGGGTCCGGGCAGCGGCGGCTGACCGCTTGCGGGCAGCGAGGTGATGAAGCCCGGCGGAACTTTGTACTCCTTGGTGATCAGGATATCGGTCGGCTCGGATTGGGGAACAACGGCCACCGCATAAGGTTCGATCTTCAGCTTAAGATTTGCGGCCTTCGCGACGTAGTCGATTGCGGCTCGAAGCGGGATGTCATTAAGGGAAAGTGTGATTCGCGAATCGGCTTCCGGCGAATCGGCAGCAACCTTCAGGATGACATTAATGCCCCTGCGCGAAGGGTCCTGCTCGGTAGTGTCCAGCGCAATGGCGCGCTGTTTGAGGAAATCCAATGCCTCACGTATCGTGGCATCCCGGAAGTCAACACGGGGAATTATGATTTCGTCGAGTTTACGGTTGATCAAGGAAGTGCCGCGCGTGTCAATTAGCGGCTGTTCGATTATGGTCGACGCGCCGACTTCAAAGCGGCGCACCGGAAGCTCCCAGCTTCTGTCGACCTGGGTGAGCATGTCGCCGCGGGCCTCATTGTACGCAGTCGTCGCGTATTTTTGACGTGCGACATTGATACGTTCCATCCCGCGGCGCGCGGCGATGTTATACTTATCAATGTTGAGGACTTGTTCGTAACGTTTGAAAGCAAGGTCGAACCGACCCGAGGCGTAGAAACCGTCAGCCTCAAGCAAGAGTTGTTTCACTTCCTCGACATTCGCGATGAAGCCGGGAGTATAGGCGTGATTGAATCGGGTTGGATCCTTGAGTTTCCTTTGCAAGGCCAGCGCCGGACCATAGTCGGGCGCATAGCGGTTCTCCAGAACCACGGTGACGGTCGTGGTAGCGTCCTGGTAGCGACCCTCGGAAATGCGTTGCTCGGTGAGCTTGACCGCGGCACGGCAGAAGCCATCGAGTGCCGTTTCGCGAAGTTCCTGAGTCGCAGTTCCGCCGCTCGGCAGGACATCTACGGCGCTCTTGAAGTATGAGAACGCGCTCTCGTAGTCCTGGTTCATCATGGCTTCGGTGCCCTTGTTCACCGCTTTTTGGGCGTAGTCCGACATGCTTTCCTGTCTGCGAATTTCGCGCTCGGCTGTGCTTTGGACGCCGGTCTGTTGGGCGAGGCTTACGGCTGCACCGAGAGCGAGGGAAGCGGCGGTCATTGCGGTCAGGACTTGCGACTTCATTATTAGGGCAGATTTGCGATGGAGTTGGGGGGTGTTCAGCGGGAGGAGATTTTCCCCCAATTCTGGTTACGGATGCGCTTGGACGGAACACGCATCTTCAGACCTCAGGCAGCGGCTCTCACTCTCATTGGGCGGGAGGAACCTTATGCTGCTCCCGCGTTTTCTGGTCCTGTATTACGGCTTCCTTCTCTGAAATGTCAATGAGTTTGTACTTTCTATTGGTCTCGGGCGGCAGAGAAAATTCGTCATCCTTTTTTACGGTAAATCTTGAGTCGTCGTACAGGTAAAGGAACTCGCCGAACGAGGTGGGATCATTAGCTTCCTTGTTTGCCACGAGAACGATCCTTTGGCCGGTCTGAGTGCTCTCGATCGTAAGGGTCGAGGCATCGAAATCGGTCTCATTCCTTCTCTCGGTTTTCATCTCATAGGAAACGATCTTATAGGAAGTTCCCTCGATCATCTCTCCCAGTTCGAGGAATTGGGTTCTTGTCCCGCGGTCCTTCGTATTGATGGTGAACGTCTGGCCGCCGTCGGGCGTGCCTGTGAAAATGAGGCGGAAGGGCTTCGAGATAAAGCGCAGAAGCCGGAGTTTGGTATAGAAGGGGGGAATGGAGTTCCTATCGCGCGGATCGGAGCCTGCAAGGTATTCCTCGAGGTTGCTGAAGCCGTCTCCATCGGCGTCCTGTTCCTTAATGTTGCTTTCCCAGTAGGGCAGATCGTATTTGATGAGCCAGGAATTCTTGATGGGTTCATGGAGATTTCTGTTTCCTTCGAGGGGGTCGATGAGCGCACCGTCCATCAAGACGTAAGGACGCGAGACGAGCAGAGAACCGTCGTGGCCGCGCCAGTTCTGGGGCGACTTCACTTTTTCGAGAGCCATTCTCAAGTCCTCCGCCGGGAGGGACTTGATCGTATTGTCTTGGGGCTGGGGACTGTCTCGTCCGACGAATTGTTCCGAGAAGGACTGGGCGCGACTGATTATCAACCCGCAACAAGCCAGGAGTGCTATGCAAGCTGCTGCCAGGATCGCCTTATCGTAGTTCTTCTTAAGCCAATCCATAGCCGACTACTTCCCGGGTTGCTCGGCCGTGGGGAAGCCGATGATTTCGATGCGCATCGAGGCTCTGACGAGTTCACGACCGAGAATGACGTTCAGGTGGTTCGCCATGCCCGGGATACCAGGCGCGGCGCCGGAGGCTTGATCGGCGGGCGTCCCAGGGCCTGTGGGTCCTCCAAGCGAGGGTCCGCGGGAAATGGGCGGTCCGACGCGCGAAGTGTTTTGGAGGGTGAGATTGCGGACGACGAGAAACTGATCGGACCCGAGCAATGAATTGAGCGCCACGCGGAGCTTCCCCTGCTCGGCGGTAAAGCCCAAATCAAAGGGCAGGCGCGTAATGCCTGCGGAACTCGCCGGGGGTTCCTTTCCGCGCTGGCGGGCACCTTCCGCTTGCTGAGGAGCGGGAGTTGCCGCGGATTCCTCTGGCAAAGGGAGTCGTTCGAGGCTGTCGATGGATCGAACCTTGAAATCGACGAGATCGGTGACGATCCTGTTGATAATCCCGAGTTGCCGCGCGAGGGCGGGAGCCGCACGTTCGTTCGGGAGGCTGTTGGCATATTGGCTGAATCCAAGGTAGAAGCCTTTTGGCAGCTCAACGCCGGCCGCAGCGGCCTTTTCCGTGATCAGGTTGACTGCCGCACGCAGGTCATCCTGAAATTTCTGCGGCTGTATGCCTGGACGGGTTGGCATTTGCATCTCTTCCAACTGAGCGCGCAATGCATCCAGTTCGGCAGCGTATCGCGCTTTGAGCAACTGGCTCTTCTCGAAATTCTCCACGTTAGGGAATGGCGACCGATTCTGCAGAGAGTGAAGCTTTTGGACGGCTTGCGCGTAGGCATCCGAGGTTTCCTGGAAATGCGACATCGCCTGCAGCGTCAGGACGATCAAGGCGCAAACGCCAAGAATCGTCACGGCCGCAAGGCCGGCAAGGAAGGAGTTTTCTCTTAGCCAGTTCATGGCAGCGAGATGGGTTTCCGCAAGGGTAGAATGATCGTGTAGCCGTATGCCCAACTCTGGCCGTCCGGTGTCGTGCGCTGAATGACAACTTTGGCCTTATCCTTTTCCTCGATCTTGAAGATTTCCGATTCCCGAAGATGATCGACAAATTCGTCGATGATACGCGCCTCCTTGTCGTTTGGTGGATTCGCAAGATAAAGGCCGCTGATCTCCAGGGCGTCGATTGTGGGCGGCGCCGCCGGCGTCTGACCGGCTCGCTGTGGGGATCCGGGTTGCGAAGCCTGCTGCGGCGCTTGCGAAGAAGACTGCGCCGCGGCGGCCGATGCATAGGGTTTCCCCTCTGACAGCGGCTTGATCTCCGTGACCCAGATAAAGCGTGGAGGCAGCCTGGAGCCGAGCTCTTCCAGAATCTCGGCCCAGGCCGAGCGTTCGTTCGCGGCCAGGATCAAAGGTTCGGCGATCTCCTGAAGGCGCTTCGTCTCCGCCTGCATGGAGTCAAACCGCTTGGCGATCGCTTCCAGCTTGTTGATATCGGCATTGACGCTGTCGAGCCTTTGTTGGGTGATGGAAGCGCCATGACTGAGGTAGAGCCACCATGCGGCCGGGGCGAGAAGTAGGCAGCCGGCTGCGAGAATAAGGAGCGGCTTGCGCTTTGAGACATCCTGCTCGCGCACGAGGCTATGCGGGCGGACGTTGATCTCTATGGGAGTATTCCCGAGGACGCGCAGCGCGCAGCCGACAACTTCGCCCAGCGTGTGTGCCTTGCCATCGGCTTGAGAAGCCGTTTGTTCGCTTGCGACGGTGACATTGCGCAGCGAATTGAAATGTTCGATTGGTATTTGGAGCTTCTCACTGAAAAACTCAACCATGTAGGGCAGGCTGACCGTGCCCCCGCACAAAAACGCGCGAACCGGAGTGCTTCCAGACTGGTTCTGCCGGTAGAAGGAAATCGAACGAGCGATTTCGGCATGGAGACGCGTCATCGTATTGCGGACGATTTTCGAGATCTTTGCCTCGCTGGGGTCATCGGGCTCCGCATAATTTCCGCCGAGGCCTACGAACCCCTTTTCGATCTTCAGCTTTTCGCCGAGGGTGATGTCTTGTTTGAACTCCTTGGCGATCGCGGCGCTTATCGTGCTGCCGCCTACCGGGATGCTGCGGCTGAAGACGCGCTTGCCTTCGACAAATACGAGGTTTGTCGTGCGGGCACCGATATCGATGAGGAGCGAGCAGCCGCGCAGTTCGCTGTAGTTGTAACGGAAAGCATTGGAGAGGGCCATCGGGGCGACGTCTATGGCAAGGCTCCTGAGGCCGCCTTTACTGACGGAAGTGTTAATCTCATCGAGTTGTTCAGCCTTGATGGCAACGAGGACGACATCCCATTGATTATCCTTGGCTTCGCCCATGATCTGATAGTCCCAAACAACCTCGTCGATCGGAAAAGGAACGTTCTGCTGGGCTTCAAAGCCGATGATGGAGTCGACTTCGCTCGGGCTCGAGCCGGGTAATTTCACGAAACGCGTGAATACCGACTGCGAGGGCAGGCTGACATTGACCCGTTCCTTGGAAGCCACGCGCAGGGCCTTGCGCAGCGCACCCACCGCGGCTTCGACCTGTGCCGGACGAGTCGCATCTGCAGCTGGATCAACGATAAGCTCCTCCTGCGCGAAAGCGATCAGCGTGAGGGCACCGCGCGAAGTTGTTCGAAACTCGGCAAGCGTGACGGTCTGCATGCCGAGGTTAAGCGTGACGATTCGTGACGGTGCGGCCATCGCGCTGGGCTCAAGAACGGGAACTAGACCTCACTGCGCCGAGGCTCGGGGCTTGATTGCTTCGTAATAGTCCCAAGCGAGCGGTGCAAAGGGCGTCTCGTTCTTGTTGAGAACAAAGCCGGGAGTCTGCTGAAACTGCGGCCACCAGCTCCCAGTGCGACTCTTCCAACTGGTCGCGGCGACTTCCTGGCCCTGCTTGGTGACGGTTACTCCCACATCCACCAGGGCTTGCTCAACGTTACCCGGAACCCTTCCGTCAAAAAAGCGCTCTAAGGTTCGCGGACTTATGTAAACAACCGAGTGCATGTCCCGCTCCTGAGGGATGCTTGTGTGAGTGACCGAACCGACCAGCAGCGTTCCCTGCGGGTAAAGCGGCGACTTGTTCTTGAGCAAGATGTAATAGTTAAATGTTAACTCATCGGTATACTTTGGATCTCTTAGTCGCGGTTGCCATTCAAAGGTTACTTCGACTTCAAGCCATTCCTTCGCCTTTGCGCCGCGCTTGTCATAGCGCGCGCCGCCATAGGCCGGGGACTCCAGGAATTGCGGTTCGATCTTAAGGATTTGGTAATCGGTGTTCTGCGCCTGGCCAAATGCGCAAACCGTGATGGCAAAGAGTGCTGGCACAATGATCTGAGAGGGAGACTTAAGCGAAAACATGTCCGGCTAATTTTAAGTGAACTGCTTATCTGAGTAAACAATTAAAAGGGGTTGTCAGCAGCGGCTGCGCGAGGGCACGTATGGTTGCGCAAGAAAAGAATTAGCAGGATTTATTTTGCGCCGGCTCCCGCCACTACCACGGGAATGGTTCTCAGCAGGATGAGGATGTCCAGAGAGAGAGACCAGCGGTCGATGTATTCGAGATCCATGCGTACCCATTCCTCGAAGCTTGTCACGTTGTTGCGGCCACGGATCTGCCACAGGCACGTGAGGCCCGGCTTCATGCTCAGCCGACGTCGATGGGAGGCGCGTTGAAATTTTTCGACTTCATAGAGTGGAAGCGGACGCGGGCCCACGAAGCTCATATCGCCGAGGAGGACGTTTACGAGTTGGGGCAATTCGTCGAGGCTGGTGCGTCGCAGCCAGCGGCCGATTGGAGTCAGGCGAGGGTCGTGTTCGATTTTGAAGACCGGTCCACGCATTTCATTTCTGCCGAGCAGGCCCGAATGGCGGTTTTCGGCGTCGAGCAACATCGTTCGAAACTTGAGCATCGTGAAGGGTCGTCCGTGTATGCCAGCCCTGCGCTGGCAGAATATTACGGGACCGGGCGATGTCATTCTCACGGCCAGCGCGATAATAAGGAGTACCGGACAGAGGGCGATCAAGCCCAGTGCGGCCAGGCCGCGGTCGATGGCGTTCTTTATCAGAAGCGTCCAGGAAATTTCCGGAGTGGTCCGAAAGACGAGCATGGGGCGTCTGCCAAGGCTCTCGAAAGTTGGTCGCGCCACCGAGGTATGAATGAAATCCGCGCTGAGCCAGGCCTCGACGCCCTCGACCTCGCAAGCCTCAATGGCGCGCTGGACCTTGTCCATCTCCATCCTGCTGAATGTCAGGATCACCCTGCCGATATTGTTTCGATGAATGGCATCGATAAGTGCTTCCGTGCCGAAATGCTCCAAATCCACGATCTCGACCACCTGGATCTCGAGTCTCTGACTTTGAGAAAAGCTACTCAGGATAGCCTGCGCCTTGTCGGACTCCCCGGCCAGAATGATGCGTTCTCCGGTCTCCCCGCGTCGGAGCCGCATGGTTCGATGCACGATGTACGCGCGTTCCTTGAGAATGAGCGCAACGGGCGCTGCAATGCAGAAGACGAACAGCAGAGAGCGGCTCGGAACCTCCAGGCGAAGAAGGACCACCGCGCACATGATGATGACGATAAGCCAGAAGCCGGCCCGACCGATCTGACCCAGGGATTTAAGCAGGCTCTTTTCGAGCTGGTAGTGGTAAAAGCCCTGCAACTCGAGCAGGAATGGGCCGAAGGGAATGATGACCGCGAGCATCCACAGAAAATGGCTAAGGCCGGGCATTTCGCCTTCGGGTTCTGAAAACGCGGCATTTGAGAGCAGGAAATGGCACAGCCAGAACACGCCGCCAAGGAGCACGGCGTCGATCAGTTGATTCAGCTGAAGGCTGATTTCCTGTTTTCGTGCGATCATGAACGGACTTCTCGCCTTTTGCGGAAGACCGAATTTTTATCCTAGCATCAAAACCATGCGTCAAATGGAAAAAAGCATTCACCTCGACCGACCGAACGTTGTTGGCGTCATTCATACTGCGGGAGGATTTGCGGAGACCCGGAATGCCGGGCTTGATGCCGTTGAGATACGGGTGGACGCGCTGACGGATCCTCCTTCCGAGCGTCAGGTTGCAGATCTTCCGGTTGCCGCGATCGTCACGGTACGACATCGCGAAGAAGGGGGAGTCAGGGAAACGAGCGAAGAAGATCGGCTCGCAACGTATTTCGATCTTTTGCCGGCTGCCGCGGCGATCGATTGCGAGATGCGCTCGGCAGAGACCATGCGTGATCTGCTCGATGCCGTTCGGCGCGAGGGAAAGATTCTCGTTCTTTCATTTCACGATTTCGAAACCACTCCTCCTTTGGCTGACCTTCGCGACATGTGTACGAAGATGCGCGGGCTTGGTGCGGATATTGTGAAGATCGCTGTCAAGACGGAGACGGTCGCCGAGGTTTCGAGGTTGCTGGCCCTCCTGGAGGATGCGTCGGGTCCTCTTGCCGTAATGGGCATGGGCGCGTTGGGGCGTGCATCGCGTCTGCTTTTCGCAAAGGCGGGCTCGGTGCTCAACTATGGTTGGCTGGACAAGCCCCAGGTTCCCGGACAATGGAGCGCGAAGGAGTTCATCGATCTGCTGGCGCGCACGTGATCCCTGCACGCCAGCGCTTGCCCTTTGTAACAATCTTCTCATGTTGTCCTGAAACTGTGCTTGCTAGTCTAACTCAAAAACTCCGTATGGGCGATGAGCTCAGCGGCGATGACATTCTCACAGCGTGCGAATCGCTTTTTGACGAGGACGTCGCGCTCCCGCTGCGGGCGGACTTTCTTCGGGCCCTTCATGCCAAGGGTGAGACGCCCTCCGAGATCGCGGCATTTGTCGACGTTCTTCTGGCTAGAAGTGTCCGTCCGGTGCTAGGGGAAGGATTGCTGGATGTCTGCGGAACGGGGGGTGACAGGGCCGGCCTTTTCAACGTTTCCACAGCAGTGATGCTGGTTTCCGCAGCTTGTGGCGCGCGGGTTGTGAAGCATGGCAACCGTGGTGTCACCTCGAAATGCGGCGGAGCGGACGTCTTGGAGGCCTTGGGAGTGCGAATCGATGTGCCGCCTGAGATCGCCTTGGACGCTGCGGGGTGCTGTTTTCTCTTCGCGCCGCTCTATCATCCCGCCTTCAAGTCTGTGGCGCCGGTGCGGAAGGCTTTGGCGGAGGAGGGAAGTGCCACGGTCTTCAACTTGTTGGGTCCCTTGCTCAACCCGGCGCGGCCCGATTTTCAGCTCGCGGGGGTTTTCGATCGAAGGTTGCTGCCCGTTTATGCGGAAACGTTCAGACTGCTCGGTCGGAAGAGCGGGTGGGCGGTGCACGGCTACGGCGGCCTCGACGAAGTGTCCACGCTCGGTCCTTCGGAGGTTCACGCCGTGGAAGACGGAGCGATGCAGCGATTCTCGATCCAGCCTGATGTCCTAGGCATGGGTCTCGCGGCGATCGAGGATCTGCGCGGAGGCGATGCGCGGAAGAATGCGGAATTACTTGAAGAGATCTTACTCGGCCGCGAGCGGGGTCCGAAGCGCGACATCGTCGTCCTCAACGCCGCTTGTGCGCTGGTCGTTACCGGACTTTCCCGCGATCTTTCTGGAGGCGTGGCGATGGCGGGATCCGCCCTCGACGACGGGTCCGCTCACGCTGTGCTGCAACGTCTTCGTCAGGTCCGTTAGACTGGGCCGCCGAGATCCCGGCGGCGCTTCAACCGGGAATGTTCTTCAACAGTTCGGCGTTGGTGGGGTACTTCCGAATGAAAAACAGCAGTCGTTCGATGGCTTCAATGGGTTTATGACCCGCGAGGCCCCGCCGGATGACGCTGATCTTGTGCAAGTCCTCGGCAGAGAGCAGAAGCTCCTCCCGACGTGTTCCGGACAGGAAGATATCAACTGCCGGGTAGATTCGCTGGTCACTGATCTTTCGGTCCAGGACGAGCTCCATGTTTCCGGTACCCTTGAATTCTTGAAAGATCAATTCGTCCATCCTGCTATTGGTTTCGATGAGCGCCGTGGCCATGATCGTAAGCGATCCGGCTTCTTCGGTGTTTCGAGCAGCTGCGAAGATCTTTCGCGGGATCTCGAGGGCGCGCGAATCCACGCCGCCGGACATTGTGCGACCGCCGCCGCCCTGCGCATTGTTGAAGGCGCGGCCGATACGGGTAAGGGAGTCCATCAGCATGAAGACATCCTGCCCCATTTCGACGAGTCGCTTTGCGCGTTCGGCGGCGAGTTGAGCGATCCTCGTATGGGTCTTGATATCCGAATCGTTTGAACTGGCCATGAGCTCGGCGCTCGGAACCGAGCGACGAATTTCTGTGACTTCCTCGGGCCTCTCATCCACAAGCAGGATGATGAGCTTCATTTCGGTATGGTTTTTGACCACGGCATCGGCGATGTGCTGCAGAAGGGTGGTCTTGCCAGTACGCGGCGGAGCTACAATCAGGCCACGCTGGCCTTTGCCGATCGGCGTCATCAGATCCATCACGCGGGTCGTGTAGCGATCGGGGGTCGTTTCAAGACGGATGCGCTTGTTCGGACTGATGGTGGTGAGTTCCTCGAAGAGGGGAAGGTTTTGAAAGTTGTCCGGGTCCCGGCCTTCAATTTCGACAAGCTTGAAGAGCTGCGGCCCGCGACTTCCGCGTCTCGTCTCGCCTTTGATCCACATGCCGTCGCGCAAGGCGTGCTTACGCACAACCTCAGGGGTCACGAACACATCGTTGTTGGACTGCGAAAAGTTCCGTCGAGGCTCACGAAGGAAGCCAAAACCTTTGCCGGAAACCTCGACGACTCCTTCGGCATAGGTCGGCGGAATCGGAGGCGCAGGAGGCTGGGCCTGGGCGGCGGGAGGCGATGCCGTGTCACCCGATGGTGGATCGCTGGTGACAGGTTCCGTCAATTCGATGGGAGGCGGTGGCGTCTCGGCCTTGGATGTCACCTCCTCCGTCGGAGGTGCAGCGCCGTTTTCGGAGACTCTTGGTTTGCGCGCGCCTCGTTTCTGTGTCGCGCGTGCCCCGGAGGACTTACGCGTGCGGCGCTTGGTGGCAGTTCCAACCTCTTCGAGATTCGTATTTTCTTCAGTCATGGCAATTAAAGTTCTTCCTGGGCGTGGGCGAGGATGTCGTCGGGGATGTCGAAGTTCGCGTGGACGTTAAGGACATCGTCGCAATCGTCGAGGGCGTCACAGAGTCTTAGCACCTGGACGGCGGTTTTTGGATCCTCGACGGCAACGGAAGATTCAGGAATGTAGGTGAGTTTCTGGGAATCGGGTTCGATCGACGCCTTTTTCAAGGCTTCTGAAACAGCATAGAGTTGGTCCGGCGGAGTCGTGATGATGTGATGATCCCCTTCGCTCGCAAGGTCATCGGCGCCGGCATCCGCAGCGATTTCGAACAAGCGATTCTCGCCCGCGGAGGACACCGGAACGGTGATCTGACCTTTGCGATGAAACATAAAAGAGACACTCCCGGGGCCGCCGAGGTTGCCGTGGTTCTTTGCAAATATCGACCGGATATCAGCCGCGGTGCGGTTCTTGTTGTCCGTAGCCGCCTCGACAATCAAGGCAACGCCGCCCGGGGCGTAGCCTTCATAAATGATCTCTTCGACGACCTGCGAACCCAGTTCACCGGTACCCCTCTTGATGGCACGCTCCACGTTCTCGTTCGGCATACTTTGAGCTCGGGCAGCCTGGATGGCGGCACGCAGCCGGGGATTTGTCGAAGGCTGTCCTCCTCCGAGCCTTGTGGCGACGGTGATTTCCTTGGAGAGCTTCGAGAAGAGCCTGCCTCGCTTGGCGTCCAAGGCCCCCTTGAAACGCTTGACTTTCGACCATTTACTGTGGCCGGCCATGAGGGTGTATAAATATAAAAATCCAAGTGCCTGCATAAGGTGGCCCTTGAGGGCTCCCTAACCGGCACGGTTTGGTTGAGAATGGAGACTTTGTGGATTCGATGGAAAGTGCGGCACCGGACGTGCCCGCCGAATCGAATGATGCGCAAAGGAAATGCAATGGGCGCGTGTTGTCAACGCCTTTTCGCGCGAAAAAATCAATCCATCCGGCTGCGATTGCACCCGAGCCATGTGGCAAAGAGGCCAATGACGATATGGGATCCGAGGACCCAGAGGCACAGGATCACGGGGGAAAGTTCTGTTTGGATGACAGTCTGCACGATGTCGTAGTAGCGTTCTCCTTTAAGCGTCTGCAAAACTCCCGACCAACTCCAGTATGCTGCTATGAACGGACGGGTGATCACGTCAACCCAGGCAGGGAGGGCGAGGACCGCGCCGGAGAGCGGAAGCTGAAATCCCACGAGGTAGATAGAAACCAGTGACGCTTGTTCGGCCGAGGCCATGAGGCTGGAGATCGCCAGGCAGACCGACGTCATGGCGGCATTCGCCAGAAACAGAAAGAGGAGTTGCTCAGCCAGTTCGCCGGGAAAGCCGCACACAACATGGACGAAGAGCCCCATCCACAAAGACTGTGCAACAACCAGCACTAAGAGAAACACCGCCTTGCTGCCAATGTAGCTCAGAGGTCTGAGACCGGAGAGTTTCTCCTTCTCGAAGACCATGCGCTCCGCCGCGATCTCGCGTCCTGAGTTGTTGGCTCCCATGAGGGTGAGAAGGACGACTTGAAACATCACGATGCCCGAAACAAGGCTCCCGATTTTGCTGGCCTGGACCAGGAAGTCCATGTTCTCGCGAAGTTCCTGAACAACGTTCAACTTCATCCCCATGGAGAGATTTTGAACGGCTGGCAGGCCCTCCAACGCGAAGATAGCGACCAACAGAGGAAAACCAAAAATGAGGCCGAGTTGAAGGTAGAACTGGCCTTTGTTTCGCCAGAAAATCAGAAACCTTCGCGCCGTCAGTGTTAGAAACTGGCTGAGCATGCCTGGCTGAGGCAGCGGCTGCGCCCGCTCGGGCTCGGGTGGCGTCTCAACTGCGGGTTCCGTTTCGTCGGGAGGGCTCTCGAAGCTCAGCTGCTCAAGCTTGTCCGGCACTTGCCCGACCATGGCTTCCTCGAAGGGATGGCGATGTTTGTTCCAGGATTCCGCCCACTCGGAGGCCTCGCGTTTCGTCAGCTGGCTGTAAAGATCATGCGGATCTTCGCACTGAAAATAATGGGCGAGAAATTCCGGAGGACCGTGATAAGCGACGATTCCCTCGAAGAGCACCAGCACGGAGTCGTAGAATCCTAGGTGATTCAAACTGTGGGTGACGGAAAGAACGGTCCGCCCGTCTGATCGCGACAAACCCCTAAGGAGCATTACGATTTCGTCCTCGGACTGGGGATCCAAGCCGCTCGTGACCTCGTCACAGAGCAGCATGGCGGGCTTGCTCGCCAATTCCATCGCGAGGGCCAGGCGACGCTTTTGGCCGCCCGAAAGCACGCGCACGAAACGATCGGCGAACTCTGTCATGTTCACCTCCTCTAAAATGCGAGCGATGGCTTCCTCGAGGGCCTCGCCGCCCATCCCGCGAACGCGCAGCTTGATCGAGTAGGAGACACATTCCCGAACGGTGAGAACCTCGTGCGCAATACTGAATTGAGGGACATAGCCGATCTCGGACGGCGAGAAATCATGATGGATGAGGTCGCGTCCATCCCAGTACATTTTGCCCTCCTCCGTGCCATGCGCTATCCCGGTGATGACCTTCAGCAGCGTGCTCTTTCCACAGCCCGATGGTCCGAGGATTGCGGCGAAGTGGCTGCGAGGGAATGTCGTCGTGATATCGGCTAGCAGCGGCCTTGGTTCGCCATCTTGCTGAATGGAGAGAGTGACGTTTCGAAGCTCGAGCACGGCGCAGGGTTGCCAAAGCGGTGCTTTCTTTCAACGTTAAAAGCGTGCAGCATGTGCCAGGCTGCTCCGTAGACAAGCCTTGCCGTGATGGCCAAATGCGCTGCCCTTTCCGCCGCAGACCGGAAGGAAATCGCTCTCCAGGGGTATTAGGCGTGCTTATATAGCAATTGGCGAATTATCGCTTGAATTTTACGAGGGCGGAGGGACGTTTCCTTCTTGTTTCACGGGCTGGCGGGAAGTAGATTGGTGGCGATCGATGATAGCAAACCGGAACTTTGAGCAGTGCGAGCCGCTCACTTGGGTTGGCAGGGTTCCGGTTTATCTTTCCACGGCGATCGCTTTTGCCCATGGCGTCATGATGGTCTTTACGGCGCTGGCTTTGGCATCCGGCTCCGAGTGGTTTTTTCAAGTGCTAGCGTTCTCGCCGCAATCCTCCCTCAGCAAGCTTCATTTGTGGCAGTTCGTGACGTATGCCTTTCTCAACCGGCCGGAGATATTCACATTGATACAACTCGTGCTCCTGGCTTTCTTTGGCCGTGATGTCGAGAAGTTCATAGGCCGGAAGGCCTTTGCGTGGTTGTATGGGGTCCTGGTCCTTGCGATTCCCGTGTTGTTGTCGCTTTTGAGCTTCCTTGGGATAGACAGCGGCAGTTATTACGGTTCAGACGCGGTGCACTTTGCCATCTTTCTCGCCTTCGTCATGATTTACCCGGGAGCGGAAATTTTCTTTGGGATTCAGGCGCGGTGGATTGCAATCGCCCTGCTGGGAATCTATTCGCTCCAGATGCTGGCCTATCGTCAGTGGATCAGCCTTTCGATCCTCTGGTGGGAATGCGGTGTGGCTGCAGCATGGATGATGCGCGAGGGAGTGCGTCCATTTACCCTGCCTTCGGTTTCCAACATCCCCCTGAAACGCCCTGAGCGCCGTAGCAAGCCGGCAACTCGGGAGCCGATGAAGGAGGGTGAGCTCTACGATTCCATTGACCCGATTTTGGAGAAGATTGCAAGGCAGGGTATTGGAAGTCTGACGCGCGGCGAGCGTGAAAAGCTGGAGCGGGTGCGGGCTGCTCTTCTTGAGAAGGAGCGGCGCGATTGACCACAGACTCACCTAGCAAGCCTGCGGCTACAGATACTTCGGGCATGCCATTGCCCAATTTGAAGGACGCTTGCTACGTCAACGCGATGATTCATTTTTATCGCGGCGAGTTGGGGCGCATCATGATTTGGCGGCAGAGGCTCGATGTGACAACGACATGGGCGATAACGAGCACGACTTCCATCATCACGGTGGCGTTCTCATTCCCCGGAGTCCCACATATCGTTTTCTTCTTTAACCTTGCCTTCGTCTGGATGCTTCTTTGGATCGAGGCGCGCCGCTACCGCTTTTACGATGCGTTTCGGGGGCGGGTGCGGATGCTTGAGTCGCATTTTCTCGTGCCGATGATTTCGCAAAGTCCGAACCTTCTAGCCGGTGAGTGGCGACGCCTTGTCTGCGAAGATCTCATTCTTCCTTCTTTCAAGATTAGCAAGATCGAGGCCGTGGGGCGCCGGTTGAAGCGCAACTACGTCTTCATCTTCGGAATCATCATGGTTGCCTGGACGTTGAAGGTCTTTGTGCACGCCAAGGAGCCGATCGATTCCTTTGGCGCATTTTATCGCTCGCTGTCGGTTCATGCGCTGCCGGCATGGTTCGCATGCGTCATCTTTTTCGGGACGATACTTGTTGTGGCGGGGCTGATCATTCACGTATCCCGCAATTCATCAGAGGAGGTCAGCGAGTTTAGCGGAACGCGAAGCTCCCTTTGGCATGTCTGAGGTGGGCGGCGTCTCCCGGCTGAGGGAAATCGTCGCCCGGCTTCGCGCACCGGGAGGCTGTCCTTGGGATCGTGAACAGACGCATGAAAGCCTGCGTGCTGCGCTCATTGAGGAATGCTACGAGGCCATTGAGGCCATCGAGAAGGCGGACGATGCGAACCTGCGCGAGGAGCTTGGAGATCTGCTGCTCCATGTTGTGATGCATGCACATATGGCGGGTGAGCGACGGGCGTTCGATTTTGAGGATGTCGTCGAAGGTGTTTGCGAGAAGCTGATTCGACGCCATCCGCATGTGTTTGGGGATGCCCAGGCATCAGAAAGCGCTCAAGTCGTCCGGCAATGGGAGCTGATCAAGCGCGCGGAGAAGGGCGAGCAATCTTCGGTGATGGACGGTTTGCCCTCGGCGTTTCCTGCGCTCCTTCTGGCGCAGAATGCGCAGAAGAAAGCAGCTCGGGTAGGATTTGACTGGGATGACGTCTCGCAGGTTCTTGACAAGGTTGAGGAGGAAATCAAGGAACTGGAGGAGGCGATCTCAGGCGGAACGAAGGGCAATATCGAAGAGGAGCTCGGCGATCTCCTCTTTAGCGTGGTCAATCTCGCCCGCAAGGTGGGGGTTGACTCGGAAACATCCCTTGCAAGGGCCACGCGGAAGTTTGTCGGGCGTTTTCAAGCCGTCGAGGCGGAAATCGCCGCCGACGGAGGCAGGATCGACCAAACGTCTGCACGTGATATGAACGCCCTGTGGGATAGGCACAAGCGGGCGGTGCGGCCTGAAAGCTGACTTTGGAGTCATTCTTTGCAGTCCTCAATCCGGGTGGGCGCGACGCGACGAAGGTCTTTGCGCACGGCGCGGGATCGCCGTCGGAGCCCGGCCACCCTCCGATAAACTATCACGGCTACGCTGCATGCTGCGGCGGCGGTTTCTTTCGTCGGGCCGTGGAGGTGCCGGATTCCGTGGGCGGCGTGCTGGTGTTGCTTCGCAAGAACGGCCTTGGCGATGCGCTCAATGCCGTACGCAGGCTTCGCAAGCGGGGAAAGCGCGTGATGATCTCGTGGAAGGAATCTGGACTGCACCAGGTGGCTTGCTCCCTTGCAACTCCGGGTCTCAGCAGAAAGTATCGCTCTGTATGCATGGAGGCGGATGGTTTCATTTCGAGCACGACGGATCTCGTTCCGCTGTATGAAGCATGTTGTTGCGGTCGCGGCGGATTTGTTCCAACGCCGTACCCGATTGAAGAACCCGCCTGGGATTTTTCCATCCCGATCCCTCAAAGACAGGGCATCTTCATTGGAACGCGTGAGTTTTCCGTCCCCTCCAGAAACCATTTTCTGGCTGTGAGCGCCATCGGCCGACTTAATCGGCCGGTGACTGTGATCAATACGGAAGGTTGGAACGGCGTGCGTCTGCTGCGCTCGATTTCCGCCGACTTGCACGTCGTTTCTGGAAAACTTCCTTATGGCGATTATCTGCGTCTTATGGCGCAGCACAGGATCGTTTTCCAGCTCGATCGAAGCGCCGTGCCGGGTCAGGTTGCCGGGGACGCGCTGCTATGCGGTCTGCCTTGTGTGGGTGGGGATGGAGCGGTGGAGAGATTGGTCTTTCCAGAGCTCTGCGGGACGAACGTGCCCGTCGAGTTGGTTTTCGAGGTGGCTCGGAAGCTCCTTGACGACGATGATTACTACAGCAAGACGCTCGAAGGCGCACGGGAACTTGCACTCAAGAGGGTCAGCTTTTCCAGGGTGAAAGACCAGCTCCTCGAGGCGTTCGCACGCTAGCAAATGCTCTTTGGCAGATTTTCAGAGAAGCTCGCCTTATGCCTCAGGAGTCTCCGGGCCGTGGGAATCCAAAGGCGGGGCCTCATTCCGGAGCGCGAGAACGCGGTTGATCGTCTCTTCGATCAAATTGTTCGGGCAGCTTGCGCCGGCGGTAACTCCGATCGAGAGAAGCGGCTTTGAAGGCAACCAATCGGTTGTCATGACCTCCTGCTTGCAATGGATGTCAAAGTGCCGGATTTCGCGCGTTGAGACCATGCACCCGGCATTGCGTATGAACCAGGTTGGAAGCCTCTTTTCTCCGATTTCTGCGAGGTGCGTCGTATTCGAGCTGTTGTATCCTCCCACTACGATCAGCAGATCGAGTGTTTCGTCGAGAAGCCGGAAAAGGGCGTCTTGCCGCTCCTGCGTAGCGCCGCAAATGGTGTCGAAGAACCGAAAGTTTGCCGTGTGGCCGTCGCGCGCGGCGATCGCCGCCCGGATACGCGCCTGAATTTCTTCGGTCTCGCTGCGCAGCATAGTGGTCTGATTTGCGACGCCAACGCGCTCGAGATGGACGTCGGGATCAAAACCGGGCGAATGCGCGTGCTGGAAATGTGCGAGGAATGCGGCCTTGTCTCCGCCATGGCGTATGTAGTTGCAAACCTGGTCGGTCTGATCCAGATCGAGAACAACCAAATAGTGACCCTTCCCATCCCGGCCAAGGGCGCGTGAGGCGGTTGCCATCGTTTCCTCATGAGCCGACTTTCCGTGAATAACGCTGGTTACCTGCTCAGAGGCGTACTGACGTACTCGCTTCCAAACGCTCATGACATCACCGCACGTTGTGTCCACAATCTGACATCCCCGCATCTTGATGGCATCTACGGTGGAGACCTTGGCTCCAAACGCCGGGACGATCACGACGTCCTCGGCGGCAAGTTCCGCGATTTGCGAGTCGTCCGGATGCGCAGGGAGGTACCGAATGCCCATGGCGGCAAGTTGGGCGTTTACCTCGGGGTTGTGAATGATTTCTCCAAGCAGTGAAATCCGGCGATCAGGAAAGACCTTTCGCGCTGCATAGGCGAGGTCGATTGCCCGCTCGACCCCATAGCAGAACCCAAATTGCTTGGCCAAGCGGATGATCGTTCCGCCTTGGTGAAGGACGCCACCTTGCGCGCGAATGCGCTCAACGAGTCCACTGCGATAATGGCTCTCCACCTCTGCCTGCACGCGTGACATGACGTCGGGCGTGCGCAGATTGACGCGCGGAGAGTTGGCGGCGGACGTAGGGGAAGTGCTCAAGGTTGTTCTTTTAGATATTGGTTTGGGTCGACCTTGAAGGCGTGTGAGGAAATGAGGATGCCCTTAGGTGGGTCGGGATCGTTATAGTCCTGGGGACGCGGTGGGTTCACGCCAAGGGTGGCGTCCTCTGGCTGGGTTTGAGCAATGTAGACCGGGGTGCCAATGCGGGCGAGTGCGAAAAACTCGCGGGCGGCGTTTTGATGCAGGCGCAGGCAGCCGTGCGTTCGTGGAATCGGCCAAACCGATCCGACGTGAAATCCATAGGCGGGCATCCATTCCACCCAGTATTGCATGGGAAAACCGACATAGCGGTAGCCGGTGCCAGGCGGCCGCGAGCTCTTACCGGCGACGATTGTTTCACCCTTCACCCAGAATCCATAAGTATTGGAGCGCTTGTTCTCGATTTTTCGGGTGACGCGATAGCGGCCTTTCGGCGTCGGATTGCTCGGTGTTCCGATGGCGGTGGCTGTTACGAGCAGGGGCCTGTTTCCTTCGATGACATACACCATGCGGTTCTGCAGCGATACCTTGATGACGACGTTGTTCGGATTTTTAGGTTTGTAACCGACCGGATCGTAGGTTGTATGCAAGGGAAGTGTCTGGCAGCCTGTGCAGAGAAGGGCGGCGAGGAGGAAGGCTGGAGAAGCTCTCATTTAGGCAGCTAAAGAGCAGAAAACCCCCTGTTGTCAAATCCCGAGACTTCTGTTGCGCATAAGCGAAGCATCCCTATTATCTTACAAATGATCGAGGAGCACGACTTTCACTACGCGATGGAGAATACTCGCGTCGTGGTCCAGCCGCAACGCCGCATTGAGACGTTCGGCTCGACGAGCTTTCGCTTTCTCCTGGTCAGCGAACTCATGGACGAAGTGAATGCCGTGCGGATCCGCGGTGGTCGCATTGAGGCCGAGCGTCCGCGCATCATGTCTCCGCATCACTTCTCCAAACTTCTCCTCGAGGGTTTCGGGACCAAGGCGCGCGACTACGCGGACTGGGTCGAACAGCACTCGGATTCTTTCCGAGTCTTGCGCTACGGCTTTCAGCTGCGCAAATCTGATCTCGAACAGAGCATTGTGCGGGACTCGATGGAGGCTGTCTTGGGACATCTCAAAGAGGATTTGGATGGCAAGAGTGATCCTACGGCGGCATTGATCGCTGGCGTCGATGAGGCGTGGGAGGTCTGCCTGCTGAAGTTTACCATGGATTTGATTCAGCGCTCATCGGGCGAAAACCTCGATGAATGGAAGCGGCGCGGCTTGATCTGAGCTATTTCGTCGTTTTCAAACGCGGTGTGAGTCGCTCTAATGCTTCCGGCAGGAGTTGCTCTGGAACATTTCGATCGTGCGAACGCTCATCATCCTCGTGCTGGTTGGGTTGATTCT
>DATDAX010000004.1:0-5223 GCA_036525175.1 Terrimicrobiaceae bacterium | reverse complement strand
CACTCCCTAATGCCCCGGACGATCAGCTGCTCAACCAAAGCAACGAACCTGCTGACGAACTGATCGTAAAACGCATCCGCCAAAGCGTGGTCCTCCAGTGCGCTGTGATAATAGAGGCGCAGAAAAACGGGATCGAAAGCTTCTGCGAACCGCTCAGCTACAAGACGAAAAGCATCCTCAACCGGCATGCTCCGGCACTCCGCAGCATCAATGATGCGTGCAAGTCTCTCATCCTCGAGCTTCTCCCGAAGAATCGCCGTAAAGAGGTCCTTCTTCGCAGGAAAATGTCGGAAGATCAGCGCCTCGTTGAGCCGCGCCCGCCGGGCAATGGACGCCGTGGTCGTCCCCTTGAAACCCCGCGCCGCAAAAAGCTCCCGCGCCGCAGCGAGTATCCGCTCGCGACTTGAAATGGATGATCTTCGATTGGCCGTTGCCATTTTGCCTGTCCACGTTACTCTAGTAAGTGGTCACTTACACCGTTAAACGATGATCTGGCGGGGATCAAGATTCGTTATTGGAGGGATGGCGGCTGTCGTAATGGCGCTTGCGGCATGCGGCAAGCCACCGGAAAAGGCGACGCCGAAGACTCCGAAGGTGACTGTTACCGAGCCCGAGCAGCGGGCTGTCCTGGAATATGAGGAACTGCCCGGCCGCGTGGCCGCGATTGAAAATGTCGTGGTAAAGGCTCGGGTCACGGGAGTTCTGAACAAGGTGCACTTCCAGGAGGGCGCGGAAGTCCGCAAGGGCGACCCGCTCTACACGATTGATCCGCGGGAGTACCAGGCAGATCTGGACTCGGCGGCGGCCGCATTGCAGCAGTCACAAGCTCAAATGGCCCAAGCGCACTCCGACTACCAGCGGTCGATGCAGCTGAGCACCCAAAAGGTGATCGCAGCGCAGGAAACCGAGAAGCAGGGCACAGCCGTGCTGGCGGCAGAGGCCGCGGGCCGCTCGGCGCAGGCAAGCCTGGACAAGGCGAAACTTGACCTGGAATACACTGAGATTCGGGCGCCGATCTCTGGAAAGATTAGCCGCACCAACGTGACAGAGGGAAACCTTGTGTCCAACGGAGACACGCTCACGAGCATCGTAAGCCAGGATCCGGTTTACGTGTATTTCGATGCGCCGGAGCGTGTTGTCCTGCGCTGGGACAAGGCGGTGAACGAGGAATCGAGTGGCGGACTCACCTCCCGGGCGAAGGCATTTGTAGGACTACTGAACGAGGAGGGATTTCCACGTGAGGGAAAGGTGGATTTCTCCGACAACGAGGTCAGCGCCGGAACGGGGACGCTAAAAATGCGCGCCGTTGTTTCCAATGATGACAGACGCCTGCGCGTGGGGATGTACGCTCGCGTGCGCCTCACGCTCGACCGCCCACGTCAGACTCTGCTAGTGCCTGAGCGTGCGGTGGGTGTGGATCAGGGGCAGCGATTCACGTATATCGTGAATGGCGACAACAAGGTCGAGTACCGCAAGGTTTCGACCGGCCAGGTCTTTGACGGCAAACTCGCCATCCTTGAGGGTCTGCAACCGCAAGACCGCGTCATCACCGAAGGACTTCAGCTCTTGCGTCCTGGCCAGACGGTGCAGCCCGAGGAAGCTCCGCGAGAAGCCTCGCTTCCCTCCACGCGCAAAGAAGCACCCGAATCGTCGCCGACGAAATCCTGATGGGCGGTATTCCCAGGTTTTTTATCGATCGTCCGATCTTCGCGTCGGTTATCGCGATTGTGACGGTTTTCGTCGGCGCGATCGCGCTGTTCAACCTGCCCATCGCTCAATATCCAAACATCGTTCCACCCACTGTGGCCGTAACGGCTACCTATCCGGGCGCCAACGCCGAGACGATCGCGAGCACAGTAGCCGCGCCGATCGAGCAGCAAATCAATGGCGTGGACAACATGCTCTACATTGCGTCCACCTCGACCTCGGACGGCCAGATGACGATTACCGTCACGTTTGAGCCCGGGACGAATCCGGATACCGCCCAAGTGCTCGTGCAAAACCGGGTGCAGGCCGCCGAGTCGAAACTCCCTGAAGTGGTTCGCAGCAACGGCGTGGTGGTTCGCAAACGCTCTCCGGACTTCACCATGGCAGTCAGCATCGTGTCTCCGGACGGGCGCTACGACGACCTTTATCTCTCCAACTATGCGTTTCTGCAGATCAGTGATTACCTCGCACGAGTCAAGGGAGTCGGCGACATCCAGTTTTTTGGGGCCCGGGATTACTCGATGCGCATCTGGTTGAATCCCGACAAGATCGCCGCATTGGGCATGACGGCGGGCGATGTCGTCAAAGCGCTGCGCGAGCAGAATGTTCAAATCGCGGCCGGGAATGTCGGTGGCCAACCGGCTCCAGCTGGCCTGGACTACCAAATGACGGTGACGACGCAGGGACGGCTGGAGAATGTCGAGCAGTTCGAGAATGTTGTCATCAAGACCGGGGAGAACGGCGAGGTGGTGCGGGTCAAAGACGTGGCGCGTGTTGATCTCGGGGCCAAAGATTACACCGTTATCTCCCGGCTGGACGGCAGGCCCGCAATCAATATCGGTATTTTTCAGGCTCCGGGATCCAATGCGCTGGATGTTTCAAAGCGCGTTCGTGCCGAGATGGAACAACTCAAGCAACGTTTCCCTCCGGGCGTGGACTATCGAATCATCTACGACACCACGATGTTCGTAAAGGAAGCCATTTTCTCGGTAATGGAGACGATCATCGAGGCTTTCCTGCTGGTGGTCGTGGTGGTGCTTGTGTTCCTCCAAAGCTGGCGGTCCACGCTCATTCCGATCATGGCTGTTCCGGTTTCGTTGATCGGTACCTTTGCAGTCATGCTGGCCTTCGGGTTCTCGCTCAATCTTCTCACCTTGCTTGGCCTGGTGCTTGCCATCGGCATTGTGGTCGATGACGCGATTGTCGTCGTCGAGGCTGTCGAGCATCACATGGCTGAAGGGCTTGCGCGTCGCGACGCCACGATTAAGGCGATGAGTGAGGTGGCCGGGCCCATCGTCGCCATCACCGCCGTGTTGTCATGCGTGTTCATTCCCACGGCGTTCATTCCCGGCCTGACGGGCTCCTTTTACCGGCAGTTCGCCTTGACAATTGCCTTCTCCACGATCCTCTCCATGGTCAACTCGCTGACATTGAGCCCCGCAATGTGCGCGTTGTTTCTGCAGCCGCCGAAGACACGAAAGGACTTCCTGGCCCGCGCGCTCGATGGCGTGCTTGGCTGGTTCTTCCGGCTTTTCAATCGCACCTTCGAGGGTGGGAAGTCCGTTTATATCCGCCTGCTTAGAAAGCTAATTCGCTGGAGCTTCCTTGTTCTGCTCGTCTACGGCGGCCTCCTGGTGCTGACAGGATACATGTTTCAAAAGGTTCCGACCGGATTCATACCCGAGACGGATCAGGGTGTGATGTTCGTCAACGTCGAGCTGCCCGAGGGTGCCTCGCTGGAACGCACCGAACAAGTCATGAATCAGGTGGAGGACATCCTGAAATCGACCCCCGGCATGGCCCATACGATCAACCGCATAGGAAGCTCAATCATCACTCAGGCGACGTCGCCAAATAGCGGTACGGTCATTTGCATCTTCCAGCCTTTTGAAGAGAGAAAGAAGGATCCGGCAAAGTCACTTCGAGGCATTCTCGCCGCCATCCAGCCGAAGTTTGCCCAAATTCGCGAGGCGCGTGTCCTGGCTTTTCCGGTCCCATCGGTGCGCGGGCTAGGTACCACGGGTGGGGTCAAGCTCATGGTGCAGGATCGCGGCGGCGGCACGCCTGCAGCCCTTGAAAAGGCCTTGCAGGACCCAATTGACCAGGCGCCTTCCCGCCCGGAACTGGATCGGGTCTTCACGCTTTTCCGCGCGAACACTCCGCAGATCTACGCGGATATCAACCGCATCCAAGCCAAGAGCAAAGGGGTCGACGTGAGCGCGATCTCTGAGGCCCTCCAATTTTATCTAGGCTCCATTTACGTCAACGACCTGACACTGTTCGGTAAACCGTTCCAAGTTACCGCGCAGGCGGACGGAGCGTTCAGGGCGCGACCGGACGACATCCTTCGCTTGCAGACACGCAACACCGCCGGTGAGATGGTTCCTCTGGGAAGCCTGATCGAACTTCGCCGAATCAGCGCGCCGTCGCGCGTCCTTCGTTACAATTTGTTTCCCGCGGCGGAACTCAACGGCAATCCAGCAGCCGGGTACAGCACAGGTGAAACGATCGAGACGATGGAGGAGCTCGCCCGCGAAAACCTTCCAGCCGGCTACGGCTACGAATGGACCGAGACGGCCCTCCAGGAAATCAAGGCGGGAAACAGCGCGTTGTATGTGTTTCCGATTTGTGTCCTTTTCGTCTTCCTTGTCCTTGCCGCCTTGTACGAGAATTGGACCTTGCCGCTGGCAATAATCCTGATCGTGCCACTATGCGTCTTGTTCTCTCTCGTGGGCATTTCCATTTCCGGCGGCGATAACAACATCTTCACCCAGATCGGATTCGTCGTTCTGATTGGGCTGGCCAGTAAGAACGCGATTCTGATCGTGGAATATGCCAAAATGATTGAAGAACGTGAAGGCAAGACGCCGCTCGAAGCGGCTGTCGAAGCGAGCCGTCTGCGTCTCCGGCCCATCCTGATGACGTCGTTCGCCTTCATCCTCGGGGTGGTTCCGCTCGCACTGGCAACAGGCGCCGGCTACGAACTGCGCCGCGCCTTGGGTACCGCAGTATTTTCTGGCATGCTTGGTGTCACGTTCTTCGGGCTGTTCCTGACGCCCGTATTTTACGTGGTCATTCGAAAACTCACGACGCGCAGGAAAAAGAAGGCTCCCCCTGCAAAGTCGAGCGCCCCCTTGGAGCCGGTTCCGGCGGCCTGACCTCAGCGCGGGGATTTTCTTTTCCCTGGCTTTGCGCTAAAGGCGACTTCATGCGCGTGCTGGTTGTTGATGACGAAAGGAACATACGGCGCACATTTTCATTGGCGCTGGAGTCCATGAACCACGAGGTTTCCACAGCATCCAGCGGACGCGATGCGGTAGACGAACTCAAACGAGCGAACTTCGACGTCGTATTTCTTGATCTCAAGCTGAGTCAGGAGAGCGGTCTCGATGTCCTTGAGGAAATCGTGCGCGTGAGCCCGCAGTCATTTGTTGTGATCGTCACGGCCTATGCATCTGTCGAAACGGCGGTCGAGGCGATGAGGCGGCGAGCTTTTGACTACCTCCCAAAGCCGTG
>DATDAX010000003.1:0-11727 GCA_036525175.1 Terrimicrobiaceae bacterium | reverse complement strand
GAAGAACCGGCCCGGGTTCGTTGTCACTGTGCTTTGCTCAAACGAAAAAGCCTCCGAACTCGCGCGCATCCTTCTCACGGAAACGACGGCTTTCGGCGTTCGCATGCATCGTGCGCAACGGCTGAAGCTCAGACGCGAATTCCATCACCGCGAAACACCCTATGGGACGGTGCGTATCAAGCTTGGCTTCCTGGGGGGCGAACTCGTGCAAGCGGTGCCGGAGTATGGTTCCTGCCGCGACGTCGCCAGGCGCGCCGGCGTCAGCGTCAAGGATGTCTACGTCGCCGCGTGGATCGGCACCCCGCCCAAACCTGAAGCCTCTTAAGGTTCTTCCTGCGCATCCGCGCCGTCGCCTTGAGGGACGCGGTTGGCCGCGCAGACCCCGCGCTTGGACGCGGCAATGAAGTCGAAAAACTGCCTCGCGTCGGCGCTCCAGGTTTCGTCCTTTGCCCGCTCGAGCGCCTGAGAGACATTGATTCCGCTCCAAAAGACCAGCTTGAAGGCGCGTTTGACCTCCAGGCGGGCACTCTGAGAAAATCCCGCCCGGCGCAGCCCGACGGCATTGATTCCGGAAAGCAGGTTTTCTCCGTCGGCCGAGACATAAGGTGGAATATCTTTTCCAAAGCGTGTGCCTCCGCGCACCATCGCGAGCCGCCCAACCCGCAGGAATTGATGAAAAACGGTCCCCCCGCCAAGTACGGCTCCATCGCCGATTTCCACGTAACCCGCGAGGAGGCAATTGTTGGCGATGACCACGTTGTCACCCAACCTGACATTGTGCCCAAGATGGGTTCCCACCATAAGATAGCAATTGTTTCCGACGACAGTTGCTGAGCCTTCCTTTGTCCCGCGGTGGATGGTCACATACTCGCGAAACGTATTGCCCTCTCCGATGAGCACCTCACTGGATACTGTCTCACCGAACGCAAAATCCTGAGGCGTTGCGCCAATTACAGCGCCATAGCCGATAAAGTTCCGCGCTCCGAGAGTCGTGCGACCCTCAAGGATTGCATGCGCTTGAACGACACATCTTGGGCCTAGCCTGACGCCTCCTCCGATGATCGCGTGGGCGCCAATTTCGACGTCGTCCGACAATTCTGCGCCTTGGCAAACAATCGCGGTGGGATGAACTTTCATAGCACACCTGCTTCGCGAAAGCTAAAATAGGGATGTCTTCCCCCGTCGGGAAGCCCTATGATAATGTGATCGAGCAGATTGATTTGAAGGAGCTTGGAGGCCTCGCTTAGCTGTCTGGTGAGACGGTGATCCGCCTGACTCGGAGTGGGATCGCCGGAAGGATGATTGTGAACAAGAATCGCCGCGTAGGCAGAATGAACGATTGCCGGGCGAAAAATCTCGCGAGGGTGTGCGATGCATTCGTTCAGTGAGCCAAGCGCCACGTCCTCAACCGCCAGGAGCCGCAATTTCGTATCGAGCAATACGACCCTCAACAATTCCCGGTCGCGCGCCTGAAGTTCAGCGCCAAACGTCTCGTAGATGACCTCCGCACTGTCGAGTATGGGCCGCTCGGTCCCGCCCCGCGCAAGGCGCTTCCCCAGTTCGAAGGCCGCCGCGAGTTCGGCTGCCTTGGCCGGTCCCATGCCGGAGACTGTCTTCGAAAGTTCCGCCGGTTGGCAACGGGACAACGTCCTCAAGGAGCCCTTGGACTTCAGAAGTTCGTCTGCGAGCGCGATCGCGCTTTTCCCTTTCACTCCGGTTCTAAGGAAAATCGCCAGTAATTCGGCGTCCGTCAGGCAGGCAGCTCCATGTGCGGTGAGCTTTTCGCGAGGGCGGTCGCTTGGGGGAATTTCCCGTATGCGCACGGAGGAGGATGGTGCAGGCGACGCTCGTGGATTAAAACGCGAGGAGTCTTACGCCAATCGGTCGACCAGCCCGATCAGATGATCAGTGATGGTCTGTAGGCCGCTGACGTAACGGTTGACGGGAACCACCTCAAGGGATTGGCGGGCTTCGTTGAGCATTCTCCTAGCTATCTGCGCGGCTGCAGAGATCGATCCCGCCCGGCTTAGGAGATCTGCCAGAAATTCCTCGTCGACTCCCTCCTCGCGCAACAGAAGGTCGCGCAGTGTGCTCAGATCAAGTCCCTGGCGGTTCTGGAGAGTCAGGAGAACCGGAAGAGTGAACTTTCCTTTGCGGATGTCGGTCCCAAGCGTTTTGCCTGTCTCCTCTTCGCTTCCCGTTAGATCAAGGCAATCGTCGTAGATCTGATAGGCGGTACCGACCTTCAGTCCAAAATTCTTAAGGGCGCCAATTACTCCCGGGCTGGCCTCGCTGATGAAGGCACCCAGTTCGCACGCCACGGAGAATAGCGCCGCAGTCTTCATCTCGATGATGCGATAGTAGTCTGCAGTGCTCAATTTCAAATCGTAGCGCCTTTGCGTCTGAATGATCTCGCCCGAGCAGACGTCTGAAGCCGCATCTGCGATGCGCCGGCAAATCGCGTTGTTGCTGAATCCGGTTGCCAGACGCAACGCGTGAGCAAAAAGGCAGTCTCCCAACAGCACGCTGATGGAATTTCCCCATTTCGCGTTGGCCGTCGGCTGATCGCGTCGAAGTTCCGCGCCGTCCATGATGTCATCATGAACAAGGGTTGCTATGTGCACCATTTCAACGATGACGGCGAGATCCACGTGCCCCGAGGTAATGCGACCCGACGCTCCGCCAGCCAATAGCGCCAACACCGGCCGCAGCCGCTTCCCCCCCTTTTCGCAAACATAGGCAACGTAACCCTCGACGGCCGGATCAAATGCCCGCGCCTGCTCGCGAATCCGCGCCTCGACTGAGTAGAGATGCGGATTGATCAGCTCCAGCGTTTGGGCGAACGCCGCACTTTCCGGCCGAATGCCAGACATTTTTGTGATTTTATTCACAGGAGCAGCATTTTGACGCCCAGCAATCTTGTCAATGGCTGATTCATGGTCCGCAGGGTTCAGAGTTTGTTTCTCAAAGCTCTTAGCACTTCTCTCGTGATGAAAAAGGGCACCATCAGCGCCAGGGCTATTGAAACACAAAGCAATGGACCCGGCACGACACGGGCACGATCACGGGATACCGCGACGAGCGCAGCACGCACGGCTTCCTCGGGTGTTACAACAAACGCTGGCATAGAGTCCGCATGCGACGGCCTCGCTTCCACTCCCGGTCGGCGCGCAACGGAATGAAACTCGGTCGCGATCGGACCCGGACACAGCGCCGTCACCGTGATCCCTCTTGGGCGCAGCTCAATGGCGAGTGCTTCCGAGAGACTCGTGACATACGCCTTGGTAGCCGAGTAGACAGCGGTATTGGGAAGCGGGATGAATCCCGCCACCGAGCTTACATTAAGTATCGCTGCACGACCGCGAAGTGTCATCGAGGGAAGGAGCAGATGAATCAGATGGGTTAGGGCGCAGGTATTTACATCGAGAATTGCCCTCACCTTGTTCCAATCGCTCGACTCAAAAGGGCCCCGATCCCCAAGCCCGGCGTTATTGATCAGGAAGTCAATGCCCAGATCTTGGGAAGGCAGCCAGTTCACGAGAGCGACGCGCTGGTCCTCCTTGGCAAGATCCACACCGTAGACGAAAACAGTCAGTCTCTTGTGAAGAGCCTCGAGCTCGCTTTTCATTGCATCCAGCCTCTCCAGGCGGCGAGCCACCAAGACGAGCGAGTGCGCATGAGGCGCAAGTTGCCGGGCAAATTCCGCTCCCAATCCCGAAGAAGCTCCGGTAATGAGTGCCGTGCAACCTTCGTAAAATTTCATAGGCGCGAACTCTCAATGATTGTTCTGAACGTATCCAGCCAAAAACCCTTTACGACCAAGGATGGCTCGCGGATTCGAAGCATCCTCGATACCGCCAACGCACCCGTTCTCAATCAAAGCCTCGCAGAGGCCAGCATTCCCGCCGGACGCGCAACCGATCGACACTACCATAGGAAAAGTGAGGAATTCTACTTTCTGCTGGAGGGCGAAGGCGCGATGGAGATCGACGGGGAAACACGTCTGGTCGTTCCGGGAGACGCAATCCTGATCCCTCCCGGCGCCTGGCATCAAATCACAGCCTCTACGGCACTTCGCTTTCTCTGTTGCTGCGCGCCGCCCTATTCGCACGACGATACCTATTTTTCGTAGGGCTGAAGGAAGCCGGATGACCCGCGAAAGACAACCAGGGCGCTGATTTCGATTCCCACCAGCGCGCTAATTGGACTCGTCTCGTCCCGGTTGGTCCTCTTCTTGTTCCTTTTCATCAACGGATTCCGCCGCTTCCGCAGAGGCGTCCTCGCGCGTTTTCCTAAGCTTGTAGACCTCACGGAAAACCTTGCTCGCCAGCGGAGCAGCGTGCGATCCGCCGTGAACAGAGTCGTCGTTTGGCTCGCCCTCGTAAAGGGCGGCGAAAGCGTACTCGGGATTCTCGGCGGGTACAAATCCGGCGAACCATGCCGCTGTGCGCTGCTTGTTCTCGGGACCCCATTGAGCGGTCCCTGTCTTGCCCGCGACACGCAAACCCTTGACCTTGGCGGAATGGGCCGTCCCCTGTCCGTCGTAGACCACATTCTGCAAGGCGCGGCGCAACGCCTTGTCAATTTGAGGCGAAACGGGAATTTCCTCACGCATGCGGTCGGGGTAGGCGGCAACCACCTTATTGTCCAAGCTCTGCACCTGTTTCACGAGCCGGGTTTGATGAAACTTTCCGGAGGAAGCGATGACGCTTAATGCCTGCGCCATCTGCAGAGGGGTGATTAAGATGTCGCCCTGACCAATCGCCATGTTCGCGACGTCGCCTCGCTTGATGACACGCTTATGGACGCGCATCATATAATCGTCGGTGGGAATGTTGCCGTCGCTCTCGGCATAAATCGGAATTCCCGTTCGTTTCCCAAGGCCAAGACGATGCGCATACTCAATGATGGGATCCGCTCCGATCTTCAGCGCAACCTGATAAAACCATGTATTGCAGGACTGCGTAAGGGCTTGAACGAAATTCAGGCTGCCCGCGCCGCTTTTCTTCCAGTTCCTGAATGTATGATCACCAATCGTAATGGCGGCCGGACAGTCAAATCGGTTCTCCGACGTGATTTTTCCACTTTCGAGTGCCGCAAAACCCACGACGACCTTAAAGGCTGAACCGGGCGGGTACGCCGATCGATACGCTCGGGGCACAAGCGGCGCGGCTTCGTCGTTGCTGTACTTTTCGAAGACCTCTTTCTTCACAACCGGCACAAACTCGTTCGGATTAAAGCCAGGCTGTGAAGCCATGGCCAAAATCTCGCCATTGTTGGGATCGATAACGACGATTGCGCCGCGCTTGCAGCTCTTGGCGAGCACGTTCTCGCAGATACGCTGAACATCCTCATCCAGCGTAGTGATGACGTTATAGCCGGGAACGGGCGGGCGGGCGATGCGCTCAGACGTCTTGTTTCCAGCTGCGTCGTAAGTGACATGCAACTGGCCGGCCTGCCCGCGAAGTTCGTTGTCGAAAATCTGCTCAAGGCCCTCGCGTCCTTCACTGTCGGAAAAAATCAAGTCGTTGTTCTCAATTGGGCGGACAGAGAGCGGAGCCTCGCGTCCAGTGTAACCGATGATATGGCCGGCGAGCGGACCGTTGGGATAGAAGCGCACATAGGTCTGTCGCAACACGAGATTCGGTGTCACGCCGCGTTGAACCACTCCGAGTTCTTGCGGGCTGAGATCCTCCACGATATCCATCGGAAGCACCCCGCGGTTCTTGTAATGGTTAAGGATCGCCTCGTCGGAAACGGAAATCGCTCGATTTAGCAGCCCGCTTGCAAGTGTGATCTGTTGCTTCGCAAACGTCAGAATCCGACTGTCCTGCCAGTCCAAAGGCGCGGGAAAACTGATCGCGAGATTGTAGCTCAAGCGGGTCTGGGCCAGCGGCTTGCCATTTCGGTCCGTGATTTGCCCGCGGGGTGCGGGAATACCGAGCACAAAGGTTCGCGCCTTTTTCTGAGTTTCCCAGGTTGGTTTCGGATTCTCGACGAAGCCTGTGTTGTCAAGGAGAGGTGCTCCCTCCTGACCACTGGCAACATCGCCCAGAGACAACGTCACAAGGACCGCCAGTGTCACCAGGGAGATACTGCGCCAATCTACAAGGACAAGCCTACCCGCCCCCTGATCGGGCGTATCAAAGCTGCTGCGGAACCTTCTCAAGCGTGTAACACTCGATGATATCGTCGGGCAGATACTCGGAGAAATCCCCCAGCTTGATCCCGCACTCCAGTCCGGCGCGAACTTCTTTGACATCATCCTGAAACCGCCTGAGCGTTCCAATTCCGCCGTCATAAATGGGCTGCTTCTTGCGAAGAACGCGAGCGCGTGCGCTACGGCTAATTCGGCCGTCATTCACATAGCACCCAGCCACCTTGCCCTTCGAAAGATCGAATACCTGCCGAACTTCGGCATGGCCGATGACCGTCTCGCGCAATTCAGGCTCAAGCATTCCAGCCATCGCCTCTTTAACCTGGTCGATCAATTCGTAGATGATGCTGTAAAGCTTGATCTGGACACCCTCACGCTTCGCTACGGTTGATGCGTTGTTCTCAACCTTGACGCTGAATCCGATGATCACCGCGTTCGAAGCGCTGGCCAAGAGCACGTCGGATTCGGTAATGGGACCAACCGCCGAATGGATAATGTCGAGAGTGATCTTGGCTTGCGGAATATCCTTGAGCGCGCTGACGAGCGCTTCGACCGAACCCTGGACGTCTCCCTTGAGAACGATCTGCAGCGTAGGCTTCTGGCCTTCGGCGATATTGGCAAAAAGATTCTCGAGTGTGGCGCGCTGTGGGGCCGCCAGTTTGCTGCTGCGAGTGTCAAGGAGCCTCTCCTCGCTTAGCAGCCGGGCGGCTCGCTCGCTCTCCATCACGACCAACTCGTCTCCCGCATTGGGAAGCCCGCTGAGACCAAGGACCTTGACAGGCATGGCCGGACCGGCCTCCTTCACCGGTTTGCCGGTGTCGTTGATAAGTTGTTTGATCTTGCCCCAATAGTTTCCGCAAATGAACGCGTCGCCGACCCGTAGCGTACCCATGCGCACGATCACAGTTGCCGTCGGTCCGCGACCCTGTTCGAGCTGCGCTTCGATGACTGTGCATCGTGGAGTCGCACGGGGATCGGACTTGAGTTCGAGCACCTCCGATTGAAGGCTGATCATCGCAAGCAAAGTGTCGACACCCGTTCCCTTGGTGGCGCTGACTGGACAGCAAATGATCTCCCCTCCCCAGTCCTCAGGCGTAAGTCCTTTATCCTGAAGCTGCGTCTTCACCTTGTCCAAATTGGCCGATGGCAGATCGATCTTGTTGATTGCCACCATGATTTGGACCTTCGCCGCCTTCGCATGGTTAATAGCCTCGAGCGTTTGGGGCATGAGTCCGTCATCGGCGGCCACAACGAGCACGACAATGTCGGTCACGTTGGCTCCGCGAGCCCGCATCGCCGTAAAGGCGGCGTGACCGGGTGTGTCCAGGAAGGTGATGGCTTGTCCACTACGCTCGACGCGGTAAGCGCCGATGTGCTGCGTGATGCCACCCGCTTCGCCCGCTGCAACGCGGCTCTTGCGGATCGCGTCAAGAAGAGAAGTCTTGCCGTGGTCGACGTGCCCCATGAAGGTGACGATTGGGGCGCGCGGCTTAAGGGCCTCCTCTCGGGGTTTCTCGGGTTCCTTGGGAGCCTCGACCTTGACTTCCTGTTTGTGATGGCCCTTGGAGGTGTCCTTCTTCTCTCGCTCAAGAATGAAGCCGTGTTTGTCGCAAAGCTTCGCGACTGTGTCGAGTTCCAGCGTCTGGTTGATATTGGCGAAGATCTGAAGCGCCATCAGATCGGCAATGACCTGAAAGGGCTTGATTCCGATCAACGGAGCCAACTCCTTTACCGTGATCGACGTCTTGAGATGGATCACCTTTTTGCCGCTTTCAGACTCGGCCGCGACCGCCTCTTCTGCGGGAGTTTCAACCGGCACCTCCTTGGGCTCCACCGGCTCCGCAGCTTTCTCAACGACGACGGCAACCTTTGCAGGTGGCCTGGCCTGTATCTTTTGGATTGGAGGGAGAACCGGCTTCGGCGTACCACCATCTGCCTCCCGTCGTTTGACTTTCTTCTTGGGTTCAAGAAGGTCAAGCGTCTCGGCTGGCGCTTTTGGCGCCGGCGGCGGCACCTCCGAACGCGCCTCCTCAACCGTCGGATTCTTTGCGCCGGCGGAAATCGGAGAAATCTTAGGCTTTGTTGCTTTGTCCTCGGATTTTGTAGTGGCCATGTAGGAAAGGGTGTGGAGTTTTCATGGCCTAGGAGGCGGCCGTTTCCTGGGGTTGCACCGACGCGCGAGCGGCATCGAGGATCTTTTGACCCTTGTCAACATCGCAGCCAAGCAGTCCCGCAATATCGTCGGCATCCGCGGTAAGGATAACCTCAATGGAATTCATTCCGCCGGCGGCAAGCGTTTGCGCCTCGTCTTCGCTGATGCCAAGTGCCTCGGCCATCGAGTGGGCAGCCTGGGCCTTCTGGGATTCCAAAACCTGCTCAGCGGTCTTATCCTCTTCGATATCCACGTCCCAGCCTGTCAGCTTGGACGTTAGGCGTGCGTTCTGACCGCGCTTTCCTATGGCGAGCGACAGGTCATCCTTCCCGACAAGGACGCGCACGGTGTGCGTGGCCTCGTCGAGCGAGATGCTGCGAATATTGGCGGGCTTTAACGCAGCTGCCGCGAATTTCAGAGGATCGGGATCCCATCGAATGATGTCCACCTTCTCGTTGTTGAGCTCTCTGACGATGTTCTTTACGCGAGCCCCTCGCATGCCCACACAGGCTCCCACGGGGTCAACCTTGAGATCGCCGCTGTGTACGGCGACCTTCGTGCGATAACCCGCCTCGCGGGCAATGGCCTTTAGCTCGACGGTACGGTCGGCTATTTCACTGACTTCGATCTCAAAGAGACGACGAACGAAATTCGGATGGCTGCGCGACAGGATGATCTCCGGGCCACGAGAAGCATTGTCCACGGCAACGACATAGGCGCGCAGACGGTCACCGACACTGTATTCCTCGGTGACCACCCGCTCCCGAGCGGGCATCGTTCCCTCAAATTTTCCAAGGTCCAGGATCACGTCCGATTTCTCGAAGCGGCGGACTGTGCCGCTGACGATCTCGCCCGCACGATCTTTGAATTCCTCATAGATCATGTCTTTCTCGATCTGACGAATGCGCTGGTTGATCGCCTGCCGTGCGGCCTGGGCGGCGATGCGTCCGAAATCCCGTGGTGTCACCTCAATTTCAATCTCTTCTCCGACCTGGATACCGGGCTTTACGGCACGCGCCTTTGAAATAAGAATCTCATCATGAGGATTTTGGACGCGCTCGACTGCAATGAGCTTGGCCAGGGCGCGAATTGCGCCGGACTTCGGGTCGATATCGATGCGCAGCTCGCGGGTTCCCGAGGTAAAGTTCTTCTTGGAAGCCGTGAGCAGAGCGCCGGAAATCGCCTCGACGAGCACCTCTCGCTTGATGCTCCGTTCGCGCTCGAGATAATCAAGCATCGCTATGAGTTCGGAATTCATAAATCGTACTTCCCTAGATGAAAAAAGCGGGATGGGAACCCGCTTCTTCGCATGGTTGGGAATGGAATAATATGGACGTCGTGCTAGGGAAGGTCAAGGGGGAAGCAGGCGTCATTTTCTTCGACGCTGCCGGTACGCTGATCCGGCTTGCAAGGCCTGTGGGCTGGCACTACGCGCAAATAGCGCGGAAGTATGGCCTTGAAGCGGATGAGGCACGGATGGAATCCGCTTTTCGCGACGTCTGGAGATCGCGCCCATCCCGCTCTCCCTCGCGCGGGCCGCGGCATCAGGACGATCGCCCATGGTGGAGGGAACTGGCGCTCGATGTGCTCCACGCCGCCTCACCCACGGCTGCGCAGATCGACGAAAGTGCTTGGTTCGACGAACTCTATGCGCATTTTGCCGAGCCGGGTGTCTGGGTTCTCTACGACGACGCCTTACGATGCCTTGACCGGCTGGCAGGACGATTCCGCCTGGCTGTAATCTCCAACTTTGACCGGCGTTTGCAGCGTGTGCTTGAAGACCTTGGCGTTGCCGCACGGTTCGAAAAGCTTATTATTTCCAGCGAGGTTGGGTGCGAAAAGCCCGATCCGGGAATTTTTCATCGAGCGCTCGATATGATGGACGTTGCCGCGGAGTGTTGCCTTCATGCCGGTGACGACCCGGAGCGCGATTGGGCCGGTGCGGCTGCGGCTGGCATCGCCGTCTTTCGAGTGCGGCGTCCGCGCGTGACGCTCGACGATCTAATGGTTCAGCCCGCGACCGAAGCTTGCTGAATTCTTGAAAGCTCGCCTCCCTCGACCACCTTGGGGCGATGGTCTTTTCGCTCATTCCGCGGCACATTGGAGTTCTGCCTCGTGGCGGCTTTTTTCCTGTGGCAATGAAAGGTGAAGCAGCGTAATTGCTCTCGTCCCATGAATCGCCTGATATCGCGCATTGTCTCCGGACTTTTGCTCTTGCTTGCCTCGCTGTCGCCCGTGCGCGCTCAGTCCAAAGGCGCGAACGATGCCAACGCCGCCGCCTACGAGATTTACTCAACGGGTGATTACAAGGCCGCAGCTGCGATTTACGAGAAGCTGCTCAAAGATTACCCCACCGACGGCATCGTCTCCTCGGTCCAGCTCCAATTGGCATTCTGCTACTATTTTTTAGCGCAGTTCGATCACGCGCTGAACACTCTCGCAAAGGCCGAGTCAGGTCCGCCGCTGTCGCCCGAACTTAAGCAAGTAGCCGATGGGCTCGTGCCTCAAATCCTCTCGGCAAAGGCCGCCGCGATGCCCACGGCCGATCCGAAGCGCAACAGCACGTTCGAAGACGCCGTCGCAAAATTCACTGGCTACATCGACAAGTACCCGCAAGCGCCTGATTTAGAGAACGCCATTTTCAGCCGCGCTGTCGCAGAGTACCAACTGAGGAAATTCGACGACGCAATTGGGGATCTCGAACTGAATCTTCAAAGATTTCCTCAGAGCAGTACAGCCTCCAAGAGCAAGAATCTTCTCGCCGTCACGCTCGCGACGCAAGGAAGCGCCCTGTTGGCGACGGGAGACGCTTCCGCCAAGACAAAGGCCTTCAAACTGTATCAGCGCGCCACCGATTATCTTCGCGACATCATTAAGAAACGGGAAGACGTTGCGCTCATAAATGAGGCGAACTTCCAGCTTGGGGAGATCCTTCTCAACCAGGCTGCCTACAGCCCGGAATCCGAACGCCCAGGACTCTACGCGGAAGCACTCGCCGCGTATCGTGCCGTCGCTCCGACGCAACAGATCATAGCGCTACAGCAAGACAAACTAAAGGAATTCACGGCAAAGAAAGCCGCGGCCTTGCGAGCCAACAACGCCACCCTAAAGAGGCAGCTCGACCGTGACAACGAACGCGAACTCAAGAAACTCGCCGAACTCCAGGGCAAGCCTGATCAAACCGCCACGGCCCTCCTGAAGATGGCCGAAATCTACTTTCAGCAAGGAAGAAACAACGAAGCCCGTGTGGTGCTCAACCACGTCGGTCCCTTTCTTACCAGGGAAGAAGACAAGAAGCGCGCCCTGTATTTCACCACCATGACATACGCCTTGCAGAACGCGACCGACCGGGCGACCGCGGGCTACAATGAATTTCAGTCAAAATATAAAGGCGACACGCTTGCCGACAATCTGCCCG
>DATDAX010000002.1:0-6542 GCA_036525175.1 Terrimicrobiaceae bacterium | reverse complement strand
CGATCCCAGGCCAGAATGGTCTCGCGTTGATTCGAGATCCCGATGGCCGCCACGGCCTTGGGAGAGATTTCCTTGAGGCAACCCTCGACGACAGTCTCGACTGCCTGCCAAATCGCCAAAGGATCCTGCTCGACCCAGCCTGGTTGCGGAAAAGCGATCTCCATCGGCACAGAAGCCCTCGCCACGATTTTGCCTTCGCGATCGATGACGATCGCCTTGGTGTTCGACGTTCCCTGGTCAACCGCCAGGAGGAAATCCTTTGCCATAAAGTCGGGCCGGGTGGGACGTCACCAGCAGACGAATCCGCCATCGACGATCAGATCAATGCCCGTGACGAAGGATGCAGCCTTGCTGGAGAGAAATACGGCCGGGCCAACCATCTCATCAACTGTGGCCATGCGCCCCATCGGGGTGTCGGCCTCAAACTGCTTCACTTGCTCGGCGACTTCCGGACGCACATTCATCGGAGTCGCCGTATAGCCGGGACTGATCGCATTGACGCGTATACCCGATGGGCACCACTCCATGGCGAAGCTCTTTGTTAATTGGATGACCGCGGCCTTAGAAGCGTTATAATGCACCTGAAGAATGCCGCGATTTACGATTGTGCCGGACATCGAGGCGATATTGACGATTGAACCTTCTTTGCGCGGCAGCATGACCTTTGCTTCTGCCTGGCAAGATAGAAACACGCCGGTGGTGTTAATGTCGAACACTCGCTGCCACTGGGACAGCGGCATCTCTTCGGCGGGCGCCGCGTCCGCGACTCCAGCGCAGTTGGCCGCAACAGATAAAGGGCCGAGCTCTTTCTCAAGGGCGGAAATTGCCGTCGAGAGACTTTCAGGCTTCGTAACGTCCCCAGTAAGGACTAGCCCGCGCTGGCCAGCCTCTTCGATTTTCTTGAGGGTTTCGTTGAGACCGCTGCTGCTCCTGGCAAGATCGAAGCATCCAACCGATGCTCCAGCTTCCGCAAAGCCCAGCGCGATGCGTTGACCGATGCCACTACCCGCGCCGGTGACGAACGCGATTTTTCCTTCGAGACTGAATAAGTTCATAGCTAAGTAATAAGATTGGAAAGCCCGCTAAATGCTAAGCAGTTGCCCGTTCCATGATGGCAACGTTGGTTATCTGGGGACCCTCGAGAATTCCCTGGTTTCGGCCGCGAGCAAGGACAAGGACCCGATGCGAAAGCCCCATCACTTCCTCGAGATCCGAGCTGACGACGACGACGGCCATGCCGGCCTTTGCCAGGTCGGTGATTGTTTCGTAGATGGCGGCCCTTGCTCCCATGTCGATTCCCCGGGTTGGTTCATCGAGAATAAAGACCTTCGGTCCGCGCGAAATCCAGCGAGCGATAATGACCTTTTGCTGATTGCCGCCGGAAAGATAACGCACCAGTTGAGTAGCTTTGCCCTTCACGCCAAGACGCTTGATGGCATCCACGGCAAATGCTTCCACTTGGCGCGGAGCGATGAAACCGTTGGTCGCCAAGCGATCGAAGTTTCCGAGCGCCAGGTTCGTCGCAACCGTGTGAGACAATACGACACCTTGCGCTTTGCGGTCTTCGGGGACCAGCACAACGCCCGCTTTGATCGAGTCACTTGGCGTTTTGATCTGCACGGGACGGCCGTCGATCTCTATCGAGCCCGAGCTGATGGGATCGGCTCCTGTAATTGCACGAACCAATTCGGTCCGGCCTGCCCCGACAATGCCGGCGATTCCAAAAATCTCGCCGGCGTGGACCGCAAAGCTCACGTCCGTGAAGGAACCGTCTGGGGAGGTTAGCCCGTCGACTTTCAGGACCTCTTTTTCCTCAGGTTTTTCGATCTTCGGGAAGATTCGGTCGACGCTTCGGCCCACCATATTTTCGAGCAAGACGTTCACCGGCACCTGGGCAGTGGGGTGCGTTGCCACCAGTCGGCCATCGCGTAACACGGCCACCCTGTCTGCAATGCGCGCGATCTCCTCAAGCCGATGGCTGATATAGATAAAACTGACTCCCTGTTTGCGGAGTTGGTCAATTTGAGAAAAGAGCCGTTCGGTCTCTTCTCCACCGAGAGCGGCGGTCGGTTCGTCCAGGATCAAGAGCTTGGCCTTTAGGGTGAGCGCCTTGGCGATCTCAACTTGTTGTTGTGCGGCGACTCGCAGCGTTCGAACCAGCGTCGTCGGCGCAATATCCAATCCGAGCCGATGAAGCTGTTCCTGGGCTCGGCGATTCATGGACTCTCTGTCGACGAATCCCCCCCGATTGGGGAGACGCCCGACGAAGACATTTTCAGCGACCGTCAGGTCGGGCAACAGCCGCATCTCCTGGTGAATCAAGACGATTCCGGTATCGATTCCCTCACCCGGACTTGCCGGGGCGTAGGGCTTGCTTTCCCATTGCATTGTTCCTGAGTCAGCTGGGATCAGTCCTCCAACAATTGATGAGAACGTGGACTTGCCGGCTCCATTTTCGCCAAGTAGAGCGACCAACTCTCCGGGATAGATGTCGAGATCAATACCGGAAAGGACTTGATTGCCAGAGAAGCTCTTGCTGATCCCTCGGACGGACAGCCTCGGAGAGGCGCCGCCTTGGACGGCGCCTCCCGCTTGCGTGGAATCTGTATTTGTTAGTGCCATTTATCCTTCTTGAGTAGCGATTAAGGATGCTGCTCGATGTAAGGCTTAACGTTTTCCTTCGTCGTCAGGACGGCCTCTTGAAGCTGTTCCTTGGGAACTGTCTTGCCTTCTATGAGGTCGAGCGCGCTTTCGAGTGCTTGCTTGCCCATCCCTTGAGTCTTTTGAGTCATCGTCGCGTTCAGGGTGCCACTTTCGACCGCTTTGAGGCCCGCGACATCGCCATCAAAGCCGACGACGATAATTTTGTCACTAAGGTTTGCAACTTTGGCGGCCTGGGCGGCCCCCAAGGCCAGGGCATCCGCGCGACCAAAGAAAACCGTGATATCCGGATATCTCTGGAGCATGTCCTGCCCGATGGCGAAACCTTCGTCCTGCATCCACGCGTTGCTGGGCTGTTTGGCAACGACCTTTAGATCAGGGAACTTCGCAAGGGCTTCGCTGAAGCCTTTGTCCCGATCCTGTTCCGGTGTCGTGCCGAGTTGACCCTGGATAATGGCGACCTTTCCCTTTCCGCCGGTAATCTTTCCAACGTATTCGCCAAGGGTCCGAGCCGCACCCACGCTGTCCGTGGCGATGAAGGTATCGCCAGGAACGTCAGGAGGATTACGATCAACGGCGACAACAGGAATCTTCGCATCTCGCGCCGCCTTGACAGGAACTCCCGCCGCGCTGGCGCCTGCAGGAATGTAGATTATCGCATCCACCTTTCGAGTAATGAGGTCCTCCATCTGGCTTACTTGAGTGGCACCATCACCCTTTGCATCGACAGTGATAACCTTGACTCCCTTTGCTTTGGCTTCACGTTCGACCGATTGCTTGATTTGATTGAAGAAATCGGCCTGGAGATTGGCAACGGCTAGGCCGATGGTTATCTCCTTGTCTTTCGGATTCTCCTTCTCCTCCGCAAAAGTCGTTGAAGTGAAGGTTGCACAGATCCCAACCGCCGCAGCTGCCGCGACGATGGGCTTGAGTTTAGGGATGCATTTTTTGATCATGGTTTGTATTTTGTGTTGCGGTTTTTGTGTGTTTTGAAGAGTTCGTTTCGCGTTTGCGTCGCGGTGGTATTAGTCACGCCTGCGAAAGGTGTCCGCCGCCACCGCCAGGGCGATGACAACGCCAATCACGATTTGCTGAACAAAAGGCGAAACACCGCTAAGGTTAAGTCCGTTTCGCAGAACGCCGATAATGAGGACGCCTACGACGGTTCCCCGGATTCCACCGACCCCGCCGTTGAGGCTTGCGCCGCCGATGACTACCGCGGCAATCGTATCGAGTTCATAACCGGTTCCTGCGCTCGGCTGGGAAGAATTCAGGCGGCAAGCGAGAGCCACCGACGCCAATCCGGCCAGAAGTCCCGATAAGGCGTAAACAGCGATGGTTAACTTCTGGACCGGGATGCCCGCCAGGCGCGCCACTTCCGCACTTCCGCCAATGGCATAGAGGCTTCGGCCGAGCGTCGTATAGCGCAGAACAGCCCAACTGATGAGCGCTAGCACGATGAATATTGCGACCGTTACGGACAGAAACCCGAAATGACGGACGGTTGAAAGGTTAGTGAACCAGTCCGGATATCCGACGATTTGCCTGCCTTCCGTGATGATGTTCGCCAAACCACGGCCGACGGACATCATTGTCAGAGTCGCAATGAAGGGGGGCAGCTTCGCCTTTGTAATGAGAAGACCGTTAACGACGCCGCACGCCGTGCCGGCAACAAGGCCCGCAGCGATCGCCAGCCCGAGGGGGACTCCAACAGCCTGGTAAAGCCAGCCCATCATCATCATGGAGAAGGCGAGGACCGAACCCACAGAGAGATCGATTCCACCGATGACGATCACTGCCGTCATGCCAATCGCAAGAATTCCCAGGACCGTAATCTGATCGATCACGTTCAGCGCATTGCGCCATGTAAGGAAGACATCCGTCGTGAGTGAGAAAATGACGCAAAGCAGCACGAGACCGATCAATGGTCCTCCCACGCCGGTGACCCACTCGGCCCAACTCTTCCTGTCTTCGACCGTGGCTGGTGGCGGAGCGGGAATGGTGGTCGCGCCTTTGTTGTTTTCGTTCATATGTTCAGAATTATTGTTTTGCTAGGTTGCGGGCCGTCTCTGCGAGACCAGGGCCGTCGATCCCATAGTGTTTGAAGATTTCGTTCTGACTTCCCGTCACTGTGTACTCATCGGGAAACCCAACGATCCTGAAAGGAACGCGAACTCCTTTCTGCATGAGCAGAGAGGCACACGCTTCGCCCAGGCCGCCGTTCACGCTATGTTCTTCTACGGTGATCACTGCTCCGGTTTCCGTTGCGGCGCTTAGCACGGCGGCTTCGTCCAACGGCTTTATTGTGTGGACACTCACGACTCTGCACTCGACGCCCTCTTTGGCCAGGATTTCGGCGGCTGCCAAGGCTGGCGCGACCGTCTCACCGGAGGCTAGGAAGGTAAGGTGTGTGCCCTGCCGAATGAGGGAGGCTTTCCCCAACTCAAAAGTCGGCGATAGCCGGGAAAGATGAGGCATCGCCTTCTTCCCGAACCGCAAATAGATCGGAACGGACGTCTTTACCGCCGCAAGCACCGCTTCCCGCGTCTCGAAGTTGTCCGCCGGCGCTACAATCGTGATATTGTGGATCGCACGCAACGCAGCGAAATCGTGCAAAGAATGATGCGTCGATCCGAGTGCGCCATAGCTTACGCCCGCGCTAATGCCAACCACTTTGACGGGCTGATCCGAATAACAAACGTCATTCTTGATTTGTTCGAGTGACCGCGCTGTGAGAAAGCAGGCTGGCGAAACGGCAAATACCGTCTTGCCGGCGGCGGCGAGACCCGCCGCGACTCCGACGAGGTTTTGTTCTGCGATCCCAACTTCAACGATCTGCCCCGGAACGGCTTTGCCGAAGGGCGACAGCTTTCCCGAGCCTCGCGAATCGCTGGTGACGACCAGCAAGTTGGAATCCTGGTGAGCCAGGTCCAGCAACGTGGTCGCGAAGACTTCTAAGTTTGCTTGTAATTTTTCCATTATGCTAATGCGGCTTGCGCCTCCTCCAGTTCAGCCATGGCCCGGCTAAATTCCTCGTCGCTCGGGACGCCGTGGTGCCACTTCGCCACATTATCCATGAAACTAATTCCCTTACCTTTGCGGGTTTTCGCCAGGACCAAACTCGGTTTCCCAGGCGTAAACGGCACGCTCTCGAATGTCCTAACCAAATCGCCAATGTCGTTGCCGTCACACCGGCGAACAGCAAAGCCAAAGGCTTCGAACTTCTCTCCAAGTGGCTCGAGTTGCACGACGTCTTCAGTGGAACCGGTGATCTGCAAGCCATTGCGGTCGACAATCGCAACCAAGTTATCGAGTCGATAGTGCGCCGCGGTCATTCCGGCTTCCCAGTTCGAACCCTCTGCCAGTTCGCCGTCGCCGAGCAGGGTAAAGACCCGATAGTCCTTGCGATCCTGCTTAGCTGCCAGGGCCGCACCCACCGCGAATGCCAGCCCGTGGCCAAGTGCGCCCGTGTTCTGCTCGACGCCGTTTACTTTGCGGGTGGGATGCCCAATAAAATGCGAACCATACTTGTTCAGCGTTTTCAGTTCGTCCTTGGGAAAAAATCCCCGATCTGCGAGCACAGTGAAGAGAGCCTCGGCGCAATGGCCTTTGCTTTGGACATAGTAGTCACGATCGGGATCCTGAAACGTTTGCGGACTTACCCTTAGTATCCGGTTGTAGAGCACGTTGAGGATATCGATGCAGGAAAGATCCCCGCCCGTGTGGCCGGAGCCGCACGCCTTGATGATTTCGAGAATCGTCCTTCGATATTCTACCGATTTTCGCTTGAGTTCGTTTTCCGTTAGCATAGTCATGACATTATAAGTCCGCCGTCGACGTTGATCGTCTGACCGGTTATGTAAGAGGCGTCGTCTGACGCC
>DATDAX010000001.1:0-4380 GCA_036525175.1 Terrimicrobiaceae bacterium | reverse complement strand
AGACCGGTAACGTCGATTGCCATTTGCGCAGAGGCGCGGCTCAGGCTTTCATCTGGTCCATGACTTCACACGAGCTTTTTCGAAACGCAAGACGCCTAATCCCTGGCGGTGTGAACTCCCCGGTTCGCGCGTTTCGGAGCGTCGGCGGTGAGCCATTCTTTGTCTCGAGAGCTGAGGGCGCCCGCATTTTCACCGTCGATGACAGGGAACTCATTGACTATGTGGGAACTTGGGGTCCCGCGATTCTCGGCCATGCCCCGGACGTAGTGATCGCGGCGGTTTGTGGGGCCGCCTCAAACGGTCTGAGCTTTGGAATTCCAAATCCGTTGGAAGTGGAAATGGCAGAAATGATCTGCAATCTCGTTCCATCGATCGAACGGGTCCGCATGGTGAACAGCGGAACAGAGGCGACGATGAGCTGCATCCGGCTCGCCCGCGGCTTTACCGGCCGGGACAAAATCATCAAGTTCGAAGGTTGCTATCATGGGCACGTCGACTCCCTGCTTGTCAAGGCGGGAAGCGGCGCTCTTACGCACGGCCAGCCGGACAGCGCCGGAGTTCCTGCAGCGCTCGCAAATCTCACAATAGCCCTCCCATTCAATGACCTTGGTGCCGTTCAGCAAGCTCTTACAACCAACAAAGGCGAAGTTGCGGCGATCATTCTGGAACCCGTGCCAGCCAACGCAGGTCTCTACCTCCCGGAACCTGACTTTCTCGAGGGCCTGCGCGCTCAATGTGACGCCCAGGGGACACTCCTGATCTTTGATGAAGTCATGACGGGATTTCGTGTGTCCCCTGGCGGCGCTCAGGAACTCTACGACGTCATGCCGGACTTGACGGCCCTGGGCAAAGTGATCGGAGGCGGGGTTCCCGTAGGCGCTTTCGGCGGACGCGCTGAAATCATGGAAAAGCTTTCACCGGACGGACCTGTTTACCAAGCTGGAACGCTTTCGGGAAATCCGATCGCCATGGCGGCAGGCCTTGCACAAGTTAATCAGCTGATTCAGCAGGGCGGGTGGTCCCGCTTGGAGGCGTTGGGAGCAAAACTTGAAGAAGCCATGCGGCCCGCCATCGATGGAAAGCCAATCACCTTTCATCGCATCGGTTCGATGTTTTGCCTCTACTTCTGCGAAGGGCCGATTCGCAACCTGGCAGACGCTCGCCGAAGCGATCAGGCGGCTTTCGCACGATACTTCCATGCCTGCCTTGACCGAGGCGTCTATTTTGCGCCTTCCCAATTCGAGGCCGGATTTCTTTCGCTCGCACATACGGAGGCGGACATCGAGCAAACCGCTCGCGTCGCCGCGGACGCCATCCAGGCTGCAGGCTACTAGCGACAACCGCCAGCGAAGAATGATCTATAAGTCACGTGTATCCGTCGCGCCACACGCTCCCATTTTGGCCGCTCGACAATTGCCATTAACTTCCGTAGCGGTATCGCCGTGAATCATAGGGTGCGCACACGCGCAAAGTTCTTTTTCGAAGGCGATCAAAAGTTCTTCGTTAAAGGAGTTACCTACGGCCCGTTCGCGCCCGATGCGGATGGCGCGCATTTTGGCACGCCGAACAAGGCCCGTGGCGACTTCACGCTCATGCGCGAAGCCGGAATCAACCTGATTCGCGTGTACTACGTGCCCCCGAAGTGGTTTCTCGATCTCTGCGAGGAATTCCACCTGCGCGCACTTATCTCGATTCCTTGGAGCGAACACCTGGAATTCCTCAACGATCGAAAAATACGGCGCGACGCAGAACGGGCCGTCGCCGAAGCCGTCCGTCAGAATGCCGGCCACCCGGCTGTGTTTGGCTACCTTGTCGGCAACGAGATTCCGAGCACCATGGTTCGCTGGCTAGGTCCGCGGCAGGTCACGGAGTTTGTCGAAAACCTCATCAACATTGGACGGGACGAGGACGAGAACACGCTTTTCTCGTACGCAAGCTATCCGCCCACCGAATACCTGCTGCCGCAAAACTCGGATTTTGCCACATTCAACGTCTACCTTCACCGGCAGACTGATTTTGAGAGCTACCTCGCGCGGCTGCAAAACCTCGCGGAGGAGAAGCCCCTTCTTCTCGGTGAATTCGGCATGGATACGATCCGCCATCCCGAGGAGGAACAATCCGAAATGCTTCGCTGGCACATTGAGAGCGTTGTACGCGGAGGCCTTGCAGGAACCATCGTATACGCGTGGACCGACGAGTGGTTTCGTGGTGGACAGGAAATTACCGACTGGGCTTTCGGCTTGGTCCGTCGGGATCGCACGCCTAAGCTGGCCTTTAATACCGTCAAGAAGCTTTTCGCTGACGGCGGCTCGATGAGTCGCAAGGTCAGCCTGCCCCACTATCCCAAGGTCTCGGTCATTGTCTGCTCCTACAACGGCGCGAAAACCCTCGATCGATGCCTCGAATCGCTCAGTCGTATCGAATATCCCGACTACGAAGTGATCCTCGTCGATGACGGATCAAAGGACGAGACGCCACAGATCGCCGCGAGGCACCCGTGGGTCGTCAACATCCGTCAGGAGAATTCGGGATTGAGCGTGGCGCGCAACATCGGCGCCCGGGCTGCGACAGGCGAAGTCATCGCCTATACGGACAGCGACTGTATGGCCGATCACGAGTGGCTCTATTTCATGGTCGGCACTCTGCTGAGCGGGAACTTCGCCGGGGTAGGCGGTCCGAACATCTCGCCACCCGCCGAAAACTGGGTGCAAGCGTGCGTAGCTGCTGCACCCGGCGGCCCGAATCATGTGCTATTGACCGACGTTATCGCCGAGCACATTCCCGGATGTAACATGGCCTTCTATAAGTGGGCCTTCGAGAAGATCGGCGGATTCGATCCCGAGTATCGCAAGGCCGGGGATGACGTGGATTTTTGCTGGCGTCTCCAGCAGGAAGGGCAAATCATTGGCTTTAGTCCCTCCGCAATCGTCTGGCACTACCGGCGCTTCACTGTTGCCGCCTTCCGGAAGCAACAGCAAGGTTACGGAGAAGCAGAGTCCCTCCTTCGATTTAAGCACCTGGTTTTCTTCGGCCCCACCGGGATGGCGAATTGGAAGGGTCAGATCTATGGCGCGCCGCGCTTCACCTGGCTCGTAAACAAGCCGATAATTTATCACGGTATTTTCGGAGAAGGGCTCTTCCAGTCCATCTACCCCACTCCGCAATCTGACGTCGCCGCTTACCTGAGCAGCATCGAATGGGTTTCACTCACCCTTTTCATCTTCTGCCTGTCGATCCCTCTGCCCTTTCTGCGAATCGTGCCTTATCTGATGTTTGGGGGAACGTTCCTCGTGGCGCTTTCCCACATGATCCACGCAAAGCTCGAGCCGCGGCACGATACCATCCGCGCGCGCCTGGTTGTCGCTTTCCTGGCCCTCACACAGCCGCTCGTGCGGGGCTGGTCCCGCTATTTTACGTGGCTCAAATTCAAGCGCACGCCCCCGGCAGTCATCGCCTCCCGCGAGCAAAACTATACCCCTACCCGTGGCAGCATCTCTAAGCTGAACTTTTGGACGGAGAACGGCCAGGGCCGCGAAAGGTTGTTGCCCGAAATTATTACCGCGCTGGAGACAGAGGGTTGGAATTACTCGATAGATACTGGCTGGAAGGACTGGGATATCCAAGTCTACGGAAGTTTTTGGTGGGGCATCAAACTGCGTAGTGTGACCGAGTATCATGGCGGACCGAAATGCATGACTCGGATCAAACTTGACACGCACATGGTCGCCACAACGTTTCTTATCAATCTGGTACTCCTCGCCATTCTGGGATACCGCCAATTCTTCGTGCCGGGAAATCATTTGTGGCTGTGGATCCCGTATTTGATAGGTGTCGGTATTCTCGCGGCGCGCGGCTATCGCTTGAAGAAACGTGTCGCGGAGCTCGTCGATGCCGCGGCACAACGATGCGGGTTCGTACGCGTGGGAAGAAAACCTGGCAAAAAAGACGTTTGAGCGGGCGCGTTGCAGATTATGACTTCACCCTTCCGGCGGACCTTATAGCTTCGCGTCCGCTCGAGGAGCGTGACGCGTCGCGGATGCTGGTGTTGGATCGTCGCTCTGGTCGGGTTGAGCATCGCAGTTTCCGCGATTTCCCCGAGTACCTTGACCCCGGCGACATTGCCGTACTGAACAACTCCAGAGTCATCAAGGCGAGACTTCTTTCCCAGGACCGCCACATCGAACTCCTGCTCGTCGAGCCGTTGGGACCTCGAGAATGGATCTGCCTGGTAAAGCCGGGTCGCAAGATGCGTGCGGGCTTCGCGTTTTCAATCGCGGGCGCAGCCGCGCGTGTTACGAAGGTCCTTGGTGACGGCTCAAGGATTGTGGAATTCGACCGCGAGCCGGACCTCGAGCGCTTCGGCAGCATTCCGATTCCCCC